>JAFQFH010000043.1 GCA_017398685.1 Oscillospiraceae bacterium
CTCTTCCATCTTCTTGACGGTCTTCTGCAGGTCGATGATGTAGATGCCGTTACGCTCGCAGTAAATGTACTCGGCCATCTTGGGGTTCCAGCGGCGGGTCTGGTGACCGAAGTGGACACCGGCTTCCAGCAGCTGCTTCATAGATACTACTGACATTTCATTTCCTCCATAATTTGTTTTTTCCTCCGAAGGCTTCAACCCCTCCACCAAGCCTTGCGGCCACATGGGGAAAGTCCGCCTCCGTGCGAAATGCTCTGGTATAATACCAGAATTTTTCCCATTTTGCAATAGTTTCACGCATATTTTTAGTGGAAATTTAAAAATATTTTTCTGAAATGGGCTTGCAGTGAAAAACCCGTACCGCAAAGTATGCGGCACGGGCAAAAACTATTCATTTTTCATTATTCACTATTCAGTTTTCGCAATTTCAGGCCAGATTGCCGGTGGCGTACATGGCAGCGGTGAGGGCCACCACAGGTGCAGTCTCGCATCTTAAGATACGCTCACCCATGGAGCAGATGTGCATACCCACTATCTTGGCAAGGTCTGCCTCAAACTTTTCAAAGCCGCCCTCAGGGCCTGTCATAATGGCAATACTGGAAACATCCCTGTTTTCATCCAGCACCGCATTGAGCGCCTCTCTCTCGCCGGTTTCATACATGAAAAGGGCCAGATCCTTCTTCACTGCAATGTCAAAAGCCTCCGCCAGCTCACCGGCCCAGCGTACCTGGGGGATGATGCCGCGGCCTGACTGCTTTGCAGCTTCCTCGGAAATGCGCTGCCAGCGCTCAAGCTTCTTTTCCTCATTGCCCTTTTTTGCGATGCAGCGGGCGGAGTTGAAGAACAGTATCTCGTCAGCACCGGCTTCAACACATTTCTGGATTATATAGTCGGTCTTGTCCCCTTTGGGCAAGCCGCACAGAATTGTCACCTTCACACTGGGTTCGGCAGGGCAGCGGACCACCTCAACGACCTCGGCCTCCACCTGTTCCTTGTCGGCCTTCACAAGGCGGCACTTATAGTCAGTCCCCTGACCGTCGCATATTATCATGTCCTCACCGGGGCGCATACGCAGCACGTGCACATGCTCTGCATCCCGACCGCGCATGTATGCCATACCGCCGAGAATATTTGTGCCTGCAATGAAAAATCTTGGCATAGTATCAGCCTCGCAATCCCTGATATTTTTTTCATTATCGCACATTTTTAACACCTTTGCAAGAGCGTGCATAGGATAATGCGGGAAATTGTGACAGGAGGGAAGAAATTGTCCAGAGATTTCAAAAAGGAACTGGAGGGCTTTGAAAGCGTGTGGAAGAGAGTTACGCAAAGCAAGGCAAAAATGCCCAAAGATGTTAAACTCATGCCCAAAAAGTCCAAAAACCGCGGGAGAAAGCCTAATATATAAATTCAAAAGCCGGGCAGGCGAAAATTTCTTGACCCGGCCTTTTTTTGTACTATAATAAAGCAAAAGACACTATAACGAGGTGCTGCCCTATGCCTACCACATGGAATCGCTCCCCCGAGGAATTTCACAAAATATATGTTGCCAACACCGATGCTTTCTACCGTCTGGGCGGCTATGCCCTGGCCGAGGAGCTGGACAGGTTTATGACCGGCTGCGCCATGCAGCTTTGGAGCCACGCCAGCGGCATTACCGAAAAGCATGTGGAGCTTGCAAACCAGCTCTACTCCAAAAATCAGGCCCAGCCCAAGTGGATGCTCTGGAGTCTGACCAGCGCCGTTTGCAAGGGGGATGAGTTCATGCCCCCGGTGTTCTTCTGGAATCTGGCAGAAAGTGATGCAAAGCGCGGCAGCCAGACCTCCCGCACCTTTGTGCGTATGCTGACAAATCTGCTTTTGTATCTTGCTGCGGTGGATGACGAAGTGACCTATAATGAGGCCCAGTTTATAACCGAGTGTACGGACAAGCTCAATGCCATCTGCGACACAAACGGCGTCAGCAAGTCAAGAGAGGCGCTGAACCCTCTGGACTTTGTGACCTCCGGTGAGCAGGCCTTCACCGACAAGCACCGGGTACAGGTACAGGGTGCCGGCGGCGAAGCTGAGACAAAGGCCGAGGCTGAGGCCGCCCCCAAGCCGGACTTTGATGAGCTTATGGAGCAGCTCAACGATCTTGTGGGTCTGGACGAGGTTAAGAAGGATGTCAAAAACCTTGTAAATCTTGTAAAGGTGAGAAAGCTCCGTGAAGAAAACGGACTGCCCGTGCCGCCCATGTCACTGCACATGGTGTTCATGGGCAACCCCGGCACCGGCAAGACCACCATAGCCCGCCTTGTCAGCGGCCTTTATGCCGCTATCGGCGTACTGTCCAAGGGCCAGCTTGTGGAGGTTGACCGCTCGGGTCTGGTTGCCGGCTACGTGGGGCAGACGGCCCTTAAAACTCAGGAGGCCATAAAGTCCGCCCTTGGCGGCGTTCTTTTCATAGACGAGGCCTATTCCCTGTCCTCCGGCGGCGAGAACGACTTTGGCCGCGAGGCTATCGAGACTATTCTCAAGGCCATGGAGGATCACAGGGATGACCTTATTGTGATTGTCGCCGGTTACACCGAGCCCATGCAGGGCTTTCTGGACTCCAACCCCGGCCTTGAATCCCGCTTCAACAAGTATTTCCACTTCCCCGACTACAACGGCGAGCAGCTCATGGCCATATTCCGCAGCCAGTGCTCCAAGAACAGCTATACGCTCAGCGAGGAGGCGGAAAAGTACGCGCTTGATATGTTCGCAAAGATGTATGAGGAGCGTGACGACAATTTCGGCAACGGCCGCGACGTGCGAAACTGCTTTGAGGACATGATAGTGCGCCAGTCCAACCGTGTGGCCGCCATGGAAAACCCCGGCAAGGAGGATCTGATGACTGTCCTGCCGGAGGATCTGAAAGAAGAATAGGATAATATGTGACAAAGCTCTCCATGGCGCATGGAGAGCTTTGTTGATTGAAGACTGTTAATTTTTACCTCACGATGCTCACAGGGCCGCCGCACTCGATGACGGGCAGCTCCGTATTCATGTACCAGCCGCCGAACTGCCACTCAACAGCCAACGTGTATGTATTGGAAGCGCCGGCAGGCAGATCAACGACAAAGCTTGTGGAGGCCAGCTCGTTTCTCATGTGGTCCTTGCCGTCATAGGTGATGGCAGGGGCGTTGAGGGTCTTGAACTCACCGGCAAAGCTTACGTTCACGGAAGGGGCTGCAATGACGTGGAGGCTGTAAGACTCCACAGCGACTGCCACATCCACGCGCACCTGACTTGCGTCAATGGCAGTAACAGAGTAATCTGCCACCACGTCTATAAAGCGTCCTGTGTTGGAGCGGAAGCTGCCTGCACCAAGATCGGTGATGATGGGCACAGGAGTGGGGGTAGGTACGGGTGTGGGAGGAGGCGTGGGTGCAAAGGTGGGTACGGGAATGGGTGTGGGCTCCGGCGTGGGCAGGGGCAGCATAGTGGGGACTGCGGTTACCGCAGGCGGCGCCGTGGGCACATCCACCAGTATGGGGGTATTGGTCTGGATAGACTCAAGACGGTAATCGTTGATGTCGGTCACACCCTGATCGTCGGTGAGCAGGGAGATGATGACCGCCACCAGCAATATAAATACGATTATAAAAAGAATAGTAACGAGTTTGCCTTTCATTTAAAACACATCCTTAAATTTATCGCAGATATTATACACTATCACAAATGAAAAGTCTATTTGTTTTTATGACGCAAAACCGCCCTAGTATGTTTCAACAGCGCGAAAAACCGCGCTCTCCGGTGAGAGCGCGGTTTTCAGACTCTTGTAAAATTACAGCTGCTTCTGGGCGTTGATCTTCACGCCGGGGCCCATGGTGGAGGCGGTGACGCAGGACTTGATGTACTGACCCTTTGCGGCTGCGGGCTTTGCCTTGATGATGGCGCCCAGGAGAGCCACGTAGTTCTCGTACAGCTTTTCTGCACCGAAGCTGACCTTACCGATGGGGCAGTGGATGATGTTGGTCTTGTCCAGACGGTACTCGACCTTACCGGCCTTAGCCTCGGTGATAGCCTGCTTGATGTTGGGGGTGACGGTGCCGGCCTTGGGAGAGGGCATCAGACCCTTGGGGCCAAGGATCTTACCCAGACGACCGACAGTACCCATCATGTCGGGGCTGGCAATAACAGTGTCGAACTCGAACCAGTTTTCCTTCTGGATCTTCTCGACCAGTTCCATAGCGCCTGCGTAATCTGCGCCGGCTGCCATAGCTTCCTCAACGCGCTCGGGCTTGCAGAAGACCAGAACGCGGACGCTCTTACCGGTGCCGTTGGGCAGGACGATAGCGCCGCGGACCTGCTGGTCTGCGTGACGGCCGTCAACACCGAGCTTGACGTGCAGCTCGACGGTCTCGTCGAACTTGGCCTTGCTGGCGGAGCAGACAAGGCTCAGGGCTTCCATGGGATCGTAAAGTGCCTGTTTATCAATGAGCTTGGAGCTCTCTTTATAATTCTTACTTCTAAACAATTTGTTTTCCTCCTAATATTGTGGTTGAGTCGGATGGATAAATCCTCCCACGTTTAGGTACTCAGTCGCCGACGACTACGCCCATGGAGCGGCAGGTACCGGCTATCATGCTGATAGCAGAGTCAATGTCAGTGCAGTTGAGGTCGGGCATCTTCTGCTCGGCGATCTTGCGGACATCTTCCTTGCTGATGGTAGCGACCTTGTCCTTCTGAGGCACGCCGGAAGCGGTCTCGATGCCGCAGGCCTTCTTGATAAGCAGGGCGGCAGGAGGGGTCTTGCAAACGAAGGTAAAGCTACGGTCGGAGTACACGGTGATGACGACGGGGATCATCAGACCCATGTCGTTCTTGGTGCGCTCGTTGAAGTCCTTGGTGAACTGACCGATGTTAACACCGTACTGACCCAGAGCAGGGCCGACGGGGGGAGCCGGAGTTGCCTTGCCGGCAGGAACCTGGAATCTTACGTATCCAACTACTTTCTGTGCCATTTACAGCACCTCTTTCTTATTAATCTTTGATGACTTCGACCTGGTCCAGCTCCAGATCCACCGGAGTTTCCCTGCCGAACATGGAGACGACGACGCGGACCCTGTTCTTGTCGGGTTCCAGCTCGTCCACAATGCCGTTGAAGCCTGCCAGAGGTCCGTCATTGACCCTGACAGTGTCGCCCAGCTGATAGCCGACGACGATCTCCCTGCGCTCGACGCCCAGATCGTAAATTTCCTGCTCCGTCAGGGGGACGGCCTTGCCGTCGGAACCTACGAAGCCTGTTGCACCGCGGACATTGCGGATAAGGTGCCAGCTTTCATCCGTCATTATCATCTTGACCAGCACGTAGCCGGGGAACACTTTGCGCTCCACGGTCTTTTCACCGTTGTCTGTGAACTCAGTGACGGTCTCCATGGGGATGTTGACTTCCCTTATCAGGTCTGTCATTCTGCGGTTTTCCGCTGCCTTCATGATAGCGGCGGATACTGCGTTTTCATACCCGGAATAGGTATGAACAACATACCATTTTGCTTCTTCAGCCATGTTATTAACCCGCTAATGTAAAGAGCGCCCTGACAAGCATCTGTGCCAGCTCGTCAAAACCCCAAACGAGTACAGCGGAAATCACCATCATGCCAAGAGCAATGAGAGTGTTGTTGGTGAGGGTCTTGCCGGTGGGCCAGATGACCTTCTTCAGCTCACTCTTCATCTCGCGAAACCACTTGCCGATTCTCTTGAAAAAACCGAGCTTGGTATCGTCTTTCTTAACGGCGGTGACGGCTTTTGCGGGGGCAGCGTTGACTTTCTTTTCTTCAGCCATTTTCACGCATCCTTTCAGACTTACTTGGTTTCTACATGCTTGGTGTGCTTTCTGCAGAAGGGGCAATACTTGTTGCGCTCCAAACGGTCGGTGGTGTTCTTTTTGTTCTTGACCGTGTTGTAGTTCCTCTGCTTGCATTCATCGCATCTGAGTGTGATTTTAACTCTTGCGTCTGCAGCCATTCTTTCGGCACCTCCTATTTTATTTACCCGGCAGTTGACCGGGCATTGCCTCCCTGTATATGGACTTTCCGGCAATTTTTATGCCCAAAAAAGCGCACAAAAATAGACCTCTCGTCCGACAGGTAATTCATAATATAACACAGCCTTTCGCCAAGGTCAACAATTATTTTGAGTTTTTTTAAGGGAATTTTCCTTGATAAGAGGGGCTTTTGATGATATATTCATCTGAGCGGGCGGCTGCTTTGAATTTATGGCCCGCCGGAGTAGCAAATGGACTATAAAGAAGCTTTGGAATATATGGAAAGCGTGGGTTTTTTCGGCTCAAAGCCGGGGCTTGAGCGGATAGAAAGGCTCTGCACTGCACTGGGCGAGCCGCAAAACAGGCTCAGGTATATACACATTGCCGGCACCAACGGCAAGGGCAGCTGCGCGGCTATGCTCTCCTCCGTTTTAAAGGCCGCGGGATATCGCACCGGGCTTTATACTTCCCCCTACCTTTTCCGCTTCAACGAGCGTATGCAGATAAACTCACAGCAGATTCCCGACGAGACTCTGGCAGAGATAGTCAGCCGCATAAAGCCCATTGCCGACTCCATGGAGGACGACCACCCCACCGAGTTTGAGCTTATGACGGCAGCGGCCTTTTTGTGGTTTGCAGAGGAAAACTGCGATATCGTGGTGCTGGAGACTGGGCTTGGCGGGCGATTTGACGCAACCAATATAATAAAAGGCCCGGAAGTTTCCGTTATCATGAACATCGGCCTTGACCATACCGGCGTTCTGGGCGATACGGTGGAAAAAATCGCCTGTGAAAAGGCCGGTATTATAAAGGAAAATCGTCCCTGCGTGGTATATGAGCAGCAGGCAAGTGTGATAGATGTCATAAAAGAGCAGTGCGTTCTCAAAGGCTCTGAGCTGACAGTCAGCAATTTTTCCGCACTGGAGCAGATTTTTGACAGTCTGGACGGTCAGGCTTTTCTGTACAAGGGTACAAGCTACGCCCTGCCCCTTTTGGGGGAGCACCAGATGAAAAATGCCGCCGTGGTCATTGACTGCGTGGAAAAGCTTTGTGAGCTGGGCTGGGATATCTCTCCCGATGCCTTGGAGCGGGGGCTTTACGCCGTAAGCTGGCCCGCCCGCTTTGAAGTGGTGTCTGACGAGCCTTATTTCGTGGTGGACGGCGGGCACAACCCCCAGTGTGCCCAGACCGTGCGGGATAATCTTCTGCGCTACTTCCCGGACAAAAAGCGGGTACTGCTTGTGGGCGTACTGGCAGACAAGGACTACGAGGGGCTTATCCGCATTCTCGACGAAGCCGCGGACATGTATGTGTGCGTGAGCCCCGAGAGCGAAAGGGCGCTGAGTGCCGCCGCTCTTGCTGAAAAGCTCAGCTCTTTTGGCAAGGAAGTAATGTATTTTGACAGCATAGAAGATGGCGTTGTCGCCGCCCGGAGTGCTGCCGGCGAGGACGGTATGGTCTGCGCCGTGGGCTCTCTGTACATGGCAGGCCCCATCCGGGCCCAGTTCGGCTTATTTTAAAGGAGAAATGTTATGAGAATTATGGCCATAGACTACGGCGATGAGCGCATAGGTCTGGCGGTTTCCGACCTGACCGGCACCCTCTGCGGCGATGCCTGGACCATGAACGAATGGAATATGGAAAGAGCGGCGGAGCGCATCTGTGAGGAGGCAAAGGCGCGGGAAGTGGAGCGTTTTGTGCTGGGCCTGCCCAAGAATATGGACGGCAGCGAAGGCCCACGGGCGGAAAAAAGCCGCCAGTTTGCTGCAATGCTCACGGAGAGAAGCGGCCTTGAAGTGCGGCTCTGGGACGAGCGCCGCAGCAGCATAGAAGCTCATGCCATTCTCCACGCCAGCGGCAAAAAAGAAAAAAAGCACCGCAAGGTGGTGGACGCGGTGGCGGCAAGCCTCATCCTTGAAGGCTACCTTGGCAGCGGCATGAGATGAATATGAAACGCAAAACACCCTGATGAAAAACATCAGGGTGCTTTTTTCGGGTCGATGTGGGTATCGACCCCTACGGGAACTCTGTATTTTCGCAGGAATATTCAGCAAATTTTCTCGCCGCAGTCGGAGCAATGCTTTGCCCAGAGATAGCCCAATGCCTTCCCGCATTTGGGGCAGCGCCAGAAGGTGGAGACGAACAGTCCGTACGCGATCAGCACTCCCACGGCTGCAATTCCGAAAGGGGCCTTGAGCGTGATCACCATAAGCAGCATAAGTACGGCAAAAACGCTGTAGATAATTATGCTGATTTTTCTCACCTTTTTCAAGTCCACAGCTCATGTCCCCCTTTCAAATCCTGCACAGCAGCGCCCTCACTTCTTCTCCTCTGCCGCAGGCAGAAGAGGCTTGGGAGCGCGGCAGGTGAAGAGCACCACCTGTCTGGTCTTGGCGATCTCTTTAAGCAAAAGCATGGCCTGATCAAAACGCTGCTCATCCAGATTGACAAGAGCATCGTCTATTATAAGAGGACAGGTCTCCCCATCGGGCAAGGCCAGCTCGCACACTGCAAGGCGCACGGCAAGATAGAGAAGGTCTATAGTTCCGGCGGAGAGATACTCGCTCTCTCTGGCCACTGCATCGTCGGCCGTGCGTATCTTTGCGCTAAAGTCCCGGTTTATGAAGATATCCGAATAGCGGCCGCCGGTAACGATGGACATATAGTGGCCCGCAAGCTTACCAAGCTGGGGAGAAAAGCGGCTTTGTATCTGCTCATCGGCAGCGCGGAGAGTGTCCACTGCCAGAGCGATTGCGTCATACTCCCGGTTGAGCTGTTCGTACTCGTCCTCCATGCGGCTGAGCTCACTGGACAAAACCAGCGGATCGCCGGTGGCGGCAAGCCTGCCCTGCAGCGAGGCTATCTGGGCAGAAATACGTTCGGCATTGGCCCGCTCCGCACTCAGCTCCCTTGAGAGAAGCGCCGCGGGGGATGAGCCGCCGGTAAAGTCCAGATCGCCCAGTGCAGCCTCTTCCAGCTTTTCAAGGGCGGCTCTGGCGTCCTCATAGTCAAGGCGGCTCACATACTCCTGTTCCTCCGCCTCCTGCAATTCACCCCAGAGTCTGCGGTGCTCACTGAGGGCATCTATTATCTGGGAGGGATTATCCGCCGAATATCGGCTCAAAATCTGCCTTTGCCAGTCAAGGGCCTGCTGCACCGAGCTTCGCTTTGCGGAAAAGCGCATAAGCAGCACCACAGCCACAAGGCAGCCCACAGCGGCAGCCACTATCAGATAAATATACTCAAACTTGGCGTAAAGCCCTGCAAATACGGCGCTCAGCACGAAAAACAGCAGAGCCAGCGCCAGAGAGGGGCGTTTTTTACGCTGTTCGCGGAGCATTTTAAGCTCCTGCATATCGTTGTCCACAAGCTGCTCCACGGCCTCAAGGCTTTGGCCCTGAAACTGGCCGGAGCGCAGCTCATCCCTGCGCTGGGCAACTACAGCGAGTGCCTCGTCGTGGCGCTCAGAACGCTCTTTCAGTTCTTCCCGGCCCTGATGCAGCATTTCCAGCGCCTCACGGCGCTGCTTTTTTCTGGCCTCGGTCACTTCCGCCTCAAGCTGGGCGCAGTGTCTGCGGCTGTCCTCAAGGCGATTTTCCATCTCCTCAATGTCCCGGGCGGAGATATCCATATCGCTGAGCCTGCGTTGCACATCGTCCATAGCCCCTTCAAGCTGGGGGATAAGACCACGGCGGTTGAAGCGGCGGCGGCGCAGCCATGAGCGCAGCATCTCGTCGGCCTCGGAGTAGGACACCTGCTCCTCGCCGGTGGAGACGATGGTGCTTATGCGTTTTTCAAGTTCCGGGCTTCCGGTAACTGCCACGGTACCCTGCTCCACGAAGGCGCTGCGGCGGAAAACATCCCTCGTGACACCTGTGAGCATCTCCCCGCAGTTGGCGGCGGTGATACCCTCAACGGTGACGCCGCTGCCGGTGTAGGTGGCGGAAAACTCGCGCATGGGTGCGCTCTTGGTCTTGGTTGTGCGGCTTATGGTTATATCGCAGCGGTCGGCAGTGACTTCCATACTGCCCTCCATAGGCGCGCCGGACCAGGGGGCATAGCGCAGCTTGTCCGGCAGGAAGCCTGCGCGGCTTCTCTGGGAGGAATCCACCCCGTAGAGCATTGCGCGGATAAAAGCGCACCATGTGGACTTGCCGCTTTCGTTGGGGGCGTATATCACGTTCAGGCCCTCGTGGAGTTTGAGTGTATCGTTTTCAAGTTTCCCGAAGGAGGCTGTAAGTTTATTTATCTTCATGGGTCACTACCTCCTCCCCTCTGTCAAGGGCCGCAAGGCCCCAGCGGGCCGCCTGCTCCACCAGAAGCCGCTCTTCATCGCTGCTGCACTGATCGTATCTAGCCTTGAGCTTTTCAAGGAAGATACCCCGGAGGCTGTCCTCCCCGGCCCGCTCCCACACATTGCGGCGGATGCGGGTCTCATCCTTTATCTGAAGCTCAAAGAAAAATTCGGAGAGATTATATTGCAGGGAGCTGAGATCCGGGGCCTGATCGGTCTCGCCGGTGAGCACTATCCTGTACACATCCCGCACCGTCTCGTCGGGCAGCATGGTGTGTATGGCCAGCAGGGGCTCAGTGGCGCTCACATCCACCTTCAAAATCTCGTAGCGGCGGTGGGCGATGCTGTGCTGTGTCAGGGTGCAGCCCTCCTCCGAAAGCTCCACAATATTCACATACTTCTCACCCAGCTCGTCAAAGCCGCGCCCCTCCGGGCAGCCGGGCCAGGAATACCATGTGTCCCCCGCCTTCTGCAAGCCGGAGGCCTTGTGTACGTGGCCGAGGGCGGCATAGTGGATGCCGCTCGATGCAAGCTCTTCCACCGTGATGGGGTTATATTTGCTCTGGGCGGCTCCCACTTCTCCGTGGACACAGAGAATATTGTATATTCCCTCTTCTCTGGGAGCGGCAAAGCCCGTCAGCAGCGCAGGGCTGCTCTTGTCTGTAAAGGCCGCACCGTATACACGCACTCCAAGCCTTTTAAGCTCCATCTGCTCAATGGTATTTTTAGTGAAGATATGTACATTTTCCGGCAGCTTGAGCCTTGCATAGGGAGAGCGGGGGGAATAATAGTCGTGGTTGCCCGGAGCAATAAAGACCGGGGCCTTGATGGAGGCAAGGCTGGCCGCCAGCTCTTCGCCGGTCTCAAAATAGCTGCTGTCGCTGTCCAGCAGGTCGCCGCTCATGAGCACAAGGTCAACATGCTCACGTTCGCAAAGCTCCGCCATGCGGGAAAGAAGCTGCCGCTGCTCTCCCCGGCGTACCACAGCCTTGCCCAGACCCAGGCCCTGAAAGGCCGAGTCCATGTGCATATCTGCAATGTGCAAAATTTTAAGCTTGTTCATATAAGTCTCACACTCTCCACCCCGAGGCATCTGCCTGTCTCCGGGTCAATCTCAAATATGCAGCCCTCCATGGAGCATTTCCCGCCCGCAGACTCGTAGCGTCTGGGCGGATCGCCCATGAATTTGCCTATGCTCTGCTCCGGGTCAATGCCCAGCACGGAGTTTATGGGGCCTGTCATGCCAAGGTCTGTTATATAGCCTGTGCCCTTGGGCAGCACACAGGCATCGGAGGTCTGCACGTGGGTGTGGGTGCCCCAGACCGCGCTGGCCTTGCCGTCCAGCAGAAAGCCCATAGCCCGCTTTTCGCTGCTGCCTTCTGCGTGGAAATCCACAAGGATTATCTTCTCCTTTATCTCCTCCATGTAGCCGTCGGCTATGACGAAGGGGTTATCGGTGTTGGTGTCAAGGGTGAAGCGGCCCATAAGGTTCAAAACGCACACATCGCCGAATTTGGTATTGTACACGGCTATACCCCGGCCGGGACACTGGGGGCCAAAGTTTGCCGGGCGCAGTATCTTGCGCCGCTCGTCCAGATAGGGGCGAAGCTCCGTGCGTGTCCATGTGTGGTTGCCGAGGGTTATCACATCCGCACCGGCGCGGAAGATGGCGTCCGCCTGTCTGGGGGTTATGCCAACAACGTTTGCATTTTCGCCGTTGACCACGATGAAATCTATTTCCCGCTCCCGCTTGAATTCACGCAGCCGCTTTTCCAGAAATTCCATCCCCGGCTCGCCGCAGACATCGCCTACGGCAAGTATTTTTACGCTCATGCTCTGCTCCTCCGCTTGGTGAAAATTTATTATTCTTTATTGTACCACATTTTACCTTCTCTAATCAACGCCGATTATGCACATAATAACAGCGCAAACAAAATTTAGGAGAGAAGAGCATGAATAAGAAAAATTTTTACATCGGCATGGGCATGGGCGTTCTGGTGGGCGGCATTTCCGCAATGGCCATGCGCCCTAAAAAGAACCGCTCCGCAAGAAGTGTGGTGGGCCGTACTCTTCGCACCATGGGCGATGTGGCCGATTCCGTTTCCGATATCATGGGCCTGTAAAAGTCCTCTGCAAAAGAAAAAGCAAAATTTTTCAAAAAAGCGAAAAAAAGGCTTGATTTTCTCTTGAAGCTGTGCTAACATAACTAAGCTCTCGTTTGAGACATGCGCGGTTAGCTCAGCTGGATAGAGCGTCTGGCTACGGACCAGAAGGTCAGGGGTTCGAATCCCTTACCGCGTGCCAAAAGACCGATACCCCTTTGGGGTGTCGGTCTTTTGTTTTTTCAGAAAAAATCATCAGTACTTCTTCATGAGCCTGTTGAAAATAAATATCCCCACAGCTACCTGAATTATAAGATACACGCTAAGGTACAAAATGATAGCCCGTGCATAGTCTATAAGCTCCAAAGCCCCGAGAACGCCAAAAACCAAAATGGAAAAGCTCACAATCAGCAGTCCAATATTGTAGGCATATCTTCCGGCCTCATTTCTGAGCTTTGTTTTCAGCTCATCATGCATTTCTATACGTTCATTTTCGAGCCGTTCTTCGTAGCGGTCTTTATTTTTTTCAGCGCTCCAATAGAAATATTTACATATCATCATAATACCGGGGAAAATGCCCGCGCCTGCAAAGCCCCAGAAAATACCGTCCAATTTTGTTTCGGTCAAAATTGCGGCGCAAAGACAAGCAAGGCCGAACAATATATAAACAATTCCTGCAAATAAATTACTTTTCTTCATTTTCTGCCCCTTTCTCATAGATAAAAATTTCTTCTATGCGTTTCCCGAAAAAATCCGCAATTGCGAAAGCCAAATCCAGCGACGGATTATACTTGCCTGTTTCGATGGAGCTGATAGTCTGCCTTGAAACGTAAAGCATCCTTGCAAAATCCTCCTGATTAAGCCCCCGCGCTTTTCTGAGCTGTTCAACTTTGTTCTTCAATTTCGCAGCACCTCGCTTGACAAGTTTCCTTTACAAAGCGAGTGTAGCACAAGGATCGCGTGTTGTCAAGTTTCCTTTACAATTTTTGTTCCTTTGCTTGACTGCACCGTGACCGGAGGATATAATTTATACCAAGAAAAATCAACGGAGGCGCGGGATGCTCACTGTCATCACAGGCAAGGCCGGTACAGGCAAGACGGCTCACATCATAAACGAGATAAAGCGTGCGGTGGGCGGGAAAAGCCCTAAGCGCATCATGATAGTCCCCGAGCAGTACAGCCATGAGGCCGAGCGGGAGCTGGCTCAGGTCTGCGGGGACAGTCTCTCCCTCTACGCCGAGGTACTCAGCTTCACCGCCCTTGCGCGCAGTGTGGCCGCCCGTATGGGCGGGGGTGCGGCGGAATATCTGGACAAGGGCGGCAAGCTTCTTTGTATGGCGCAGACCCTTTCCAATATCGGTGGAAGGCTGACGGTGTATTCTTCCGCTGCAAGGCGCAGCGAGACTCAGGATATGCTGCTTGCCGCCGTGGACGAGATGAAAACCGCCTGCATTAGCTCCCAACAGCTTTTTGATGCCGCCGGGGACTGCCCGGAGGGCCTTGACGACAAGCTAAGGGATCTGGCTCTGGTGGCGGAGGGCTACGAAGCTGTGCTTTCAAACGGTTATGCCGATCCCACCGACAGGCTGACGCTCCTTGCCTCCCAGATCGCCGAGGGCGGCATGGACGGAAGCTTTCACGTATATATCGACGGCTTTCTGGACTTTACCGCCCAGCAGAGAAATATAATCCGCGCCATGCTGGGAGCGGGAGTCAATGTGACCGTATGTCTGACCGTGGACGAGAGCTCAGAGCAAAGCGAAATATTCCAGCTCAGCCGGAAAGAGGCTCGCTGGCTTGTCCGCACGGCGGAGGAGCTGGGCTTGTCCTGTCACTTGGAAAAGTTTGAAAAAAGCTCCGCCAAGCGGGAATCGCTCAGCTTTTTTACGGATAATATGTTCTCCTATACTTCCCGGAAATTTGAGGGCGAGAGCGCCGTCAGCCTCCACGTGGCGGAGAGTCTTGCCGCAGAGTGCGAGTTCGCCGCCGGACGCTGCATAGAGCTGGTGCGCCAGGGTAAGTGCCGCTGGCGGGATATTGCCGTGGCCGTCCGGGGCTTTGACGACTATAAAACCACGCTGGAGAGCGTTTTTGAGCACTACGGTGTGCCTCTTTTCACTTCCCGCATGAGCGCCCTGCCCGAAAAGCCCCTTCCCCTTATGATAGCTCTGGTGTACGAGCTTGTGGACGGCGGCTGGGACGTGGACGATGTGATAAGCTATATGCACACGGGTCTGTCCGGACTTACACAGGCAGAGTGCGACATACTTGAGGCCTACGTATTCAAATGGCAGCTTCGCGCATGGAGCTGGGAGAGCGACAAGCCCTGGCGGCAGCATCCGGACGGCTACGGCGGCGTATATGACGAGGATGCAAATGACAGGCTGCGCCATATCAATTCTCTTCGCCAAAGACTTGCCGCGCCCATACTGCGCTTCAAAGAGCAAAGCGGCAGCGCACAGACCGCCACCGAGCAGGCTCAGGCGCTGGCAGATCTTTTTGACACCATGAAGCTGCCCGCCATACTGGAAAAGCGCTCATCGGAGCTTCAGCTGAGCGGCAGAGCGGAGCTTGCAGCAGAGTATCAGCAGCTTTGGGAGATAGTGATCTCCGCTCTTGAGCAGTGCGCCGCCATACTGGGCGACTGTCCCATGGACAGGGCCGAATTTGGCAGGCTTTTCAATCTGATGCTCTCAAAATACGATGTGGGCACCATTCCCATCTCGCTGGACAGAGTCAGCGCCGGTGACTTTGACAGGATGCGCCGCCGCTCCATAAAGCACCTTATCGTTCTGGGCGCCAGCGATGAACGGCTGCCTATGGCACAGGAGAGCGCCGGCCTCTTTTCAGAGAGTGAGAGAAAAACGCTCCTTGAACACAATATTGATCTGGGCGGCGGTGGAGAATGGGAGCTGTGGCGGGAATTTTCCCTTATCTACAACTGTCTGAGCCTGCCTTCTGAGAGTCTGAGTCTTTGCATGAGTGCCAGAAGCGAGGAAGGGGAAGCCCTGCGCCCGGCCTATGTATTCAGGCGGGCGGAGGATATTTTCGGCATTGAAAGAAAAGCCGTGGATACATCCTATGTACGCTCCCTTTCGGAAAGCCCCGCTCTGAGCCTTGCAGCTCAAAGTCTGAAGAGCGGCGGGGAGCTGGAGCGCAGCGCAGCCGCGTACTTCAAGACCACACAGCCGGAGCGTTTTGAGGCCTTGCAGCGTTCTGCCAATATGAGCCGGGGTCGGCTCTCGGCAGGGGCTGTGCGGGCGCTCTACGGTTCAAAGCTGAAGCTGAGCGCATCGAGGATAGATAAGTTTGCCTCCTGCAAGTTTGCCTACTTCTGCCAGTACGGCCTGAAGGCCAAGCCCTACGAGCCGGCCTCCTTCAAGCCGCCGGAGATAGGCACCTTCATGCACTATGTGCTGGAAAATCTGGCAAGGGAAGTGCAGGCACAGGGCGGCTTCAAGGCCGTACCCGATGCACAGCTGGATGAAATTTGCAATAAATACGTGGAAAAATATGTCCACGAGGAGCTCAACGACTTTCAGGAAAAGAGCCGCCGTTTTATCCACCTTTTCAAAAGAGTCACGGAGGACGTGCGTCAGGTGGTGGCGGACATGGCGGCAGAGCTTAAAAAGAGCGACTTTGAGCCTTTGAGCTTTGAGCTGGACTTTTCAAAGGCGGAGGATATCGCCCCCATAGAGCTGGGCGAGGACGATGCCGCCCTGACCGTCACCGGCATTGCCGACAGGGTGGACGGCTGGCTCCACGAGGATAAGCTTTATCTTCGCGTGGTGGACTATAAGACAGGCAAAAAGAAATTTTCCCTTTCCGACATATGGTATGGCATGGGATTGCAGATGCTTTTGTATCTTTTCGCCTTGCAGCAGGAGGGCGGCAGCCTCTACGGAAAGGAAGTCATCCCCGCCGGGGTCATGTACGTACCCGCCAGAAACGCCATGATTTCGGCGCAGAAGAATATCACAGAAGATGAGGCAGAGACAAAGCGGGGCGAGGAGCTTCGCCGCAGCGGTCTTGTGCTGGACGATGAGGCCTTGATGGAGGCATGGGAAAAGGGCGAGGACAAGCGCTTTATCCCCGTGCGCTTTACAGGCCGCAGCAAGGGCGAGGGTCTGGCTTCCCTTGAACGCCTTGGGCTTTTGTCCCGACGCATACAGGACACCCTGACCCGAATGGCCAGAGAGCTTCGCTCCGGCAGTATCGCCGCAGACCCCTATTACCGCAATCAGCAGGAAAATGCCTGCGCCCTTTGCGACTACTTTGACGCCTGCCACTTTGTCCACGGTGAGAACGGTGAAAAGTGCCGCTTTATACAAAAGCTCAGCAGCGACCAGGTCTGGGCAAAACTGGAAGGAGGCGGAGAAGATGGCGAAGTTTGACCCCACATACAGCCAGCAGCAGGCCATTGACAGCCGGGGCAGCGCAATTCTGGTCTCCGCCGGGGCAGGCAGCGGCAAAACAAGGGTAATAACCGAGCGGCTCATGAAGAGAATATGCCAGGGCGAGGATGTGGACAGCTTCCTCATCATCACCTATACCCGCGCCGCCGCCGCTGAGCTTAAAAGCCGCATTATGGAAGAGCTTGCTCAGCTTATGGCCCAGCAGCCGGACAACAGACGGCTCCGGCGGCAGCTGGCTTTGTGCTCCCGTGCCCAGATAGGTACCATACACAGCTTCTGCGCCTCGCTTTTGCGGGAAAACTGCCACCTTATGGGCCTGAGCCCGGATTTTAAGATAGTGGACGAGGAGCGGGCCATGAGCATGAAAAATGCGGCCCTTGATCGCGTCATGGAAAGCCGCTACTCTGACCCGGACAGCTATCCTGGCTTTCTTGCCCTTGCTGACAACGTAGGCGCGGGCCGGGACGACAGCCGCCTTGTGAAGCTCGCCCTCTCTCTCCACGGCAAAATACAGTGCCACGCCCGGCCGGAAAAGTGGGCAAGGGAGCAGGTGGCGCTCATGCGGGAAGCTTACTCCGATGTGGGCGACACTCCCTGGGGCAGGGAGATACTTTCTCAGGTGGAAAATCTTTGTGCCTACTGGCTTGGAGAGCTTGAGCGGCTCATGGCCCAGATGGCGGAATACGAGAAAATAAGCGCCGCCTATCTTGCCTCTTTCAGTGAGACGGCGGAGGGGATATCCCAGCTTCTTTACGCTGCCCGCACAGGTTGGGACAGGGCGCGCGCCTGCCTGCCGGTCGCCTTTCCCCGCCTTGGTATCCTCAGAAACTCCCCCGACCCGGAGCTTTCCGACAGGCTCAAGCTTCGGCGCACAGCCTGCAAAAAGGCCATGGAGAGCATCGAGAAAAGCCTTTACGCCTCCTCCGATGAGCTTCTCTGTGAGATTGCTTCCACCGCGCCGGCCATGGATGCGCTTTTATCCCTTGTGCTGGACTTTGACAAAGCCTATTCAAAGGACAAGCGCCGCACCGCCCTTGTGGACTATTCCGACCTTGAGCATATGGCAGCGCAGCTTCTCACCGAGGATGACGGCAGCCCCAGTGAGCTTGCCCGGAGGCTTTCCACCCGCTACAGCGAGATAATGGTAGACGAGTATCAGGACGTGAGCCGGGTGCAGGACGCCATATTCTCCGCCCTCTCCCAAAAGGGCAAAAACCTCTTTTTCGTGGGTGACGTAAAGCAGTCCATCTACCGCTTCCGCCTTGCAGACCCCACTATCTTCACCGAGAAATATTTAAGCTTCTCCGACTGCCATAAGGCCGGGGAAGGTGAACCCAGGCGCATAATGCTCAGGGAAAACTTCCGCTCAAGGCGGGAAATTCTCGACTGCGCCAACGCCGTATTTTCCCTTTGTATGTCAAGGGAGCTGGGTGAGCTGGACTATGACGAGGCGGCCTCATTGAAGCAGGGTGCAGTCTATGAGGATGCAGGCCAGATACCTCAGCTCATGCTCCTTGAGCTGGACTCTCCCGATGAGGAGCAGGAGCAAAGCCCGGACAAGACGGCAATGGAAGCCGTCATGGTGGGCAGAAAGATAATAGAGCTGATGGACAGCGGCATGACAGTTCAGGGCAGGCCCCTTGCCTATGGGGATATCTGCCTTCTCATGCGCTCTGCCAACAGCGTGGGCGGCATCTACCGCCGCGCCCTTTCGGAGATGGGCATCCCCGTGTCGGCGGGGCAGAGCGGGGAGTTTTTCACCAGTATTGAAATCTCCCTCATGCTCAGTATGCTG
This sequence comes from Oscillospiraceae bacterium, assembly GCA_017398685.1. Lineage (GTDB taxonomy): Bacteria > Bacillota > Clostridia > Oscillospirales > Oscillospiraceae > Limivicinus. The sequence continues at coordinate 18,620 of JAFQFH010000043.1, forward strand.
GCTGTGATAGATAATCCCCATCAGGACATTGCCCTTATTGCAGTCTTGCGCTCGGTGGCCTTCGGCTTTGAGCCGGATGAGCTGAGCGAGATCCGCAGCAAAAACCGAAACGCCGACTTTTATACCGCGCTCTGCGCCGCTGCGGAGAGTGACGGAAAATGCGCCGCCTTTGTCAATAAACTCAATGAGCTTCGCAGTATCGCGCCGGATATGAGCGCGGCGGAGCTTGTGTGGAAGCTTATAAACGAGCTTGATATGCTGGCGCTGTGCTCTGCCATGACCGACGGCGGCACAAGGCGTGAAAACCTCATGGAGCTTCTGGAACTGGCACAGCGCTTTGAAGGCAGCGGACATAAGGGGCTGCACCGCTTTGTGCTGTGGCTTCGTCAGCTGGCTGATAAGGATCAGAGCACCGGCAGGAGCGGCAGCAGCGGCGCAGGCGTACAGATAATGACCGTGCACAAGTCCAAGGGGCTTGAGTTTCCCGTGGTGTTTCTCTGTGACACGGCAAGGCGCTTTAACCGGCAGGACAGCATGGAAGCCGTGCTGGTGCATCCACAGTTGGGTCTGGGCGCCAAGGTGACGGACAGGAAAAAGCACATTGAGTACCCCAGTTTGGCCCGAAACGCCATAAGACTGCGGCAGGAGCGGGAAATGCTCTCTGAGGAGATGCGCCTTTTGTATGTGGCCCTCACCCGTCCAAGAGAGCGGCTTTATATCACAGCCGCCGTTAAAAGCCCCTACGAGCTTATAAAGACAAGCGAGGCTGCCGTCAGCGTGCCTATGCCGCCGCAGGTTCTCTCATCGGCCTCCGCTCCCGTAAACTGGCTTATTTACGCTGCCCTTGCAGACCGGGAGCAGCACATAAAAATAAGCGTCCATCAGGCATCTGAAGCCCTCGACCCCACGCCCCCTGATGAGCTTTTCAACGATGACGGAGCAGAGCTCAGGGCCGATTTCTTCAAAGAGCGGCTGAGCTTTGTGTATCCTCACGCTGCCGCCCAGTCTCTGCCCTCCAAGCTGACCGCTACGGAGATAAAGGGCAGGCGGGAAAGGGACGAGGACGGACTGGATACCGCCCCCGCCCCGAAGCGCCATTTCAGAAGGGCGCAGCTCATCTCAGGAGACAAGGCCGCAAAGCCCACCGAGCGGGGCATCGCCACCCACCTTGCCTTACAGTACATGGACTTTGAAAAGACCGGCAGCCTTGAGAGTATAAGGGGCGAAATTGAAAGGCTCTCCCGGCTTCGCTTCATAACGGCAAGGGAGGCCTCTCTTGTGAACGAGGAGGCCATACTGGAGCTTTTCGCTTCGCCCTTGGGTCAACGTATGCAAAGAGCGGACAAGGTACACCGAGAGTTTAAGTTTTCGGTTTTGGTGGATGCATCTGGCTTTTACCCGGAGGCCGGGGAAGAGCAGCTTCTTTTGCAGGGCGTTGTGGACTGCTGTCTGGAGGAGAAGGGCAAGCTTGTAATAATAGATTATAAGACCGACAATGTTCGTACCGAGGCGGAGATTAAGGCCAGAGCGGATATCTATGCCCGTCAGGTAAGCATATACGCCATGGCTTTGAGAAAGATATTCAACATGGAAGTGGCGGAGTGTCTGCTGTACTTTCTCAGTGCAGGAAAAATGCTGCAAATTGCGGAAAAGGACTTGCATTACTGAAAATACTGTGATACAATCTGCCTTGCGTCTTGTAACTATGCTTTTTTTGCACAATCAAGACAGCATTAGATGAGGAGCTTTTTGCTATGAAGGAAGGAATCCATCCCAATTACCAGCAGACCACCATCAAGTGCGCTTGCGGCGCCATCATCGAGACCGGCTCCACCAAGCAGAACATCTCCGTGGAAATCTGCTCCAAGTGCCACCCCTTCTACACCGGCAAGCAGAAGCTGGTTGACACCAGCGGCCGCGTTGACAAGTTCAACAAGAAGTACGGCATCAAGTAATCGCATATATAAGCTGATTATCAGTAAAAGGCAGGACGAAATGTCCTGCCTTTTACTGGTTTTTACATATATTTTTCTATGAATTTATCAAGCTTTTCCATGTATTCATCCCTGTTGTAGTAGGCCGCCTCCACATGGAGTCCCCCGGGGATGAAAAGGGCCTCCTTCTCACCTTTGTACATATCATAAAGCTCCTCGCCCATATAAAAGGGCACCAGCGGGTCTGCCCCGCCGTGCACAAAAAGGATGGGCAGGCGGGAGCGCTTCAGATGGGGGCGCACATCGGTGGCATGTACATCAAAACCGCATATAAGTCGGTTCAGCAGATTTATCACCGGGAAAATCGGGCCTGTAGAGCTGCCTATAAGCTCCACTGCGGTAGAAAAGCCGCTGTCCTCCACAATGAACTTCACGCACTCCCCCACCTGATCGCTCATTTTCATCACGGTGGCGGCGCCCATGGAGAAGCCGTGGAGTACCACGGAAAGCTCCGGGCCGAACCTGTCTTTCAGCGCATCCAGCCATTCAAGGCAGTCGGAAGTTTCATAATAGTCAAAGCTTATGTAGTCGCCTTCGCTCTCACCGCAGGCGATATGGTCGCAGCCGAAAACGTCAAAGCCTCTGTCCAGATACATCTGGCAGATGACTCCGGCAGCTTCGGCATGGCTGGCCCTGTAACCGTGGACAACAAAGGCCAGTTTCCCGCTGGGCTTATCGCCGCAGGGGTAGTAATAGCCCACAAGCCGCTGTCCCCGGCGGTTTACAAGCTCCATCCGCTCCCTTTTCCGCCTTGCCATGGACTCGGTATACTCACGCAGCTTCACATAGTATCCCGCCTTGTGTCCAAAGCTTTTGAAGGGTACGAGAAGGGGGCTTCCATTTGGGCCGAAGGCCTCCAGAAAACCCTGCCATATAAAGGTGGCAGCCGCTCCGCACAAAGCGGCGGCAGATAATATAAGCGCAGTTTTTTTCATCGGGGAAGCCTCCTTTCAAAAAGGTTCGGTCCTACTTTTTGTGCTTGAGGGCCATGAAAAGTCCGGGCAGAGCCTTGCCCGCAAAGGCCACAAGATAGAACATCAGCATATTCAGCCACACGATTTTCGTGTGCATCACAGCGCACATCACCTTCACGCTTATGCCGCCGAAGCTCCGGCGGCTTCGTTTCTGCACCTGCTCATTTTCCAGTATCTCACGCACATAGGCGCGCTTGCCCTTTCCATCCAGCGGGCAGGAGGGGGAGAATATATTGGTGATGCAGGAAAAGATACTCTTTACGAACATATAGCAGCAGGGCGAATCGTCCAGGGTGCCAAAGCGCTCACACAGCTCCGCCATTCTCTTGTCCGCAAGGCAGCAGACCTGAAGTTTTTTATCGTAGTAGCGGGTAATAAGGCTCTCTCCCGGGTGCATCACATAGAGATACCGGCACCCCGGCAGCACAGCCACCTTCTCCGCCTTTTCAAGGCAGTCGAAGATAAATAGTCTGTCCTCACCCCAGCGGTAATCCGGGAAACGGAGCTTATTTTCCCGGATGAGCCTTGCGCTGAATATCTTGGCCCAGACCTGATTGAGCATGTTGGCCATGTAAAGTCTTGGCAGGGTTGCTCCCAAAGTATCCGCTGTATAATCCTGCTCCGGTTCAAAATAGTCCCGGCGGCTGCCGTCGGCAGAATGGATCGTAAAGCCGAACATCACAAGCTCAAAGCCTGCCTGCGCCTTTTCCATTGCATAGCTGAGAGCCTCGGGCAAAAGCTCGTCGTCGGCGTCTATAAAGGTCACATACTCCGTGTCCGCGCTTAAGTTTTCAAGAGCATGGTTTCTGGCCATGGCAGGGCCGGAATTTTCAATGCTTATGAGACGCACGCGGCTGTCCTTTGCTGCAATGTCTGAAACAATTTTAGCCGTTTCGTCCACGGAGCCGTCGTCCACCACCAGAAGCTCCAGCTCGCGCCAGGACTGGCCGAGCACGCTTTCAATGGAGCGGGCAATATATCTTTCGGCATTATATGCCGGCATTATCACACTGAGCTTTGCCATTCTCAGAACCTCTCTTTATTTATGCTCCTCATTGCTGTGGTAGAAGCTGAGGAAAAATTCGTACATGGGCATGAGCTTTTCAAAGCCGTCCACCAGTATTTCGGGCAGATCGGCTCTCAGCACATCACCGCCAAAGTCCCGGCAGCACTCAAGCCCCAGTCTCTTGCGGTTATACCACTGGGCAATTATCCCCTCATAGTCCCCTTTGGGCCGCTTGTACTCCTCACCGAAGATTTTAAACTCGCTGTGCCTTGCCACATCCAGCGCAAGGCGCTCGAAGGCGGCAGGGTTTGCGTCAATGCGGCGGCGGTATTCCTCCATCTGCTGGGAAGTGGCGCTGTAAAAGCCCATACCGTAGCTGTAGTCCGCCGCGCCTATCTCAAACCAGAAGGTGGGGCCTTCCAGAAGCTCGCTGGTCTTTTTTATGGAAAACCACAGATGGTCCTTGTATGGCCCTCTGCCGTGGAGGCGTCGGGCATCCCTGTATATACGTGCAATGTGGAGCTTACAGTCCAGCTCAGGGTGGCGGAGGGTAAAAAGCTCATATGTTTCTTTTGCAAGGAGCCTGAACGGAGTGTTCAAAACCTGCTCAAACTCCTCCTTATGCTCCAAAAACCAGGCTCTTTCGTTATTGAATGCCAGTTCCCACAAAAAGTCACTGGTTTTCTTAGTAAATCCTTCAAACATAATAATTTCTTAACTCTTTCTTGGCGGTTTTGCAGTATTCTATCATAAGGGCACGGCTTATTCAAGCTGTACATCTCAGGACAATTGTGGTAAAATCCATTTTAATCTGCATTTTATAATGCGAAAGGAAATGTTCAAATGAAAATTATCATCGCCGGAGCGGGCAAGATTGGCTATGCCATAGCCGAAGCTCTCTCCAATGAAGGACATGATATCACCATCATAGACAAAAACAGCTCTGCCATAAACAGAGCCTCCAACGAGCTGGACATTATCTGCGTGGAAGGCAGCGCCACAAACTCCGAAACCCTGCTTGAAGCGGGCGTGGCCGAGGCCGACATTCTGGTGGCTGCCACCATCAGTGATGAGGTCAACATGATCTGCGGCATTTCCGCAAGGAAGCTGGGTACGCCCCATGTGGTAGCCCGCATCCGTGATACGGAATATCTTATGCAGCGGGACTTTCTCAGGGAGGCACTGGGTCTTTCCGTCATTGTAAATCCGGAGTTTGAGTGCGCCAAGGAGATCTCCCGTATGCTCCGCTTTCCCAATGCGGTGCGTGTGGTGTCCTTTTCCAAGGGCAGCGTTGAGATAGTGGAGCACCGCGTGGAAAACGGCGACAGGCTGGACGGGCTTGTGCTGAAAAATCTGGGCGGGCTTGTAGACAAAAGCGTACTGATAAGCTTTGTGGAGCGTGACGGCAAGGCCATTATCCCTAACGGCGATTTTGTGCTCCAGGGTGGAGACAGGCTGAGCATCACAGGCTCCCCCAAGGGGCTGAGAAAGTTTTTTGCTGCGGTGGGCAAGCAGAAAAAGCGGGTAAAGTCCGTAATGATAATGGGCGGCGGCAGAATTGCCGTGTATCTTGCAAATCTGCTGCACGAAAGCGGTATGAGCGTGACTATAATCGAAAAAAACCGCCAACGCTGCGATGAGCTTTGCGACCTTGCGCCGGAGGCCAATATAGTCTGCGGCGATGCTACCCGCTCGGATGTACTTTTGGAAGAGGGTATACGCAGCACCGACGCTTTTGTGTCACTCACCGGTGAGGATGCGGACAATGTCATAACCTCCATCTACGCCCAGAGCTGTCAGGTAGATACCATCGTCACCAAGGTCAACCGGGAGCATTTTGCCGAGATTACCGAGAATTTCGGTCTTGACAGGGTGGTTGCCCCCAAGGATCTGGTGGCCCAGAAGCTGGCGCTCTACGTGCGCGCCATGGACGCCTCCAAGGGCAGCAGCATGGAGACTCTTTATAAAATGGCCGATGGTCAGGTAGAGGCGCTGGAGTTTCGCGTCATGGAGGACTCCCGCTGCATAGGCAAAAGCCTGCGGGAGCTGCATATACGAGCCGGCATCCTTATCTGCGCCATTATCCGGGGCAACCGCAGCATAATTCCCGACGGCAATACCCAGATTCTGCCCGGCGACCATGCAGTTGTGGTGTCAGCAGCAGGCAGGCTTGATTCTCTGGATGCGATTTTGGAGGACAAGGCATGAACCGGAGAATGATAGCGCGTATTCTGAGCATGGTGCTTATAATATACGCGGTACTTATGGTTTTGCCCCTGATAACAGGGCTTATATACGGCGAGAGCGTCGGCAGTTTTGTTATTTCCGCTCTCATCACTGCCGGGGCAGGGCTTCTGCTGCTGAGCTTCAAGCCCCGCACAAGGGACATTTTCGCCCGGGAGGGCTTTATCGCGGTGGGTCTTGCCTGGGTGCTGATGGGGCTTTTCGGCGCGCTGCCCTTTGTGTTCAGCGGGCAGATACCCAACTATATCGACGCGGTTTTTGAAACCGTATCCGGCCTTACCACCACCGGCGCCACTATTCTCAACGATATTGAGGGCATGAGCCGAAGCTGCCTTTTCTGGCGTTCTTTCAACCACTGGATAGGCGGTATGGGCGTGCTGGTGTTTATAATGGCAGTGCTGCCCATGAGCGGCGAGCACTCCATGCACATAATGCGCGCCGAGGTTCCCGGCCCCACCGTGGGCAAGCTTGTACCCAGAGCGCGGGAAACCGCCACCATCCTCTATGTTATTTACGGAGCACTGACCGTGCTTGAGACGATTCTCCTGATGCTGGGCGGCATGAGCTTCTTTGACGCTCTGCTCCACGCCTTCGGAACTGCCGGTACAGGCGGCTTCTCCACAAAAAACGCCAGCATAGCCGCCTTTGACAGCGTATACATTGAAATGGTAATCGCCGTTTTTCTGGTGCTTTTTGGCATCAACTTCAACCTTTACTATTTTGTGCTCATAGGCAGGCTGAAGGAGGCCCTGAAAAGTCAGGAGCTGCACTGGTATCTGGGCATAATCGCCTTCTCCACGCTTTTCATTGCCGCAGGCATAAGCAGTATGTACGACGGCTTTGCCACGGCCCTGCGCCACAGTTTTTTCAACACCATGACCATAATCACCACCGCCGGTTTCGGCACGGAGGATTTTGTGCACTGGCCTGAGTACACGCAGATGCTCATAGTCGTGCTTATGTTTGTGGGTGCCAGCGCAGGCAGCACCGGCGGCGGCATCAAGGTCAGCCGCGTAATGCTGCTTTTCAAGTCCGCCGCGGCGGATATTTCCCAGATTTTCCACCCCCGCTCAGTGCGCCGGGTACAGATGGACGGAAAAAGGGTGGACAGCTCCACCGCAAGGGCAGTGTACGTGTTCTTCTTCATTTACATCGCCACCATCCTCTTTGGCACCTTCATCGTCTCCTTTGACGGCAACGACTTTACCACAAACTTCACCGCCGCTCTCTCCTGCATCTCAAATGTGGGCCCCGGTCTTTCCAGAGTCGGCCCCACAGGGAACTACAATGTGTTCTCACTCTTTACCAAGGCAGTCCTCTCCTTGATAATGCTCATCGGCAGGCTCGAGATATACCCCATCCTCATTCTCTTCAGCAAGAGTATGTGGAAGAAAAAGTGAATATTAACGGCAAAAACGGGCAGGAAACCTGCCCGTTTTTTGCTTTATTTGTCATCCACCGTGAGCCTGAGCACATCGGGTCTTGAATAGTGTCCGCAGGGGTCAAACTCCATGCGGCTTTTGGGTACTTTTTCAAGGTCAAGGGAGGCGTAGATTATGCCCTCCTCGTCCCACAAAGGCTCGGTTTCATAGTGACCGTAGGGGTCTATGATGCAGCTTCCGCCCCGGCATACCTTCTCCGGCAGCCAGTTTATATCGTCGGGTCGCTGCATATCACGGGGGTACATATCCTTTGTGAAGTACATGTCGCTGTTTATGAAAAAACACTTGCCTTCAATGGCGATGTGGCGGATGGTGCTCTGCCACTCCTCATTGTCGTTGGTGTTGGGAGAGATATAGATGCTCACGCCCTTTTCATACAGCGCCACCCGGGCCAGGGGCATATAGCTTTCCCAGCAGATAAGGCTGCCCATAACGCCAAAGGGAGTGTCCACCACGGGGAAGTATCCCCTGTCCGCATCCCCCCACACGAGCCGCTCGGAGCCGGTGGGCTTGAGCTTGCGGTGGGCACTGACCAGTTTCCCCTCCGGGGAGAAGATAAGGTTTGAGTTATAGAGAGTGCCGTTCCAGCGGTCACGCTCGGAAACGCCGATGCTGAGATAGGTGCCTGCCTCTCTGGCTGCCGCAGCAAGAGCCTCCGTCTCCTCTCCGGGAACAAGGATGGAATTTTTGCAGTAGCTCCACCAGTCCTCCCTGCCGTCCTCCTGCCGGTTGCCCACGGAAAAGCCGAAGTTCATGCCGTAGGGATAGCCGGGGATAAAAAGCTCCGGGAAGACTATGAGATCGGGCTTATTCTCAGTTGTCTCCTTTATTAGCTTCAAAGCCTTGTCAAGGCAGGCCGCCTTGTCAAACATCACGGGCGCCGCCTGCACAAGGGCCACTTTACATATTTTCTTCGTGTCTTTCATCAAAAATCATTCCTCCTTTGAAAAATCGCCTGAGAAGATCAGCTTCTCAGGCGATAGAAAGGGTCGGTTTTGCGGTGAAAGGCAAAGGCTTACTTGAGATTTGCCTTGATAACATCGGCCAGTCTCTTGATACCCTCGACGATACGGTCGTCGGTGGAGCAGGAGTAGTTCAGGCGCATGCAGTGGTGGTTGCCGCCGTTGGGGAAGAAGCCTGCACCGGGAACGTAAGCCACGTTCTGTGCCAGAGCCTGAGAGGCCATAATCTTGGTGTCGATATAATCAGGCAGCTCTGCCCAGGTGAAAAGACCGCCATCGGGAATGGTGTACTTGACCTCTGCGGGGAAGTATTCCTTGATGCAGTCCATCATCAGATCGCAGCGGTGCTTGTAGACGGGCAGCAGGGTAGCTACGTGCTCGTCCAGATCGAACATATCCAGGAACTTGGAAATGATCATCATGGAGGGGGTAGCGGTCTGCAAAACTGCGGCCTGAGCGATCAGGTTGAACTTCTCGATGAACTCATGGCTTGCGCAGATCCAGCCCAGACGGTAGCCGGGAGCCAGGATCTTGGAGAAGGTGCCCAGATAGATAACCAGTTCCTTGGGGTCCATGGACTTGAGGGAAGGCAGGAACTCGCCGGCGAAGCGAAGCTCACCGTAGGGGTTATCTTCAACAACGGGGATCTCGTACTTGTTTACGATCTCCATGAACTTTTTGCGGCGCTCCAGAGGCCAGGTACGGCCGGAGGGGTTCTGGAAATCGGGGATAACGTAGATGAACTTGACTCTGTCAGTGGTAGCCAGAACCTTTTCCAGCTCTTCCATGATCATGCCGTTTTCATCTGTGGGGATTTCCACGTACTTGGGCTGGCTGAGGTTGAAAGCGTTGATGGCACCAAGATAGGAGGGGCTTTCCATAATGACCACATCGCCCGGATCGCAGAGCAGTCTTGCCACGTAGTCAAGACCCTGCTGGCTGCCGGCAGTCATAAGGATATGGCTGACATCGGTCTCTATCTTGTTCCTGGCCTTCATGCGATTGACAATGTGCTGTCTGAGAGGGGTGTAGCCGTCAGTGGGGCCGTACTGCAAAGCCTGAGGGCCGTTCTCCTTCAGAACTGCCTCAGTTGCGGCCAACATTTTATCAACAGGGAAAAGCTCGGGAGCAGGGAGACCACCGGCAAAAGAAATAACCTCGGGACGGGCAGTGAGTGCAAGAAGCTCTCTGATCTCAGAGGCTTTGACGTTGTCCATTCTTTCAGCAAAATTTACCATGAGTTGTCCTCCTTATAATAAAAAAAAGAATATACGAACATAAGTGTTACCCGCACATATTAACATATTTAATACATACTGTAAACACGGAAAAACTAATGGCAACTTGCCAAAAATAAATGGTGTCTGTTACCAGCCCTCCAGAATATGCAGGGATGAAAGCTGCCCGTTCTGGATATGCCCGTGCATATCCAGCGCGTGCTTTTCAAGATAGTCCCAGCTGCCGCAGGTGAGATGCTGGCTCTGAAGCTCCTTTACCACAGCAGCGCACACATCCTCCACCAGCTGTACTTTCAGCTTCTGTCCCTCCTGGTCGTTTTCCCCCGTCAGGAGAAATTCAAGGGCATCTTTCAGGTTTCCAAGTCCGGGAAGATCGGTCATGGCACGAAAGCACCACTTATAATAGGGCATGTGCCGCCGGTTCAGAAGGAATATGGAAGAAGATGCCGCCTTCACAAACTCTGTCATTGCCAGCATGGCCGCACCCTCCTCGCCTCTTTTAAGGCAGCGGGAATAATTGTACTGCCCGGCCTGAGCCATGATAAGCACAGCTGCCGCCAGTTTCTTTATTCTCACATCCTCGGGCATACCCTCAAGGATATTTTTCCGTATGGCGGAAAACTCCCCCATGTCATCCCGCCAGACCTGACCGTTTGAGGCCTCGGCCAGCGCGTGGGATGGCAGGTACAGCCACTGGAGCACTTCCGTGGGGGCTCCCCTTGTGCCGGTGTAGGGCAGGAAAAAATCTCCGATGGTGGATACGCCCATGCCGGATGAACCCATGGCGCTTCTCTGAATGTTCCCGGTGGGGACAAGCTCCCGGTATATGCGTCTTAGCTCCAGTCCGAATTTTTCATCGTCTTCGTCGCTTATCCAGAGGCAAAAACCCAGCGTATAATCATGGTCTGCGGATATTTCATCGTCATAGCCGTAGCACTGGGAGCCCCGCCCCGCAAGGCCCACGGCGATGCGTGCATCAAGTCCGCCCAGTCTCTCATGTATAAGCGCCGCGCCCTTTTCCTCATAAAGCGCCCTTGCTCTTTCAAGAAAGCTCATAAATTCCCGCCGCCCTTTCCTTAAGCTCCTTGGCGTAGAGGAAGAAGCCAAAATAGTCAAAGCTGGGTGCACATTTTGAGATGGTAAAGGCATGGTAGCCATCCCGTGGCAGTGTGGGGTCGTTCAGATATTCCCAGGCCTTTTCCATGCACTCATTCACCCGCCCGTCCTCGGCATCCTGCTTATAGTAAAGCTCTGCCAGATTGCAAAGACTCACCGCCAGCTCGTTCTGGGGATTTTTGCATTGCTCTATTACCTTCATTGCAGCCTTGAAAAGCTTTTCCGCCTGCTCATGTTCGCCCACATCGGCGTAAGAGAGGGCCATATTGTTGTAAAGCCCGGCAAAGCGGTAATCGTAAGGGTCAAGATGGACAGCGTATACCCGGCTCACATGCTCAAAAACCGGGACGGAGCGCTCAGCCTCACCAAAGCATTTGAGAGTTGTGGCGGCGTTGAGAAGCACCGTTGCGGCGGACACAGTGGAGCCCATGCGGTGCTCCCTTATAATTTCATATATGCGCCCGATGGCATCCATGGCTTTTTCCTTTTCGGCGCTTCTGCGGCAGTGGCCGCAGATCTCACTGAGCAAAGACAGCTCACTTCGCCAGTCACCGAGCTTCCGGGCATTTTCCGCCTCCTCATCCAGAAGCTGTCCGGCTTTTGCTTCCTGTCCCTTGGAATAAAGTGCATCCAGCCGGGCGATAAATGTGGGCATATCCACGCTTTTGGGGCAGGGTGCGGTATCGGGTGTGCCGGTATATGCGCTTGTATCAAAGCAGCAGGCGCTTTCAATATAGTCCATAAGCAAGCTCCTTGAAAGGAAGAGAATATTTGTATATAATTGCAGATAATAAGTAATATCAAAATACCAAATTTTATGGCAGGAGGCCGTGGCATGAGCAACAGTCTGATAAATGAAAAATCCCCCTATCTCCTTGAGCATGCGGAAAATCCAGTGAACTGGTACCCATGGGGAGACAAGGCCTTTGAAAAGGCCAGACGGGAGGACAAGCCCGTTTTCCTCAGCATCGGCTACTCCACCTGCCACTGGTGCCATGTGATGGCCAAGGAGTCCTTTGAGGACAGCGAAGTTGCCGCCATACTCAACGAAAACTACGTCTCCATCAAGGTGGACCGGGAGGAGCGCCCCGACATCGACAGTGTGTACATGTCCGTATGCACCGCTCTTACAGGTTCCGGCGGATGGCCCCTGACCGTGGTGATGACCCCGGAGCAAAAGCCCTTTTTTGCCGCCACCTATATCCCCAGAGAGAGCACCCGCAGCCGCATAGGTCTCAAAGGCGTACTGGGTGTGCTGGCTGAAAAGTGGCATGGTGACAGGGCTGCCCTTTTGAAAAGCGGTGAGGATATCTCCCGCCTTGTGGCCACACCCGACAGAGTTTCCCGGGGCGTGGCGGACGAAACGCTTTTGAAGGCTGCCGCCGCCCAGCTTGCCGAGGCCTATGACAAGGAATACGGCGGTTTTGGCAAAGCGCCCAAGTTCCCCACGCCCCAGAACCTCATCTTCCTCATGCGCTACGCCGCCCTCTCCGGGGACAGGCGCAGCCGTGAAATAGCCGACGGCTGCCTTAAAGGGATGTACAAAGGCGGCATATACGACCATATTGGCGGCGGCTTTGCCCGCTACTCCACCGACCGGGAGTGGCTGGCCCCCCATTTTGAAAAGACACTCTATGATAATGCCCTTTTAGCCTTCGCCTATACCGAGGCATTTCAATCAGGGCGCATGGGGCTTTACCGCAGCGTGGCGGAGAACACGCTGGATTACTGCATGAGGGAGCTTCTCTCCCCCGAGGGCGGCTATTACTGCGCTCAGGACGCCGACAGTGAAGGGGTAGAAGGAGCCTACTATCTTTTCACCCAGTCCGACGTGGTTGAAGCACTGGGCGACAAGGACGCAAAGCATTTCTGCGAGTGCTATGATATTACTCCCGAGGGCAATTTCCACGGCAAAAGCATCCCCAACCTCATCCTCAACCAGCGCTGGAACCTGTTGCCCGAGGGCTACGACGACCTGAGGGAAAAGCTTCGGATTTTCAGGGCAAAGCGTATGGAGCTCAAGTACGACACCAAGATGCTCACCTCATGGAACGGCCTTATGCTTATGGCTCTTTCCAAGGCCGCAAGGGTGTTTTCAGACAGGCGCTATCTTATGATGGCAAAGGCCCTTGCAAGCTTCATGGAGGAAAAGCTCTATGAGGGCGATAAGCTGAAAGCAAGGCTTTGCGACGGTGAGCTGAAGTTTGACGCTCAGCTTGATGACTGCGCCTTTTACGCCCTTGGCCTTCTGGAGCTTTACGCCGCCGACTTTGAGCCAAAGCATCTTATCCGGGCAAGGGAGCTTGCAGAGCGGATAGTGTCAGACTTTGCAGACGGCAAAGGCGCATATTACCGCACGGCAGAGCACAGCGAAAAGCTTCTTTTCAGGCCGATGGAGATATTTGACTCCGCCCTCCCCTCCGGCAGCAGCGCCGCTGCCACGGTCTTTGACCTTCTTTTCCGCTATACCGGGGATATACTGATGCGCCAATACCGGGACGAGCTTCTTGAGGTCATAAGCGGACACTGTGAAAAGTACCCGGCAGGCAGCCCGTGGGCCTTGTGCGCCCTTCTCAGCGGCGTATACCCCACAAAGGAGCTTTTATGTGCAAACCCGGACGAGACTGTGCCGGAGCTTTTGTCTGCAGTCACTTTACGCTACTCCCCTGAGCTTACAGTGGTTCTGAAAAGTCCCAAGCGTGAAGAGGCGCTTACCCGGATTGTACCTTTCAGCCGGGATGCGGTATGCAAAGACGGCAAGGCCGCCTTTTACATCTGCGAAAATGGCGCCTGCCGGGAGGGTCTGAGCCTGTAATCCGGGCCTTTCTCAAAAAGTCCTGCGCAGGTAAAGGCTGAATAATCAGGCTTTACTTAAGAATTTTTCATGCTATAATTTACCTGAATTTGACAGAAAAAGAAGCGTGGAAGATGAAAAAGAAGCTTATTTTGATATTGCCTGTGCTTATAGTTCTGGTGCTGAACATCCTTTTCAACAGTATCTGGACGGACGAGGCCGTTGATGCCAGAGAAGAGAGCAAGCTCAGCCCTTCGCCCTCACCCACAGCCACGGCAAAACCCAGCCCCAGTCCAAAGCCGACGCCCTCCCCTGCGCCTACTCCCACACCTCCGCCCACCCCCTCTCCGGAGGAGCTTTTGCGTCAGGAGAGCCAGAAGATCGCGGACTATTCCCTCAACTTCTGGGGCGCAAAGTACAAATACGGCGGGGACTCTCTGGAAGAAGGCGGCTTTGACTGCTCCGGTCTTGTGTACCACTGTTACGGCATGGCCGGCTACGCCCTTGAACGGGTAGCAGCCCAGCAGGCAAAGCAGGGCGTGGAAATCCCGCCCGAACAGCTCTGGCCCGGCGATGTGCTCTGCTTCAAGACCTCCGGCAATTATGTGGGGCATGTGGGCATATATCTGGGAGAAGGCTATTATATCCACGCCATGGGCGAGCAGTACGGCGTTGTGGTCAACTCCCTTGAAGACCCGTACCTGAAAAGAACCTTCACCGCCCGCCGCTATGTAGGCTGTGAAGAACTTAAAATACCGCAGGAGACTCCTGTCCCCGCGACATAATCAAAAAACTCCGGTGCAATTGAACTGCACCGGAGTTTTTTACGTTTTATAAAGCTTTATCAGGCGACCTTCTTTGCTTCCACAGAGCGGATGACAAAGAGAGTTGCAATTGTGATAACTGTGCCGATAACAAGACAGATAACAGCGTTCTGGATGAAGCCTGCCACGATGTAGGTCACAAAGCTGATTGCGGCCACGGTGATGGCGTAGGGCAGCTGAGTGGAAACGTGGGTCAGGTGGTCAACCTGAGCACCGGCAGAGGCCATGATGGTGGTGTCGGAGATGGGGGAGCAGTGGTCGCCGCAGACAGCGCCGGCGCAGCAGGCGGAGATGCCGATGAAGAGCAAAGTGCTGTCGGCGGGGAAGATGGCGGTGACGATGGGGATGAGGATACCGAAGGTGCCCCAGCTGGTGCCGGAGGCGAAGGCCAGGATGCAGGCCACAACGAAGATGACTGCGGGCAGCAGGCTGTAGAGGCTTGCGGCAGCGCCCTGCATGATGCCGTGTACGAACTCGGCAGCGCCGAGGGTGCTGGTCATGGTCTTGAGGGAGACGGCCAGAGTCAGGATGATCATGGGAGGAACCATGGCAACGAAGCCCTTGGGGATGCAGTCCATAGCTTCCTTGAAGCTTACAACGCCGCGGGCGACCATATAGATGACAACAAGGATGAGAGCGATGATGCCGCCCCAGGGCAGGCCGATGAATGCGTCGGTGTTGCCGAAGGCGCCGATGAAGTCGCCGGCAAAGTCGGTGCCGCCCCAGGCGTCAACGCCGAAGAAGCCGCCAACGTAGATCATGCCCAGAGTGCAGGTGATGATGAGGATAACAACGGGGATAATAAGGTCGAGAACGCGGCCCTTGGGGTTGCCGGCCTCGGCCTCTTCGCCTTCGATGGCGCCCAGATCGCCGTTGAGCTGTGCGCTCATCTCGTGGATGCGCATGGGGCCGTAGTCAAAGCGCATGACGGTGAGAGCGATGATGAACACGAAGGTGAGAAGGGAGTAGAAGTTGTAGGGG
This sequence comes from Oscillospiraceae bacterium, assembly GCA_017398685.1. Classification (GTDB taxonomy): domain Bacteria; phylum Bacillota; class Clostridia; order Oscillospirales; family Oscillospiraceae; genus Limivicinus. The sequence continues at coordinate 34,195 of JAFQFH010000043.1, forward strand.
ATGGCGCGGATGAAAAGCTGGATGCCGGAGATGCCGGTGTCAAGGTCGGCAGCAACACCGGAGACGGCAGCGGCCCAGGAGGAGATGGGTGCGATCATGCAGATGGGGGCTGCGGTGGCGTCGATGAGGTAGGAGAGCTTTGCTCTGGAGATGCGGTGGTTGTCGGTGACAGGACGCATGACGGAGCCGACGGTCAGGCAGTTGAAGTAGTCATCAATGAAGATGAGAACGCCCAGCACGAAGGTGGCCAGAGCTGCGCCTACGCGGGTCTTGATGTTCTTCTCGGCCCAGCGTCCGAATGCGGCGGAGCCGCCGGAGGCGTTGACCAGAGCCACGATGATGCCCAGAAGCACGAGGAACAGGAAGATGCCTGCGTTGTCGGCAATAGCGGTGACAAGGCCGTCATTGAGGGTCATGTCCAGAGTTGCCACGGGAGCGAAGTTGCAGCAGAAAAGTGCGCCCACTACAACGCCCAGAAACAGGGATGCATATGCCTGCTTGGTTATAAGAGCCAGGACTATTGCGAGAATAGGGGGAACCAGTGCCCAAAAAGTACCGTACATTTTATGTACCTCCAAAAAAATAAATGCCATGAACAGAGCAGATACTGTTCATGACATGGGAATACAAACTTCAGGTCTGACAGCGCTCCACTTTATAAGTGACAGTCCGCCGGATATTCTCCGTCGGCCCAGGAATGCCCGCCCGGGGTAAGCGGTCACCCTTCGGCGGCGTCCCCTTTCACTCCCCGGTCTTCCCCGACCTTTCCGGGAGCTACTGATGAAAACCGCGCCTCCATCATGCTTTGTTCACTTGAGCACATTATAGCGGAGCTTTCGCAAAAGTCAACACTTTAACCAACAAAACGTAAAATTTTTGTTAAAATCGTCAGCTTTAGAAAGATAATCAATGAAAAACAGTTAGTTTTTCATATAAAAAAGCGGCGGACCGAAAACCGATCCGCCAAACAGGGTTGTGGGATAAAAGATATGAGCCTGACTCCTGCCTTTCAGGAGCCAATTGGATAAGCTGTGCTTAAAATATAATCCTTTTTTCAAAAACTGTAAAGAGCGAAGAAAGACAAGTTTTGTCGAATGGCTTTTTTCTGCATAATTTTTTCGCTGCCGTGGCAAAATAGGAGAGAAACCAAATGAGAGGAGTTTTTTACATGCTCATGGATCGTATTGCCCTGGTGCTGACCATTATCGGCGGCATCAACTGGGGCAGCGTGGGTCTTTTCCGCTTTGACATCGTTGCGTGGCTGTTCGGCGGACAGACCGCCACGGTCAGCCGCGTTGTTTATACGCTGGTGGGTCTTTCGGCCCTGTGGTGCGTCTCCCTTCTGTTCCGCAGCGATGCCGTCACCGACGAAGGCATCTGAATCCCGAAGAAAAACTGAGCCCGATAGTTCAGGCTCAGTTTTTTATTTCTTCTTTCCCTTGTTGGGGCGGGCGTTTTTCTTGGGTTTGGCCTTGGCCCAGCCCTTTTTGCTGACGGGCTTTTTGGGTTCAGGCTTTTCCTCGGCCTTCTTTGCTGCTGGCTTTTTGGGCTTGTCCCCGTCCTTGTCTGCGGCCTTTGGTTTCCTTTTTGCGGGGGAATAGTCGGGCCGCACAAGGCAGTTGGGAGTAAAGCCTATAAGGTCCTCCCTGCCCGCCTCTTTCAAAGCCTCGATGACAAGCTTCCTCTTATCCGGCCGCTTCCACTGGAGAAGGGCGCGCTGCATGGCCTTTTCGTGGAAAGAGCGGGCCACGTACACCTCTTCAAGGGTCGTGGGGTCAATGCCGGTGTAGTACATACAGGTGGAGATGGTGCCGGGAGTGGGATAAAAGTCCTGCACCTGCTCGGGCTGGCGGCCCAATGAGTTTAGATACTCCGCCAGAGCCACCGCATCCTGCAAGGTAGAGCCCGGGTGGGAGCTCATAAGGTAGGGCACCAGATACTGCTCCTTGCTGTAGCGGTCGTTGAGGCGGCGGTACTTTTCCATAAAGCGCTCGTACACGTCTATATGGGGCTTGCCCATATAGTCCAGCACCGAGTCTATGCAGTGCTCCGGAGCAACTTTAAGCTGGCCGGAGATGTGGTATTTCACAAGCTCTGCAAAAAATTCGCCGTTTTTGTCCTGAAGCATATAGTCATAGCGTATGCCGCTGCGGACAAATATCTTCTTAACCCCGGGGATATTGCGAAGCTTCCTCAGAAGCTCCAGATAGTCTGCGTGGTCTGCGTCCAGATTGGGGCAGGGCGTAGGGGCAAGGCAGCGCTTCTCAGCGCACATACCCACTTTAAGCTGCTTTTGGCAGGAGGGGCGGCGGAAGTTTGCGGTAGGGCCGCCCACATCGTTTATATAACCCTTGAAGTCGGGCAGCTTTGTAAGCTCAGTAACCTCTTTTATGACGCTTTCATGGCTGCGGGATGTGACCATCCTGCCCTGATGGAAGGCAAGGGCGCAGAAGTTGCAGCCGCCAAAGCAGCCACGGTTGTGGATAACGGAAAAGCGCACTTCCTCAATGGCTGGCACGCCTCCCTCCGCCTCGTACATGGGGTGATAGTTCCTTGTATAGGGCAGCTCCGCCACAAAGTCCAGTTCCTTGGTAGTCAGAGGCATGGCCGGGGGATTTACCACAAGATAGCGCTTGTCGTGCGGCTGTATAAGGGCGCGGCCTCTCACCGGGTCATGCTCGGCGTATTCCGTGCGTGTGGCGATGGCGTAGCTGAGCTTATCCCGGCACACTTCCTCAAAGGAGGGCAGCTCCACATACTCATAGGCGCAGTCGGCGGGAGAGGTGCACATTATGGCGGTACCGCGCACATCGGTAATGTTCTCCGCTTTTTCGCCATTTTTCAGCCTGCGGGCGATCTCCCGGGTGGCGTACTCGCCCATGCCGTAGGTAAGGATGTCCGCACCGGAGTCGGCAAGGGCGCTGCGGCGCACCTTGTCCTCCCAGTAGTCATAGTGGGCAAAGCGCCTGAGGGAAGCCTCAAGGCCGCCGATGATGATAGGCGTATCGGGAAAGGCTTCCCTTGCTCTGTTTGCGTAGACTATAACCGCGTGATCCGGGCGCAGTCCCATTTTCTTGCCGGGGGAGTAAAAGTCCTCGCTGCGGCGTTTTCTGGCGGCGGTATAGTGGGCCACCATGGAGTCCAGATTGCCGGAGCCTATCATCACGCCGTAGCGGGGCTTGCCCATGGCACGGAAAGCATCCGCCGAGTGCCAGTCCGGCTGGGCAAGGATTGCAACCCTGTAGCCCTCCGCCTCCAGCACGCGGCCTATTACAGCCGTGCCGAAGCTGGGGTGATCCACATAGGCATCGCCTGTGACCACAAGAAAGTCATAGTACCACCAGCCGCGGCTTTCCATATCCTCTTTTGATACGGGGAGAAATTCAAACACTTCACTCATAATATAGTTTTCACCTCAGCTCTCCGAAGTACCAGCCGGAGATGCCCTTGTGCTTTACAAAATATCGGTCGGAGCAGACCTCAACCACCCGCACCACGTCCCCCTCTTTCAAGGGCAGAACATAGTCTGTGCAGTCGTTGCAGTCGGTAAATTCACTGTCTGAAAAAAGGTACTTTGTGAGAATGTCCATCTCATAGCCTGTGCGCACATGGCGGCAGCGGGAAAATTCTTCGCTCCTGTCCAGCACCTGCACACGGCTGTCGCCCCAGCGGATATAGTAGGAGCGCTCGGAGGCTTTCTGATCGTCCATTACCACAGCTTCCGGGAAGGGGTCATAGGCCACCCAGGAAAAGTCCTCGCTATACTTATGGGGAATGATAAGGCAGTTTAGCTGCCCGTCGTCCTTCAAAACGCAGGCTCCGTCAATGCTGATTATTTTGCGCGCTCTTTCTATGATGGGGTTTGCGCACACGATGTTCTCTCCATATAGCATCACAGGCCAGTGTCCCACCACCGTCCACTTTTCAAAGCTTCTGTCGGTGCTGAGAAGATGGTCACAGCGGACAAAGTCCTGAATAAGATGCTCGCTCAGAGGCTTTTGGGGGTCTGCGCCGGAGTGGGCAAAGAGGAAATTTTCCGTCTCTATGGCGTGGGGCAGGGATTCCAGAAAATCCCACTCGGCCTTGAATATGCGTCTGAGCTCCTTTTTGCACGCTGTGAAGCTCTCTATCTCAAAGGGATCCATGCCTGCGGCATTGCACATTTCCCAGAGTATGCCCCGCTTTTTCCGGAGGATATACTCCAGAAGCTGCTCATCCACTTTTTCGTCGGCCTTGAAGATAATGGGCCAGTCGTCGCAGTTGCCGCAGATGGCGTGGACATTGCCCTTTTTTGAAAGCTCCATCACGTATCTGAGCACACCCAGACTGTCGCTGCCCTTCTCAATGAAATCCCCGTCGATAATGAGCGCGTCTTCATCGCAAAAGCCCGCCATATCCAGCACGCCGCGTAAATACTCCATATTGCCGTGGATGTCGGAAATGACCAGAATACGCCGGTTTTCCGGAATGTCCAGCCATTTTACAAGGGCTTTTCTCTTATACATATTTCCTGCCTCCAAGCTTGCGCTCCAAAAGCAGCAAAGTACCCAGATTGCCCTTTTCCTCGCCTATCTCCTCAAAACCCCATTTTTTATAGAAGGCTCTGGCGGCGGCGTTGCTCTCGGCCACATTCAGGCGAAGGCAGGTCCGCCCCATATTGGCGTATTTCTTTATGGCCCTTGCCAGAAGCTGCACACCGTAGCCCTTTTCCCGGTAGTCCGGGCAAAGGTAGAGAAGGCTTATCCAGCCTATGCCGTCCTCCTTACCACGCAGCACGTCCATATCCAGCACACCCACCGGGGTATCTTCGTCAAAAAAGCGCAGGACAGACTCCCTGTCGGCAAGGTAGTGGCAGGCGGCATGCTCAAGATATGCCCCTGCGGAAAAGCTCAAGTCGCTGCCGTGGGCGGCAATCCAGGTCTGCCGGTAGCACTCGGTATAATACTCTCTGTGGGCCACGGGATCTATGGCCTCGTGGCGCAGGCTGGTCCTTGAGTACCACTTGGGTATGCCCATTTTTTCAAGGTGGCTCTGGTCATTGTCATAGTCCACAGTGAACTTGCCGTTTTCATAGAAAATATGGCTTACCGACGTGTTGCCGTGGATAGGCAGGCGGTCCACCTCATCTATGTCCATTTCGAGAATAGCGGACATGAGGCAGCGTATTGTGACACCGTGGCTGACTACCACGATGGTTTCGCCATCATGCTTTGCCGCCACCTCCACAAGGGCGGGAAATGCCCTGTCACGGACCTGCTCATAGGTCTCAGCTCCCTCTATCTTCCACTTTGAGGGGGAGCTTATAAACGCCTTTATCTCCTCCGGATACTCATGGGCCAGATTTCCGAAAAATCCCGTCTCCCATGGCCCCAGATCCACCTCGCGAAAACGCCTGTCGCAGCGTATCTCAAGGTTCTGGTGCCTTGCGGCGGCGGTGGCGGTCATGCGGGTGCGGTAAAGGTCGCTGGAATAGACCGCGTCCAGATGTACGTTTTCAAATCTCTCTGCCAGCGCCTCTATCTGACGCCAGCCTGTGGCGGTCACATCCCCGTCCCAATGCCCCTGCATCATACGGTAGAGATTGCCCTCCGCCTGAGTATGTCGAATGAGAAAAATTTCTGTCATAACTTGTGCCTCCAATGCTTGACCGGGAGAAACGAATACAGTATAATATCTAAATACAGAGTGTTTTCTTCTTGTGGTATACAAGATATATTATAGCTCGAATTATCATCCTGCACAAGAGGAATGTGCAGGGAACGGAGAGACTATGGTCAGAGCGGCGGCGCTGGTGTCCGGTGATGGGGCAATGCTCCAGGCGATACTGGACTCCATGTATTTCAAAGAAATTGAAAATTTTAAGCTGGTGGCTGTTATCTCCCCGGAGAAGGACGCTTATGCCATGAAAAGGGCGCTGAACGCCGGTGTCCCCGCCTATGTGGTGGACCCGGAGCTTTTCCCCACCATGACAAGCTACAGCATGGCCATCGCCAACAAGCTCAAGGATATGGACATTGAGCTTGTCATTCTTGCAGGCTATGAGCTGCCTTTGGGCGTTGTGCCCTATCAGTACAAAAACCGCATTATCGGCACCTGCCCGTCCATATACCCCGCCTTTGAGGATGTGGAGGGGGATCTTTGCAGGGCCGCCCTTGAGCGGGGTGTAAAAGTGACCGGTGCCACGGCCTACTTTGCCGATGGTGACGGGCGCGTGGGCAATATAATTTTGCAGAAGGCTGTGGACATCATGCATGATGACACACCGGAGACCCTCAGAAGAAGAGTCATGGAAGAGGGCGAATGGAAGCTTCTCTCCAAGGCCGTGTCCCTCTACTGTGCGGGGAGACTGGTCATCCACGGAAACCGTGTGCTTATAAGAAAATAAATCCAAGCGGGTGCAAAATGCACCCGCTTTTTTTAAAGAAAATATTTGCTGTGCACAAGCCCGAGGGCAAAATCAAGCTGCTGGGGCATAAGCTTCACCCACGCAAAGCCCTCGCCTGCTCTGCCGCCCATGACCTCTATTCCCTCGTCCTTCAAAAGCGCCGAGATATCCCGCAGCGTCTGCACCGTACATGCCTTGCCCACGATTGTCAGCTGGCAGCGCTCTTTATCCCTTGTCACTCCGGCATAGTCCGGCCTTTCTTCATCCTCCAGCCGACGCACTACAGACATCTGCTCCTCCCCGAAGCTTGAATACAGCTCCAGCTCCACATCCTCCGCCATGGCCAGCGCCACGGACTTGGCGTGCAGAAGCTGAGAGCCGGAGTGGGCAAGGGTGAGCATATCCCCCATATCCATCAGCGGTATATGCCTTGCGTCTTTTATAAGCCGTGGGTCTGCTGTGTACACCCCGGCCACATCGCTGTATATGCGGCAGCGGTCAGCGCCCAGGGCAGCAGCCAGCGCCACCGCCGTAGTGTCCGAGCCGCCTCTGCCAAGGGTGGTCACGTCCCCTTTTATGTCCAGTCCCTGAAAGCCTGTGACCACAGGCGTTTTATTTTGCCTGAGAGCTGCCGAGACGCGCCAGGGCAAAGTCTGCTCCACATCCGCATCTGCGTGAATGCTGTTTGTATAGATGCCGCTCTGCCAGCCTGTGAAGGAAATTGCATCCACACCCATGCTGCCAAGCATCATGGCCATCAGCGCCGCGCTCTGCTGCTCGCCGGAGCTTAAAAGCGCATCCCATTCTCTTTTGGAATGTCCGGGGTCTATCTCAAGTGCAAGCTCCGCCATATGATCCGTGCTGTCTCCCACTGCGGACACTACCACAACACAGCTGTGTCCCGCCATTCGCGCAGCCTTCACTGTTTCAGCCGCGCACCGCAGCCTTTCCGGGCCGTCAAGGGAGCTGCCGCCGAACTTTTGAATTATAAGCATTTTGCTCCTCCTGTAAAAAAACAGCTGCACCCTTTCTCTCCGGTGCGGCTGTTTTACCTTTGCGTAGTCCAACGGGCCTGTTGGCTCCTGCACCATTATATACAGAAAAAGCTCTGAGGTGTCAGTATAAGCCGGGGAAAAACTGGCAACAAAATATATGTGCAGCAATCTGACGCAGGGAGGGGTGCATCATGCAGCAAAAGGCAGCCAGATGGCTTGCCGCTCTTGTATACTGTGCGGCTATAGTGGGCGGGGCATGGCTGGCCATACGCTTCGTGCTGCCCTGGACCGCGCCCTTTCTTCTGGCTTTTGCGGTGGCGGCAGTGCTTGAGTTTCCGGTACGCGCCCTTGTGCGGCACGGCTGGAAAAGAAGCATCGCCTCGGCTGTGCTGACGCTGGCGGTGCTGGGGGTGCTGGCCTGGCTCACAGTGAAGCTCACCGTCTGGGGTATATCTGCGGTCAATGGCTTTGCCGGCGAGGTGCCTGAGCTTATGGAGGCGCTGACTGTAAACCTTGAAAGGCTTGAAAGCATGGCCTTTGCCTACGCCTCCGCCGCCCCCGATGGGGTGGCCCAGTATCTTGAGACGGCCATACGCTCCATAGGCGAAAGCTTTTACGATCTGCCTTCGATTCTATCCCAGTGGGCATTGGATGTTCTGGCGAAGGCTGCCCAGAGCAGTCCCGACGCACTTTTGTTTCTTGTGACAGCGGGCATAGGCAGCTACTTTGTCTCCGCCTCATATCCTGCGGTGCTGGCTTTTCTCAAAGCTCAGATACCCCAGAGCATTCACCGGCGCTGGGAGGGCATGGGGCAGAACATGAAAGCCAGCTTCGGCGGTATGTTCAGGGCTCAGCTTATCTTGATGGGGCTTACCTTCTTTCAGCTTCTGCTGGGTTTTCTCCTGATGAAGGTAAAAAATGCCCCGGCCCTTGCCGCGCTGACCGCACTTATTGACGCTCTGCCGGTTTTCGGCACGGGCATAGTGCTCATCCCCTGGGGACTTTACTGTCTTTTGCTGGGCAACAGCGACAGGGGGATCGGGCTTGTTATTTGCTGGGTGCTGGTAACACTGGTGCGAAACTGCGCTCAGGCCAAGCTTGTGGGCGACCAGATAGGTCTTGACCCCATAGCTTCACTGCTGGCAGTATATGTAGGCTGGCAGGTCTGGGGCGTGGGCGGGATGCTTATCTTCCCGATTTTGTTTGTGGCTTTGCAGCAGCTCAACGAAAGAGGGCTTATTGCGCTCTGGAAAAATCCGTAAAAAAAATGGCAGGGCTAAACCCTGCCATTCCCTTTTCCTTATCTTGCCATGTTTTCAAGGGCCTCGCCTGTGAGCCTAAAGCCCGTCCAGCCGTCCATGGACACAGCGCCCAATGAGCGATAGAACTCTATGCTGGGTGTGTTCCAGTCAAGACAGCTCCACTCCAGCCTGCCGCAGCCCATATCCACTGCTATCTGCGCCAGCTTTTTCAGAAGGGCCTTGCCATAGCCCCGGCCCCTGCACTCGGGCAGCACGTATAGATCCTCAAGATATATGCCTGCTCTGCCCAGGAAGGTGGAGAAATTATGGAAGAAAAGGGCAAAACCCACTTCCCGCTCCCCTTCCATGACAAAAAGCACCCTTGCAATATTTTTTTCAAAAAGCCAGTTTTCCAGCATCGCCGTGTCCGCCACCACCTGATCGAGCATCTTTTCGTACTCGGCCAGTCTTTTTATAAAATCCAGTATAAGGTGGATATCGGAACGCTCTGCTTCTCTTATGATAATATTTTCCATGTAATCTCCTCAAATAAAAGCATGGATGAAGAGCTTTCATCCATGCTGTGTTCCTTATTTTACTATTATGCCTGCATCCAGCAGGGCGGGGATAAGCTCCCCGGTGATGTACTCGTAATAGATGGTGAGATTGTACTGATTGTCCAGCACATTGAACACTCTGTCCATATTGGCGCCGGTGATAAGGCCCACGCCCACGCTGACCGCGCCGATAAGCACCACTATAAGGACCACCGTCATAACGATCGGCCATACTCTTCTCATTATGCGGCCACCTCCTTAGTGCAAAGTCTGTTGCCCAGCTTGATAGCGCCGTTTATCATGCCTGCGATGGCGCCGCCGATAAACCACACGAAAAGCCACAGGAAAAGAAGCCCCAAAGCCAGAAGTACAAGTCCCGCACCCAGCACCACAAGTATGTCCGCAAATATGACGAAGCTGCCAAAGGCACAGCTCACTGCGGCAATGCCTGCAACCGCAAAGACAAAGGCCAGTGCAAGGGAGATAAGAGTGGGGATAAGAAGGACGAGAGTGGCCACAAGGCACAAAGGGATGGCAGCGAGATAGTAGAGTATCAGCAGCGGCACACTGCGCTCGCGGCGGATATTGCGCACACGGGCAGACTCATGGCGGCTCATCTGCTCCTGAACATTCTCTTCCCTGTAGATAACCGGTACCTCATTTTCGTACTCGGCAAGGAAAGCGTCCACCGGGTCATCCCCGGCTTCTTCCTCTGCGGCAACATCGGAAACTGCCTCTTCCACGGTCACTTCAGCTATCTCCTCGGAAGCTGTCTTCTCCTCGGCCTGGGCACTGTCCACGATTATCTCCTCCACTGTGGGGATCAGAGACTGCTGCTCCGCCTCAGCGGTAAAGAGGGACATCTGCTCATCCGGTACAGGGAGCGCGGGTGTTTCGCCCAGAAGCTGCTGCACCTCAGAGCGTATCTTTTCGATAGCCAGCACGAAGCCGGGAACCATATCTTCCTCATCCTCGTAAAGGTCGCTCTTTTTGGAGCGGGTATCCACATGGAGCATACGCTCCTTGGAGTCATAGGCGCGGGCCAGAATAACAGCCTGACGGGTGGGGGAGACAAGATGGTGGACAAGCTGCTGCTCATCCTGGCAGGACTGGAAAATGTCCTCATACATATTAAGGGCTGTGAGCCTGTCCTCTTCGTACATGAATGTCAGAAGCTTGGACAGTTCAGCGAGAAAATTATGCCTGTTGATGTCAGTCACCTCCGCGGTTATTTAAACGCACAAAATCATTATATATGCAAGTTCGGCTCAGGTCAAGCAGAAAAGTGCTTGAAAGTGGGGACTATTCCTCATCTACAGCCCCGAAAAAAGCCCTGAGTGCATATTGACAAAGGATATAGCGCAGGCTAAAATAACAAATTGTGTCAGTCCAAACGGAGTCGGACACGCAAAATACGGCGGGGCAAGGGCCCTGGCGAATGATAGGAGAATTTTACTATGGCTAAAGACAAAAAGGTAGAACAGATAACCGATATGGAGGTGGACTTTGCCCAGTGGTTCACCGATGTGTGCACCAAGGCCGAGCTGGTGGATTACTCCGGCGTAAAGGGTCTTTTCATTCTGCGCCCCTACGGTTACGCCATCTGGGAGAACATCCAGAAGGAACTGGATGCCATGTTCAAGAGAGACGGACATGAGAACGTGTCCATGCCTCTTCTGATCCCCGAAAGCCTTCTGCAGAAGGAAAAGGATCATGTTGAGGGCTTTGCCCCTGAGTGTGCATGGGTCACTATGGGCGGCAGCGAGGAGCTGACCGAGAGACTGGCCATCCGCCCCACCTCCGAGACTCTTTTCTGCGACCATTGGAGCAACGTGGTACACTCCTGGCGCGATCTGCCTATGCTTTATAACCAGTGGTGCTCCGTGCTCCGCTGGGAGAAGACCACCCGCCCCTTCCTCAGAGGCCGCGAGTTCCTCTGGCAGGAGGGCCACACCCTCCACGCCACCGAGGAGGAAGCCCGCGAAGAGACTTTGCAGCAGCTTGAGGTTTATGCAGACCTGTGCGAGAACTATCTGGCCATGCCCGTTATCCGCGGCAACAAGACCGAGAAGGAAAAGTTTGCAGGCGCTGTGAACACCTACACCATCGAGTGCATGATGCACGACAGGAAGGCTCTCCAGTCCGGCACCAGCCACTTCTTCGGCGACGGCTTTGCCCGCCAGTTCAACATCACCTTCACCGACAAGGACAACAAGCAGAAGTTCCCCTTCCAGACCTCCTGGGGCATGTCCACCCGTATCATCGGCGGCATAATCATGACCCACGGCGACAACAGCGGCCTTGTGCTGCCTCCCCGTATCGCTCCCGTTCAGGTCATTGTTGTCCCCGTTGCCCAGCATAAGCCCGGCGTCATCGAGAAGGCCACCGAGCTTTATGAAAAGCTCAAGGCCGCAGGCGTGCGCGTGAAGATAGACACCAGCGACAATAGCCTTGGCTGGAAGTGCGCCCAGTACGAGATGAAGGGTGTTCCCCTTCGCGTGGAGCTTGGCCCCAAGGACATCGAAAACGGTGTTTGTATGGCAGTATGCCGCCACAACGGCGAGAAGATTTCCGTGGCACTGGACGAGGTCACTTCCCGTGTACCTGAACTTCTGGACGTGGTACAGCAGGGTCTTTACGACAAGGCCAAGAAGAATCTGGACGAGCACTGCTATGTGGCTCACTCCGTGGAGGAGGCAGCCCAGATCCAGCAGGAAAAGGGCGGCTTCATCAAGACCATGTGGTGCGGCGATCTGGCCTGTGAGCTTGAGATGAAGGAAAAGGCCGGCATGTCCTCCCGCTGCATCCCCTTCAAGCAGGAAGATCTGGGCGAGACCTGTGTCTGCTGCGGCAAGAAGGCCAAGCACATGATCTACTGGGGCGTGGCCTACTGATAAAACCCATAATACGCAAAAAAGAGAAGTCTTTCCGACTTCTCTTTTTTTGTTTATACAAGCTCTTCCATCTCATCCATAAGCTCTGAGAAAAGCTCAAGGGCGGAATTTATAGGTTCAGGGCTGCTCATGTCCACACCTGCGATCTTCAGAAGGCTTATGGGGTCTGCGCTGCCGCCGGAGGAGAGGAAGCGCTTGTAATCGGCGACGGCGTTTTCTTCCCCGTCCATGATTCGCTTTGCAATGGCCGCCGCTGCGGAAAAGCCGGTGGCGTACTGGAAAACGTAGTAATTGTAGAAAAAGTGGGGTATTCTGGCCCATTCAAGGGCTATAAGCTCATCGGATACCATATCCGGCCCAAAATATGCCTTGTTCAGCTCAAGGTACTTTTCACACAAAGCGTCCGCCGTCAAAGTCTCGCCTTGCTCGCACATGCGCCCCATCTCCAGCTCGAACTGGGCAAACATGGTCTGGCGGTAGAGCGTACCCTTGAACTGGTCAAGGAAGTGGTTTATAAGATAGGCCCGCTGCTTTTTGTCCTGAGTTTTGCCCAGAAGATGGCGCATAAGCAAAATCTCATTGCAGGTGGAGGCCACTTCCGCCACGAATATCACATAGTCGCTCTGGCTCACGGGCTGATGCTGGCAGCTATAGTAGCTGTGCAGGGCGTGGCCCATCTCATGGGCGATGGTGAACATACTGTCCAGCGTGTCCTTGTGGTTCAAAAGCACGTAAGGGTGGGGTCTGCCGGAGCCGGTGGAGTAAGCGCCGCCCCGCTTGCCCCGGTTTTCGTACACGTCTATCCAGCGCTCTTTAAAGCCCCGGCGAAGAAGGGCTGTGTAGTCCTCCCCCAGCACCTCCAGAGCTTCAAGCACCTTTTCGCAGGCGCTCTCGTAATCTATCTTCTCCGCTGCATCCTCCACAAGCGGCGTGTACACATCGTACATGTGTACCTCATCCACGCCCAGAAGCGCTTTTCTGAGGCGCACATAGCGGTGCATCCTGTGCAAATTTGCATTCACCGTGTCCACAAGGTTCAGATAGACGCTCTCGGGGACCTCGGTGTGATGTAAAGCGGCGGCAAGGGTACTTTCGTATTTTCTGGCCGTGGCGAAAAAGCGCAGGGCCTTGAACTGCCCGTCCAGAGCGGCAGCTATGGTGTTTTTGTAGTTTGAAAGCTGATTATAGTAGCCCTCGAAGGCGTTTTTGCGAAGTACCCTGTCCCCGCTCTCCAGAAGCACCACCAGCTGTTCGTTGCTCAAGGGGTGCTTTTCCCCGCCGGCATCCTCCACCGGTTCAAATCGAAGCTCCGCGTTTCTCAAAACTGAGCAGATATTATCCGGCGCATCCGCCATCTCTCCGGCGGCGGACAACAGCCGTTCTTCCGCCGCGCTCAGCCTGTGCTCAGCCTGACGGCGTATTTTGTATATGCTGCGCCTGTACTCTTCAAGTGCGGGCTGCTGCTTATAAAAGTCATTGAGTCTCTCTTCGTCAATGGCGATGATCTCCGGCTTTGCAAAGGCGGCAGCGGCGGAGATCTCCACATATACGCCCATGGCCTTGCCGCGCATATCCCGGTAAAAGGAGTCGGCGGTATCCTGATCGCTTTTGCAGTTGGCGTAGGTATATATACTCTCCAGCTTAAGTGATGCCTCATCATCAAGGCGGAAAAACTCAAGCAGGGTATCGGCGCTCTCTGAAAGCCTGCCCTGAAAAGCGGCGTAGCGCTCTTTTAGTGCGGCAGCCTCTTCAAGAGCCTTCTGCCAATGCCCATCAGTTTCAAAAATGTCCGAAAGCTCCCATGTGTACTCCACCGGGAGCTGATCTCTTTCGGGGATTATTGTCTTAGCCATATTGACCTCCCTTGGTTTTTTCTGCATTTTAGCACATCCCTTCTCTCACCGCAATGCGCCGGGGCATATAATGTTTAAGTGAAAGGATGTGGCAGAATGCGCATAGTCACACTCAAAAAGGAAACTTCGCTCTTGGCGCTGGCCTCATGCTCCGGCACCACGGAGACGGAGCTGATGGGGATAAACGGGCTTGAACGCAGGAGCAGTCTGCCCCGGGGGATGTCGCTTATACTGCCTTCAAAGGATGAAAAGCCCAAAAAGGGTCTTGAGCTTTTTGTTTCATACAGTGCCGCCGCAGCGGATAGTGAAGCCAGCGCCGCAGTCTGCTCCGCCGGTATTTTCGCGCCCGGAGAACATGCCGCACCCCGGCATACCCTGCCGCTTCTGGCTCTGAGCAACACAGACGCCGGAGGTTTTGTCTCCCCTGCCATGGCCCACGAGCTGCTCTTTGACGAAAAGAAGGCGGACGACAGCATAAAGGCCCTTGTCGCAAAGCTTGAATGCGAGGCTTGGGGCGGACTTATTCTGGATATGGAATATCTTTTCCCCTTTGACAAAGCCCCATACACAGATTTTGTAAGAAAGCTTGAAAAGTCAGTGCATCGCTCGGGCCGCTGGCTTATAGTCTGCGTGCCTGCCTCTGCTGTGCTCGCTCCACACAGCCGCAGTGGCGCAGCCTACGATATTGCCGCCCTCGCCGCAGTTTCCGAGCGGCTTATTCTGATGCCGGATGAGGCATGGGACAGCGAGAGCCTTGAGTGCTGCCTCCGGCAGCTTGAAAAGCTTATGCCTCTGGGAAAGCTGCTGCTTGGGGTGAAAGCTCACGGCCTTATCCGCTGTGCCAGCCGAGAAAATCCGCTGCCCCCCGCCGCCGCCCACAATCTGGCTTTGAGCCTCAGAGCCGGGATATCCCGGAAAAACGACTTTGCCCCGGCGGAGTTTGATTTTACCGATGCCTCAGGGCTGCGCTGCCGGGCAAGCTACAGTGACGCTCTCTGGCTGCGCTCGTTTTTTGAAATGCTGCAGCGCTTTGAAGCCGCCGGGATATTCTGTCCCGGTCTCAGCAGTCTGTGTCCCGGTGCAAAGTTTATTTTTGACAGCCTGTTTTATCCGCAAAAGCTCATATAAACAGCAAAAACCGCATTAAATTTGTAAATTTGCAAGCTTGGGCTTGAATTTGCGCATTATAGTGGTAAAATACATAAGATATATATCTGCTTTTGGAGAAGTATATGAAGCATCTGAGAATAATCGGCAGCGGGATCATGGGCCTTGGTCTGCTTTCCTGTCTCCGCCCCTGCGCCCACGGCACATGGCAAAGCTATGTGGACAATACGCTCACACCCCAGGGCGGCATAAGTATTGAGCTTATTCTGGTAGCCGCAATTTTTCTTTTCATGTTCATCGCCCTTGTGGGCATAGTAAAGCAGGGCAAAAGCGGCAGGATAAATGTGGGCTGGGCAGCCCTCTCCCTGCTGTTTTCCGTTCTTGCCGTATTGAGCTGCATACTGGGCCTCTCCGCCGGAACTGTCTACACCAAGGCCAGCGGCGACCCGGCAGACACGGTGAAGGCTTTTTTTGATTCCGTTGTCGCCCGGGACTATCAGACGGCCTACACCTATCTCAAGGACTACAGCTCCCTTGGTCTGGAAAACCCGCCGGAGAGTGAAAACGCAAAGCTTGCCTACGAAGCACTGCTTGACAGCTACTCCTACACCGTCACCGGCAAGGCACGCATTGACCGGCTCGAGGCCACCGTTCCCGTGCGCCTGAGATATCTCGATCTGCCCTCCTTTGAGGCCAGCGTAGCCAGCCGCACCAATGAAAACCTTGCCGAGTTTGTAAAGAACAACCCCATCAGCATGGTCTATGACGAAAACGACCAGTACCTGCCCAGTGTCACGGAGAAGGCCTATGCGGATGCTCTGGCCTTTGTTCTGGACAAGGCGGACAGCTATTACAGCTCCCTTGAGTTTCAGCTGAAGCTGGAGTATGAGGACGGCAGCTGGTATATCATAAGCGACGAGGTATTGCACAAGGCGCTGGCCGGCAACACCATTTACTGATTTCCCCTGTGGAGGAACTATGAGCAACAACGATTTCAACATGGATCTGGACGCCATACTGGCTGAATTTGCCTCCTACAGTGAAGGCATAGGCAGCAAGGCGGAGCCTGAAAAAAAGGTCCCCCGGCCTGCCGCCCCGGAAAAGCCCGCATATGAGCCGCCCCGGAAAAGCCCGGTGCAGGCTGAGGCGGAGGAATGGGAGCAGGCGGAGTACTATGTGGATGTGTCCCGTCTGGAGGGGCTTTTGCAGCAAAGGCAGAAAAATACCGGGGACATACGCCCTGTCCGCAGCGACAAGGCCGCCCGTCCCCCGCGGCAGGAGCCTGAGGAGGATTTCACCCCCCATTTCACTCCCTCCGGAAAAAGCTATACAAGGCCCGAGCCCTGGAAAAAGAAGGAAGCAAAAAAGCCCGCTGCCCCTGTGAATGTGGACAGATTTCTCAGCGCATCTGACAGGGAAAAGGCCCGTGGCATTCAAAGCATAGTGGAGGACAATCAGGCCAGGAAAATGGCACAGGACTCCGCTTTGAGGCAAAGCCGGGAGAACGAGGATTTACAGCAGCGTCAGGTAATGGAGCGGCAGCAGAAATCCCGCAGCCCCTTCAAGACCTTCATAGCCTGTATCTTTGCGCTGCTGAGCCTTTTTACCCTTGCGTGGATCGCCCGGAACGTCCACCCCGATTCCGGCACGGTTACAGCCGCAGCGGTTGAAAGCCGGATGGATCTGCCTCACAATCTGGACGTTTATCTCAACAACGCCTACGCTGACGCTCTCGACGGCGTAGCCTACATAAAAAAGATATACACCATTCCCGAAAGCGCCACTGTGGCGCCCCGGCCCAATCCCGCCGCCTTCGGTGAGACCACGGATCCTGCCGTCATTCAGGCAGTTATTGCCGAGGCTGCCGAGCTTCTGGACGGTCAGCAGACTCTGTGGAACCCGAACATCAACTTCTACCCCGGAACCACCATGCAGTATTATCGGGATTCCAGCATTCTTGTATTGTGCTGGAAGGAAATATATGACGAGCGCTGCTGCACCATGGCGGAGATAAAGGTGGCCCACGGCTCCCAGTTCAGACGCCGCATTGCCGACGACAGCTACAGCTCCTCCGTGCAGCTTTACGCCTCCGAGATGGCCAAGGCCTCCAACGCGGTGGTGGCCTCCAACGCCGACTTCTATGCCTTCCGCACCTTCGGCGTCACAGCCTACCAGCGCCAGCTTTTCCGGGCAGAGCCCGGCAAGCTTGACACCTGCTTTATAAACTCCTCCGGCGATATGCTCTTTGCCCGCGCCGGGGAGCTGACCGACGCCGCCCAGATCCAGCAGTACATGATTGATAACGATGTGCTCTTCTCCCTGTCCTTCGGCCCGGTGCTGGTGGATAACGGTGAGCTTCAGTACTGTGAAAGCTATCCCATCGGTGAGATCGATACCATGTATTCAAGAGCCGGTCTTGGTATGCTGGGCGATCTGCACTATCTTCTCATGACCGTAAACCATACGGATATGCGCCCCCGGGCCAATGTGAACGAGTTTGGCAGATACATGTATGAAAAGGGCTGCATCAAGGCGTATAACATGGACGGCGGCCAGACCTCCGAAATAGTCATGAACGGCACGCCCGTAAACTACATCGACTTTGGCGCAGAGCGCACGGTCAGTGATATCATCTACTTTGCATCCGCCCTGCCCGAGTCCGAGTGGGCACAGAGCGTACAGACGGAGGTGGCGCCATGATAAATCCCATTGCCGTATATACTGACAGCCTCACTCTCTACTGGAGCGCCATAGTCATCGCTCTGGGCATAGCCGCCTGCCTCAGCATGAGTCTGGCGCTCTACACCTCCTACGCCGGCAGCGGCCGGGCGCTGTGGGTAATGTTCCCTCCTGCTGTCGTTTTCTCCGTGTTTTTCTCCCGGCTTTTGCACTGGTACTGCCATACCGAGCAGTACGCGGGCTTCATCAATGCGTTGACGGACTACTCTGCCGGCGGCTACGTGCTGCCCGGCGCCATACTGGGCGTATTTCTGGCAGCTTTACTGGTGCGCTCCCTGGGCTTTACGGACAATGTGTCCAGGCTTCTGGACGCAGTGGCCCCGGGTGGTGCGCTGGCAATAGCCTTTATCCGGCTCAGCGCACTTTTCAACTCCTCCTGCCGCGGCAAGATTGCCGTGAAAACCCCCGCATTGCAGCATCTGCCTCTGGCCTCTCCCGTGTACTCAGGCGGAGCCGACGATTACCGTTTTGCCACTTTCTTCGTGCAGTTTCTTCTGATGCTGCTGATTTTTGGCATTCTCTACCGTTTCTATACCAGAAGGCGCAATCGCCCCATGAAGGGCGGGCTGAGCCGGGACGGACACACCGCAAGGCTGTTTTTGCTCCTTTACGGAGCTGTGGAGCTTATTATGGACTCTACCCGCTATGACTCAAGCTTTCTGCCCTTCAACGGCTTTGTAAGCTCGGTGCAGATAATCTCCGCGGTGCTTGTGGTTTATGTGCTGGTGTATTACAGTGTGCTTTCCGTCAGGGTAAACGGTCTTCGTTTTTCCCACTGGCTGATGTGGCTTTTGTCCATTGCCGCTCTTGGCGGCGGAGGTATGTGCGAGTATCTGGTGCAGCGCCACGGCGACTGGTACTTAAAGTGCTACGGCGGTATGGGCCTTTGCATACTGGTTTTGTGCCTTATCGGCTGGAACCTGTACAAGGGCTGCTGCGCAAAGTACAAAACAGAATAAATTTTCGGGACACGCATCGGAAGCTGCGTGTCCTTTTTCTTGCAATGCAGGCTTACGGGTGCTATACTTATCCGGCAAGCAAATATTTTGGGATCTGCACACTGATGCAGTCAACAGGGGAATGCAGGTGAAAATCCTGCGCGAGGCCGTCACTGTGAGGCGGGGCATATGCCCCCGAAGTCAGAAAACCTGCCCAAAGGCGCATAATGCGCTTAGTCCAACGGGAGTTGGACTTACGTACAAGGATCCGCGGCACCCGGGTCTTGCTTAGTGCAGCATTGGTGGACATGCTGCACTGTCAAACTCTCTTTTTCCTTGTACGTGATTTGCAGACAAGGAAGGAGAGTATTTTTTATGCAAAAAAGCAAAAAATCAGGACTTATTGCGGTTTTGCTGCTGCTTGTGCTGGTCGCAGCGGCGGCAGTGGCGTATTTTGTGTTTGTCCCGCAAATTCAGCCCAGCGCAGATGTAAAAACCGTCAGTGTCAAAGTTATCCACGCTGATGGCTCGGAAAAAGTCTTCACACTTGAAACTCAGGCCGAAACTCTGGGCCAGGCTCTTGAGGAAGCAGAGCTTATAGTCGGCGAGGAGGGCCCCTACGGGCTTTACATCCTCGGTGTGGACGGCGAGACCGTGGATGAGAGCAAGCAGCAGTGGTGGTGTCTGACAAAGGGCGGACAGCAGCACAATCAGGGTGCGGACAGCACTGTACTTAGCGACGGGGATGCCTATGAGCTCAGTTTCACCGAAGGCTGGTAAGCTAAGTGTGAGGGAGATCTGCCTGATGAGCCTTATGGGAGCGCTGATGTTCGCCTCCCAGCTGGCCATGTCGGGCCTTGCCAATATCCACATTATTGCACCCCTCATTATAATCTGCTGCGTTTTTTTCGCTTGGCGGGCGCTGTACGCTATTTTTGTTTTTGTGCTGCTGGAGGTGCTTGTATGGGGTCTGGGAATTTGGGTAATAAGCCACATGTACCTCTGGCCCGCTCTGGCTCTCGCCGCCATAGTCATGCGCCGCTGTGACCAGCCTCTTGTCTGGGCGGTGGTTGCAGGCATACACGGGCTTTTGTTTGGGGCAGGCTGTGCCATACCCTATCTTTTTATCGGGGGCTGGGAAATGGCCTTTTCCTATTGGCTCAGCGGCATACCCTTTGACCTTGTCCACTGTCTGGGTAACTTTGTGCTGACGCTCATACTGTACAGGCCTTTGAAAAAAGTGTTCTCCCGGGCTCTGAGCGCATGAAACGCATAAAAACCTCGCTGATAAAATCAGCGAGGTTTTTATTGCACTTTAAGGACAATGCCGCCATTTTCAAGCTCCGCTCTTATCCTGTCGCCGCTTTTCGCCTTTCCGTCCAGAATAAGCTGTGCAGCCTCATCTTCAATGCAGCGGCGAAGCAGTCTTCTCAAGGGGCGGGCTCCGTATTTTTCGTCGTATCCTGTCTGCGCCAGATGCCCCAGCGCCTCATCGGGTACATAAAGCTCCAGCCCCAGTTTTTCAAAGCGCCCCTTCATCTGGGAAAGCAGGGTCCCGGTTATCTCCTGCATGTCATTTTTTGTGAGCTTGTGAAATACTATCGTCTCGTCCAGTCTGTTTAAAAATTCCGGCTTGAAGGTGGCCTTAAGCTCCTCCATGACCTGCTCGTCCGGGGCTGAGCTTCCGTTTTCAGCGCCACCAAAGCCTATGGCCTTTCTCCCCTGACATATGGCCTTTGCTCCCACATTTGAGGTCATGACCACAAGGGTGTTGCCGAAGTTCACCCGCCTGCCCAGCGAGTCTGTCAGCTGTCCGTCCTCCATTATCTGCAAGAGTATGCTCCACACGTCCTCGTGGGCCTTTTCTATTTCGTCCAGAAGCAGCACCGACCAGCTTTTCCGCCGCACTTTCTCGGTAAGCTGTCCTCCGTCCTCATAGCCCACATATCCGGGAGGCGCACCGATAAGGCGGCTGACGGAATGCTTTTCCATGTATTCGGACATGTCAAGGCGTATCATTGCCTGCTCGCTGCCGTAGACCGTTTTGGCCAGTGCCTTGCAAAGCTCGGTCTTGCCTACGCCTGTAGGCCCCAGAAAGAGAAAGCAGCCCACCGGCCTTGAGGCCTCCTTCAGTCCCACCCGGCTGCGGCGGATGGCCCGGGCCACAGCGGAGACAGCTTCATCCTGACCGATAACGCGTTTTTTAAGCTCCTGCTCCAGATGCCGCAGCCGCTCCCGCTCGTCCTCTTCAAGTTCCGTCAGGGGCACTTCCGTCCAGCTGGATACCACCTGCGCCACCTCGTTTGCCCCCACAAGTGCGCCCAGCCGTCCGCTGACCCGCAGCGAGGCTGCGGCCTCGTCAAGAAGGTCTATGGCCTTGTCCGGGAGAAAGCGGTCATTTATATATCGCACGGAGAGCTCATAGGCCGCTGTGATGGCCTCATCGCAGATCATGACGCTGTGGTGCTTTTCCAGATTTTGCCTCAGACTGCGCAGCATCTCCAGCGTCTCCTCCCTGTCCGGCTCACCCAGATGCACCGGTTGAAAGCGCCGCTCGAGAGCTGCATCCTTTTCTATGTGCCGTCTGTACTCCTCTGGCGTTGTGGCCCCGATTATCTGCACCTCGCCCCGGCCAAGAGCTGGCTTGAGGATGTTGGCCGCATCAATGGCCCCCTCTGCGCTGCCTGCGCCGACTATGGTGTGCAGCTCGTCTATAAAAAGGATAACGTCTCCTGCTCGCTTCACATCCCGCAGCACAGCCTTTACCCTGTCTTCAAAATCGCCTCTGTACTTGGTGCCTGCCAGCATGGCCGGCACATCCAGACTGACTATGCGCTTGCTTTTAAGCTCCTCCGGGGCCTGCCCGGCGGCAACCCGCATTGCCAGCGCCTCCGCCACCGCAGTCTTGCCCACCCCCGGCTCACCCACCAGAACAGGGTTATTCTTTCTCCGCCTCGACAATATCTGCACAGCCCTCACTATCTCGGCGCTGCGCCCCACCACCGGATCCAGTCCACCGGCGGCTGCAAGCTCGGTCAGATCCCGGCTGTACATATCAAGGGTCCTCGTCTCGGCTCTGCGGACCGTACTTCTGGCAGGACTGCCCTGAGTACGTCCGGGGCTTGACGGGGAACCGAAAGCGTCCATTATGTCTGTATATATGCGGTTTATGTCCGCGCCTGTATTTTTAAGCACCTGAACGCCGCCGCTGTCGCTCTGGCGGAGAATACCCAAAAGGATGTGCTCTGTGCCGATATAGCCCTGCTGCAAATTCTGCGCCTCTGCCGCAGCCCTCTCCATGGCGCAGCGAGCCCGTATGCTCAGCTCCTGGGGCATGTAGCCGGGGCTGCCGATACCGTTGAGCTTTTTCACCTGCTCATGGAGCATCATCTCGTTTATTCCCTGTTTTTGCAAAATTCTGGCGCCAAGTCCGTCCTTTTCCATCAGTATACCCAGCAGCAAATGCTCCGTGCCCACAAAGCTGTGTCCCAGCTCCTTGGCCGCCTGTCCTGCCTTGTCTATGGCCTGCTCGGCCCTGTGGGTAAATCTGCCCTTGCTTTTCAAAATATGATCCCTCCATGGCGTGCTGATAGTCATTATCCTCCGGACTTGCCGCCAAATCCGGCGAAGAATGCCGCTTAGTAAAAAAATTATCGCCAAATTCACACACAAATATATTGCATCAAAAATTTTTCAATTGATTTTTCTATTTTATGTGTTACAATGTCGGTGTTAGGCTCACGGGCCCAAAATACATACGGAGGTAACATTATGGCATACGTTATTACCGATGAGTGCCTGTCCTGCGGCGCATGCGCAGCTCAGTGCCCCGTTGAGGCAATTGACATGGGCGATCTGCACTATGTTATCGATGCAGACAAGTGCGTTGAGTGCGGTTCCTGCGCAGCTCAGTGCCCTGCCGATGCAATCGTTCAGGAGTAATCAGCACTAATAATAAAAGGGACGATAAAAATCGTCCCTTTTATTATTTCTGAAGCGAATGCTTCGGAAATAATAAATGTTCTTGTATCACGAGGGAGCTTTCAGATGGCAGACTTTACCGAGCTTTGGGCTGGCGGCCCCCGCTTTGCCCAGGCGGATCATTTCAAGCTGGGTACCGACAGCGTACTGCTGGCCGATTTTGTGAATACTTCCTCTGCAAAGCGGGGGATAGATTTGGGCTGCGCCTCCGGGGCGATAGCCCTTTTGCTGCTTGCAAAAAGCGATAAGCTGCACATGAGCGGAGTGGACATAGTTGAGGCCGCGGTGGAGCTTGCAAGGGAGAATATGCGCGAAAACGGCCTTGAGGGGAGAAGCAGTATCATCCACGGCGATATAAAAGAGCACCGCAGCCTTTTCACCGCCGGCAGCTTTGACCTTGTGGCGGTGAATCCGCCCTACTTTGCCGCCGGCAGCGGGGCGCTTTCTCCAAAAAGCGGCAGGGATGCCGCCCGTGGGGAGATGCAGTGCAGCCTTGAGGATATTGTAAGAGCTGCGGCCTTTCTCCTTCGCACCGGGGGCAGCTTCAATATGGTGCACCGCCCGGAAAGGCTCAGCGAGGCCTTCACGCTCATGTCCCGCTACGGACTTGAGGCAAAACGCATGCGCCTTGTGTGCCACAAAGCGGAGAGCACCCCCAGCCTTGTGCTCATAGAGGGCCGCCGGGGTGCAAAGCCGGGGCTCAGGATAGAGCCTTTGCTTATTTTGAGCAATGGTGACGGCAGTGAAAGCGAAGAATACAAGAGAATATATCACCGATAATAAAAAGCATCTCTCCCGGATTTCCGGGAAAGATGCTTATTATTATTTTCCTGCCCTTCCCGTGGTAATAGCTTTGCCGCTGCCTGCATATTTTAAGGCATGGCCACAGGCTCGGAAAGGACGGCGGTAAAACTGTTTTCATACATATTGGCTTTTCTTTTTGTTTTTTCCACTCTGGCGCTGGCGGCAGGCGGCGGAAATCCGGACGCCCTTTTTCAGGGTGCGGAGCAGGCCGTCAGCTTTTGTATCGGCATTACAGGCGGCATCTGCCTTTGGAGCGCAGTAATGGAGCTTATGGAGCAAAGCGGCGTAAGCCGCGCCCTGAGCGCAGCACTGCAAAAAATTCTCGTCAGGCTTTTCCCCATCGGCTGCCGGCATGAGCACATTCTCTCCGCCATCAGCCAGAACGTAAGCGCAAATCTTTTAGGGCTGGGCAATGCCGCAACTCCTGCGGGGATACGGGCGGCTCAGGGCCTTGCCGCGCTGGGCGAGAAGGCCGCCGATGAGCTTTGCATGCTGGTGGTTTTGAATACCGCCTCCATACAGCTCATCCCCAGTACCATCGCCGCAGTCCGCTCATCATATGGAGCTGCCGCCGCCTTTGACATAACGGCGGCTGTGTGGATAAGCTCTGCCATATCCCTGGCGGTGGGCCTTGGAACGGCGCATATTCTGAAAAAGCTATGGCGTTGAGCTCTCTTTTTTCCCTTACGGCCCCTGTTCTCATCTCGGCCCTTTGTCTTTATGCCCTTACAAAAAAAGTGGATGTTTATGCGGCTTTATGTGAAGGGGCGAGAAAGGGCCTTGGCGTAATCTCCGATATGCTTCCGGCTCTCATCTGCCTTTTTCCGGCCCTTTGGCTTTTCAGGGAGACTGTTCTGGCCTCCCTTCTGACCGGGATATTGTCTCCTGTTTTTGAGAGTGTGGGCATACCTCCCGAAACAGGGCTTATCATGCTCTTGCGCCCGCTTTCAGGCAGCGCCGCTCTGAGCGAAGCCTCGGCGCTGATAGCCCGGTACGGAGCAGACTCTCTCATCGGCCGCACGGCGGCAGTGATGATAGGCTCCAGTGAAACGAGCTTTTACGTGATTGCCGTATACTTTTCAGCAGCAGGCGTAAAAAACAGCCGCTGGGCCGTGCCTGCGGCGCTGGCGGCGGATATGGCCTGCTTTCTTTCAGGTGCGTGGATATGCAGGATAATGTGGGGCTGAGAGAGGACTTTGAGGAAGCCTCAAAGTCCTTTTGTGCCGGGTCAGTCCGGACGGTTCTGCTGTGCGCTCATGGCGGAGGGGAGCTTTTGTATGAAGTGCCGTACAGCCGGATTGTCATCGTTTTTCCTCCATGCAATCAGTATTTCCTCAGTCTCCCCCTCCCCGGTCAGCGGAACGAACACCACGTTTTCCGTACCCACGTCCCAGGGATGGGAATACTCCGGCACAATGGAGATACCCTCCTCCGCAGCCACCATCATAAGTATGCTCTCCATATCATTTGAACGCCAGATGATATTGGGCTGATAGCCTGCCTGCTGATAAAGCCTTATATAGAAAGCATCGCCAAAGGAGTTGCCGCTGCCCGAGGGGGACATGAAGAGGATATTTTCCTGCTTGAGGTCCCGGCGGCTCAGCTGGCGGCGTCTTGCCAGGGGATGGTTTGCGTAAAGAGCCACTCTCAAAGGCACATTCTCCACAAGCTGAGTGCACAGGCTCTCCTCCTGACGGAGATTGGTGCTGTCCCATGTGAAGATGATGTCGTATTCCCCGTTTATAAGCCCCGACGCCAGCATATCCGTATCACAGCGGTAGCAGGAAATGAGCACATTGGGATACTCGTTGTGGAAGCTGCAAAGGTATTTTGGCAGGTCGCTGTGCTCATAGCCTTTGGTATAGCCCAGCCGCAGCTCGCCCTCAAGGCCGGTGGAGGCCTCCCGGGTACGCAGCATGGCAGCTTCCATCCGCCCCAGTATCTCACGGGCCTCCTTCAGAAACACCTTTCCCGCCGGGGTCAGCGACACAGGCCGTGTGTTCCGGTCAAAAAGCTTTGTGCCGATATTCTCCTCAAGAGCCTGAATCTGCTGTGTTATGGCGGTCTGGGAGATGTAATGGCTTACGGCGGCCTTGGTAAAGCTTGCATTTTCCGCAACGGACACAAAATAGCGCAATTGATTTAAATTCATGAATGCACGCACCTTTAATAAGTTTTTCTTATTATAATATGTAAATATTGAATTTGCAATAGGGCTTATCCGACTATATAATAAGCGTGTCTTAATCGAGCTTGTTTTGAATATTTCCAAATGCGTTTGAGCAGAAAGAGTAGCTGGGAGAAAAGCTTCAGAGAAGTGCCGGTAGCTGCGAGGCATCAGTAATATCCCTGTGAAGTTCATTCTGTGAGCGGTGTGCTGAAAATTGAAGTAGGCACAACGGGTGCGACCGTTACATCGCTAAGACTTTTAAGGCTGTGGGGTGCTGGTTCCCTTCGGCTGCGAAGCCTGATAAGGCGCATACCGCAAGGTATGCGTGAAACAGAGTGGTAACACGATCAATTCGTCCCTGCATTATTATGCGGGGATTATTTTTTTGCATTTCTCATCCCCTGTGATGAAAAAATAGATATATTTTTGGAGGAAAAACCTATGAAAAAGCTTATTTCTGTTCTGCTGTCCGTAATGATGCTGCTTGCCATGTGCAGCGGCGCCTACGCTGATAACTACAAAGTCGGCGTTTGCCAGCTGATGGTACACGACTCTTTGGATCAGGCCACTCAGGGCTTTATTGATGCGCTGACCGAGAAGGTGGAAGAGGCAGGACACACTGTAGATATCGACACTCAGGTGGCAGGCGATCCCAATCTCTGCACCACTGTGGTCAACGCCTTCAACGCAAAGCGCGTGGATCTTATCATGGCAAACGCCACTCCCGCCCTGCTGGCTGCCGCCAACATGACCACCAAGATCCCCGTTCTGGGCACTTCCGTCACTGACTATTCCGACACCTTTACCGGTGACATACCCGAAAACGTGTCCGGTACTTCCGATGCAGTCCCCTTTGCCGAGCAGGCCCAGATGATGATCGACACTCTCTCCCTTGTGGAGGGCGATCAGGTGGGCGTTCTGTACTGCACCAATGAGTCCAACTCCCTCATCCAGTACGAGGCTGTAAAGGCATTGTTTGAAGAAAAGGGCATAGTTGTGGAGGCCTACACCTTCTCTGAAACTACTGAGCTTCAGGCTGTTGCCACTTCCATGGCAAACGAGTGCAAGGCCGTGTACGTACCTTCTGACAATACCGTTGCCGCAAACGACGCCATCGTGGGAGCCATCTGCACCGAAAAGAACGTACCCATCTACACAAGCTACGGCGGAGCCGTCTGCTACGCAAGCCTTGCCATTGACTACTACCAGCTGGGCTGGGAAACCGGTCTTATGGCAGCTGACATCCTGCTCAACGGCGCTGCCCCCGCAGATATCGAGATCAAGACTCTCACTCCCGCTGTCAGCTACAATGAAGAGCTCTGCGCTCAGCTTGGTATCCAGGTACCCGAAAACTGATTATCAAAGGCGAGGTATGGTATGGCATTCCTGTACGCACTGCCCGGAGCTGTCGCAGAGGGCCTTATATGGGGCCTGATGGGGATGGGTGTATATATTTCCTATAAAATTCTTGACATTGCGGATCTCACGGTTGACGGTTCGATCTGTACGGGGGCCTGCGTGTGCGCGGTGCTTCTGGGCCTTGGTGTGCCTGTATGGATAAGTGTGCTTGCTGCATTGCTTGCCGGTGCCCTTGCCGGGGTCGTTACCGGACTTCTGCACACTGCGCTGGGAATTCCTTCCATACTGGCAGGCATACTCACCCAGCTTATTCTCTACTCTGTGAACCTGAGCATCCTTGGCGGCAAATCCCTTGTTGCCGTCAACCCCAGAGCCAGCAATCTCTGGGTACATATGAGCGACAATCCCATGTCCATTCTCTCCATGCTCTTTATGGTCACAGTGGTCATCATTGCACTATGGCAGTTTTTCTATACCGAGATCGGCCTCACCCTCAAATCCACCGGCGATAACCCGGACATGAGCCGGGCGCAGGGTGTGAATGTGAAGCTGAACAAGGTTGTGGGTCTTGCCATCGCCAACGCGCTTGTGGCTCTGGCCGGGGCCATGCTGGCCCAGTACAAGGGCTCTGCCAACATAAACGACGGCCGCGGCGCCATCGTCATCGGTCTTGCCGCAATCTTCATCGGCCTTTCCGTGTCTTTGAAGATAAAGCCCAACTTTGTTGTCAGCCTTATAGGTGTTCTGGGCGGCGGCATCACATATTACATTGTCTATAACTTTGTAATTTTGCTGGGATTGAAAACGGACTATCTCAAGATGCTCTCAGCCATCATAGTGGCAATTTTCCTTGCTGTGCCATATCTTAAAGGCGAGTATTTCACAAAGCACAAATCCCTCCATCCCCGCAATGCCGCAGAGGGAGGTGGCAGCCATGCTTAAAATCACCGACCTGCAAAAGACCTTCAACGCCGGTACTGTCAACGCCAAAACCGCGCTGGACGGAGTCAATCTTGAGCTTTGTGACGGGGACTTTGTAACAGTCATCGGCGGAAACGGAGCAGGAAAGTCCACCTTGCTCAACGCCATTGCCGGTGTCTGGAAGCCGGACTACGGCAGCATTGTAATAGACGGCGTGGACGTGACCAATATGCCCGAGCATAAGCGGGCCCGGTTTCTGGGCAGAGTTTTTCAGGACCCCATGAAAGGCACTTCCCCCGACATGGAGATCGCCGAAAATCTGGCCATTGCCTCAAAGCGGGGCATAAAGCGCAGGTTTGTACGCGGCGTGAAAAAAGCCGACCGGGAAAATTACCGGGAGCTGCTGGCCTCGCTGGAGCTGGGTCTGGAGGACAGGCTCTCCACCAAGGTGGGGCTTCTCTCCGGCGGTCAGCGTCAGGCGGTCACACTTCTCATGGCCACCATGAACCGCCCAAAGCTCTTGCTTCTGGACGAGCATACGGCAGCCCTTGACCCCAAGACCGCGGCAAAGGTGCTGGAGCTTACCGACCAGATCGTCAATAAGTACAGACTGACAACCCTTATGATAACCCACAACATGAAAGACGCCATTGCCCACGGGAACCGGCTCATCATGATGCATGAGGGCAATATCCTCATTGACGTCTCCGGGGAGGAGAAGAAAAATCTCACTGTGGCGCAGCTTTTGAACTTATTTAATCAGGCCAGCGGCGGCGGTGCAGTCAGTGACCGGATGGTGCTCAACTGAGAAAAATAAAATCCGTGAGAAGGTAAAGATTTCTCACGGATTTTTGCATTTTTATATGGATTTTTGTAAGCGCGGCTTCAAAGCTCTCCCTTCCTTGCGGCCTCAGCGTGGCGCTTGAAGGCTTCAAAGGTTTCCTCGCTGATATGGTGTTCTATGCGGCAGGCATCCTCATCGGCGGTTTTTTCGCTTACTCCCAGACCTATAAAAAGCTGCCTGAGCACAGTGTGCCGCTCATAGGTACGCTCTGCGGTGGCACGGCCCTTCTCCGTCAAAAGGAGAAAACCGTCTGCATCGGTTTCAACATAGCCTTCATTTTTCAGAATACCCATGGCTCGGCTGACACTGGGTTTGGAAAAACCCATACGCTCGCCCACATCAATGGCGCGCACACCCTTGCCGCCCTGGGAAAGAATATATATGGTTTCCAGATACATCTCTCCGGACTCCTGTATGGCCATGCTTTCAGCCCCTTTCAATACTGTTTCTTCGGATAATATCATATTGCCGCCGCTTTTGCAAGGCTTGCTCCCACATACACAAAATCGGAATGCCCACAACATTTCTCTTGTATTATAGGCAAAAAATATGTATAATGAAAAAGCTTAAAAAATTAAAACTTTATACTATCCGGAGGAACTTGCATGAGCAGATATAAAAGACGCTACGGTGACCGCAAGGATGGCCGCCTTATACGCTCTCTGCCGGCGTTCAATAAATTCATCCCATACATAATGCCTACCAGAAACGACGCGCATAATTACTACGAGGAGTCCTTCCTTGTAGGCAATGTGGATAAGAGACTGCGCCAGCTGCGTGTTGCAGGCTACAAGGGCATCGGTCTTCTGCATTTTCTTATCGCCGCCTATGTACGCTGCGTTTCCATGCTGCCGGGTATAAACCGCTTCGTGGCAGGCCGCCGCGTATATGCCAAGGATACCATAGAGGTTGTCATGGCAGTCAAGCGCAGCCTCTCCATTGACGCAACCGAAACCACCATCAAGGTGCAGTTTGAGCCTACCGACACTATTATGGACGTGTACCTCAAGCTCAACGAGAAGATTGATGAGATAAAGACCTCCGAGGGCAACAACAACACCGAGGACGTGGCTGAGGCTCTCAGCAAGCTGCCCCGCTTCCTTCTCCGCTTTGCCATTACGATTTTGCGCATAATGGACTATTTCGGCTGGCTGCCCCAGAGCCTTGTGAACGCAAGCCCCTTCCACGGCTCCATGATAATAACCGACCTTGGTTCTCTGCGTATAGGGCCTATCTATCATCATATCTACAACTTCGGCACTCTCCCCGTGTTCATCTCCTTTGGTGCCAAGCGCCACGCCTATGAGCTCAACCGCCACGGCCAGATGGTGGACAACAAGTATGTTGACCTGAAGGTGGTCATGGACGAGCGTATCGCCGACGGGCACTACTATTCCCAGTTTTTGCAGGCCTACCGCTATCTCTTCGCCCATCCCGAAATTCTTGAAAATCCCCCTTCCAAGGTTGTGGAAGATATCTATTGATAAATTATTGCATACAAAAAACCCGCCTTCCCCGTGTGCCGATAAGACAGTAATTCCGTAAAAAACATAATTTTACGGCATCTGTCTTACAGGATTGGAAAACAGCTACGAAAAGAACGATGTCGAGTCGAAAGACTTAGCATCGTTCTTTTTCTATCTCTAAACACTTGAAATCACGGAGAATTTACCATGAAACGTCTATTATCATGTGAGTTTAACTTTGATACGGTCTGTGTGGAGCTGAAGTTTTCGGATGGCACAATGATTGCCATTGATACCATTGCGGTTGAGAATGAGGTAGCAGACAATATGTATCAGCGGTCA
>JAFQFH010000044.1 GCA_017398685.1 Oscillospiraceae bacterium
ATGCAGGGCATGAGCCTATACGACACCGCAAGGGCAGCCCGTCTTGCAGGCTCCATCACCTGCCGCAGTGAGAGGTCCAATTCTCCGGAGCTGGGCACACTCAAGGATCTTCTTTAAAAGATAAAAAAGACATGACGCTTCGCGTCATGTCTTTTTTATTATTCTTCGTAAAGGGCAAGGAACTCTTCAAAGCATATATTGTTCTCAGTTATATACTCTGCCGCTTCCTGTCCCACATAGCGGAAGTGTCCCGCATTCTTGCAGGCCATACCGTAGCAGTCCTCGTGACCTGCGGGATAACGCAGAATGAAACCGTACTCGGTACAATGCTCCACCATCCAGTCATAAACCTCGGTATCCTGAATGTCCAGGTCATATCTTTCGTTATAGTCGCCGTGGAGATTGCTTTCATCAGTAATGCAGAAGCCCAGGCCTGTGTGGTGGTCACTGCAGCCTGAGGGGAATGTATGCTTTGCGGCTTCATATGCACTGCCATATTCATATATGTACTTTTCAAACCAGAACAGTCTGTAGTCCCAGTTGCGGTATGCACTGTTGATCCACACAGTATGCCCGGCGTCGCGGGCAGCCTGCATGAATGCGGCGGTCTCATCTATACACCGGATATCCATATACTGCATCTCCCAGACGCCGATCTCCGGGTGGTATCTGCCGACACCCTGAGAAACGCCTGCATACAGATACTCCCAGCTGTTGATATCTATATCGGGAGGGGGAGGAAGCTCTGCTTTTTCCTCTGCTTCCGCAATTTCCTCAGGGGCAGCTGTCTCGGCAGGTTTCACTTCTTCAACAACCGGTGCCTCAGTAGCCGCAGGCTCTTGGGTCTGTGCACATCCCGCACACAGGAAGACAGCGCAGAGAACAAGCAGGAAACATTTAATAAACCTGTACTTCATTTTCTTACTCCTGATAAAGTGCTACAAACTCCTCAAGGCAGAGATTATTTTCGGTCATATACTCTGCAACTTCAACACCAACATAGCGGAAGTGGAAGGGCTCGTACATAACACCGGTGATCTCTTCCTTGTCCTTGGGGAAGCGGAGAATAAAGCCGTACTCGGTGCAGTGCTCCTTGAGCCACTTGAAGGTCTCGGTGTTCTCAAGGCTGGAGTCCTTGATGGGGTAGTAAACATCGGTAATATCCACGGCAAGACCGGTCTGGTGCTCACTGCCGCCGGCGGGCATGGTGATGTAGAAACCGTTTGCGTCCTTACCGTCGGCAACGCCGTTATTATTGCATACACGGGTGAAGTTTGCAGCCTGCTCGGAGTAAGAGCGGTAGCCTGAGGAAAGATATATGCTGAGTCCTGCATCCTTGCAGGCCTGAGCCATGTTCATCAGAGGCTCCTCAATTCTGGAATCAATGGGGCACTGGCTGTCGCTGACAGTTATCACAGTGGGAGGAGTCCAATCGCTCTCAAGCCGGTTATCGGCATTGACAAGAATAAGCTCCCAGCTTGTCAGGTCAAACTCAGGCAGTGCAGG
>JAFQFH010000045.1 GCA_017398685.1 Oscillospiraceae bacterium
CAGACTCCTCAGCATCCTCTGCCTTGGCCTTCTTGGCTCTGGTCTTCTTGGCAGGCTTGGCCTTACCGACAACAGCGCTGTCAAAAATAACCTCGCCGGCCTTTTCCTTGGCATACTCAGCCTTGATGTAATCCATACCGAAGTACTTGAGCACATCTTCAACGCTGGCCTTGATGCTCTCTGCAACCTTCTTGAGGTACTCGTCGCAGTCCTCATCGCTTATCTGGATATCCTCAGCCTTGACAACTGCCTCGATCAGCAGATCGGACTTGACCTGAGACTCGGCACCGGGACGGATGCTGTTGTTGACGGTCTCATCATCAATGCCCATCATGGCCTTGAGCTGTGCAAGCTCAACACTGCGGTCACTCATACCGAAGTTTGCAGCATAGTTGCGGATGATCTCCTCAATCTTGTCCTCAATCATGACCTCGGGAATTTCAACGGTCATGTTCTCGCAAGCCTGACGGAGGATCTCGCTGCGGAACTGGGCATCAGCCTGTTCGTTGAGGCGCTTTTCGATATTGGCGCGGACATCAGCCTTGTACTCATCCAGAGTGTCAAACTCGGAAACATCCTTTGCAAACTCGTCATCCAGCTCGGGAAGCTCGGGGTAAGTGAGGGAGTTGAGCTTAACCTTGAAAACGACGGCCTTGCCTGCAAGGTTTTCAACATAGTTTTCGGGGAAAGTAATGTCCAGATCCTTCTCTTCGCCGATATTCATGCCGACAATCTGCTCCTCAAAGCCGGGAACAAAGGAATTGGAGCCAAGCTCAAGGTCGTAGCCCTCGGCCTTGCCGCCGTCAAAACGCTCACCGTCCAGATAACCGTCAAAGTCAATATTGGCGGTATCGCCCATCTGGGCAGCTCTGTCGTCAATGCTGACCTTGCGGGAGTTGCGGCGGCGGACAGCGTCGATTTCCTCGTTGACCTGCTCGTCGGTAACTTCCACAGCGTTCTTCTCTGCCTCAAGACCCTTGTACTGGCCCAGAGTCACTTCAGGATAAAGGGTGACCTCGAAGGTGTAAACAGCGGTACGCTCCTCAGTTACATCAAGACCTGCAACGGAAGGTGCACCAACGATCTTCAGGCCGGACTCATTGAGACCGAACTCAAATGCGCCGGGAGCCATATCGTCGATAGCGTCCTGATAGAAAACTTCGGCACCGTACATGCCTTCAACGACTGCGCGGGGAGCCTTGCCCTTGCGGAAGCCGGGGATATATATATCCTTCTTGCTCTTCAGATAAGCTCTGTTGACAGCAGCTTCAAATTCGGCCTTATCGGTCTCTACCTGAAAAGCAGCGGTGTTGTTCTCTTTTTTCTCAACGTTCTTTACAATCATTTTTGACTTCCTCCTATATATGGATAACCTTTAGCATGATAACAGATAATCCGCTTAAAATCAATGACTATTTCAAGTTTATTCTTTAATAAAGTATTAAAATGGCAGTTTTACGGGAGTAAAATCCACAAAGTCGGCTGACACCAGCTTAAACTCGGTCATGCCGCGCCATCCGTTGAAGGATTGAAAACAGCCCTTTCCGTGAATATGCCCGTAGCAGCACAGTCTTACCTCATAATTTTTAAGGATCTGGAGAATTTCACTGCACTCATATTTCATGAATATAGGCGGATAATGAAGAAATACCAGTTTCTTCCTGTCCCCTGCTGCTTTTAAAGACGCTTCAAGGCGCATAAGCTCACGGAGCATGATTTTTTTATCATGTTCTCCGCCCTTTTCCTCTTCGTAAAACCAGCCCCGGGTACCGCAGATTGCATACTCACCGTATTCAAAAAAGTTATTATGCAGTATATCTATTGTGTCGATGCCGTTCTCGGCAAAAAATCTTTTGGCCTTGGCTGCTGTGCTCCACCAGTAGTCATGGTTGCCCTTGAGAATTATTTTTTTCCCGGGCAATGAGTTGATAAAGAGGAAATCCTTTTTCGTCTCTTCAAGGCCCATTCCCCAACTGAGATCCCCGCAGATCACGCAGATATCATCATCTCCCAGAGCCGAAAAGCCCCGACGGAGCTTCTCGTCGTGCCCTGCCCATTTGTCGCCGAATATGTCCATGGGCTTATCTTTTGAAAGAGACAGATGCGTGTCCCCGATAGCGTACAGTGCCATGTTTTCCTCCGAATAAAAAAGACGCTGCTGTAAATACTAAAACCACATACAAGATGTAATGGAGGTAATTACAATGAGCGAAAAGAAGCACCATGAAACTATTCACGGCGTTGCCTGTGACGTGTCCGGCTGCAAGTACAACACAATTGACTACAAATGCAGTGCAAACAAAATAAGCGTACAGAACGAGAGAGCCAGCACAAAGGGTGAGACATATTGCTCCACCTTCTGTCCTCGCGGAACCTGCTCCGACTGAATGCACCCCAGGGTGCATCCTTACATAAATGCGTTTTCTATATGATTTATTCTGTATGATTCCAGCAAACTGCCGGACGGATAGACCTCTATTACATCAAAACGGGGCTGAAACTGGCTGTCGTGTTCATGGAGCCAGAACATAGCGGTTTTTAATATACGCTGCTGTTTTGCGTACGTTACAAACTCCCTCGCCTCAGCAAAAGACGCATCCTTCCTGGCCTTTACCTCCACAAAAACTACGTATCCGTCCTTCTGGGCAACGATATCTATCTCGCCCATACGGCATCTGAAATTCCTGTCTAAAATCTTATAGCCTTTCCTTTTCAGATATCCAGCAGCTTTATTTTCGCCGACAGGGCCCAGCATATTATTACCCATCAGTGCATCTTCCTCAGAAAACTCATACGATGTATGGGAGACGGTCCATGCTCACGTATAGCCTCATAATGAAGCTTTGTTCCGTAGCCCTTGTGCTTTTCAAAATAATACTGTGGGTACTTCTCTGCCATTTCAAGCATGTATCTGTCACGGCTGACCTTGGCAAGAATCGATGCCGCAGCAATATCGGCACACTTGCTGTCACCTTTTATCACACAGCGGCTCGCCATTTCAATTCCGGTGTTACGGTTACCGTCAATGAGCGCAAGCTCAGGCACAATATCAAGTTGGGAAATTGCCCTGTTCATGGCAAGAAAAGTGGCCTGAAGGATGTTGAGTTCCTCTATCTCTTCAAGCTCCGCTCTGGCTATACCATAGCAGAAGGCTTTCTGGCAAATTTCATCATAGAGGGCTTCGCGCTTTTTTTCACTTAATTTTTTGGAGTCATTGAGCCCATCTATCTCAAGATTGCGCGGAAGAATTACCGCAGCAGCATAAACAGGACCTGCCAGCGGGCCCCGTCCTGCCTCATCCACACCGCAGATAAGCTTTACACCGCTGTCGTATATCTCATTTTCAAGCGTCCACAGCCCGTTCATCCGGCTCCTCCAGAGATAGTCTGCCCAGCTTACCATCATGGTACTCGCCCAGCAGGGTATTTGCCATGCGCTCTATGTCATATTCGCCTTTTGATATAAGAAAACCGCGCTTTTTTGCTGCCTGTTCCAAAAGCTCGAAACCATTGGCCTCAGGGTCAGGCTCAAACTTATATCTTTGTATAAGCGCCTGAGGATACATACTGCGAAGGCGAAGCATGAAGTTTGCACCAAGGCTTTCCTTATCCAGTACATCGCTCTTTATGGCATTGGTTATGGCCAGAAGTTCGCCCACTTCCTGACTGTCAAACTTGGGCCAAAGAATACCGGGCGTGTCCAGAAGGTCCAGAGAACGGTCAATGTTTATCCATTGCTTGCCGCGGGTCACACCGGGCTTATCTCCGGCTGCGGCCGCTTTGCGCTTTGCAACCTTATTGATAAAGGTGGACTTTCCAACGTTTGGAATCCCCAGGATCATAACGCGCAAAGGTCTTCCCACCTGCCCCTTGGCCTCATATGACCTGAGCTTTTCGTCAAGGAGCTTTTTCACCGCCGGGACAAAGGAATTTACGCCCTTTCCGCTTTTGGCATCTGTTTCAAGAACGGAAAGTCCGCGGCCTTCAAAATATTTTTTCCATCTGGCGGTAATTTCGGGGTCAGCAAGATCTATCCGGTTTAAAATGACAAGTCTGGGCTTGTCTCCGGCCAGTCTGTCAATGTCCGGATTGCGGCTTGCGCCGGGGATTCTTGCATCCAGTATTTCGCAGACCGCGTCCACCATTTTCAGGTTTTCCTCGATCATGCGCTGAGCCTTTGTCATATGACCGGGAAACCACTGGATATTCATTTTCTCGTAAGCTATATTTTCCATCACTCAACCAGGCCAAAAGAAGAAATTGGGAACAGCACACAGTAGACCTTACCGATTATCAGCCTTTCATCCACCATGTCAATATCCTTGTCACGGCTGTCCGTGGACATATTGCGGTTATCACCCATGACGAAAACACAGCCTTCCGGAACAGTCTTGGGGCCAATGAAATCCAGCTTTGTGGTTGTCAGCTCACTTATATAGTCCTCTTCGAGCGCAACACCGTCCACATAGACAATACCGCGGTCAAAGTCAATATTGATCTCCTGTCCCTCAGTTGCAATAACGCGCTTGACAAGAGCCTTATCGGGACTGTAAGAGTCCTTTTTGAAAACGACTATGTCACCGGCTTCAGGCTTGTAGAAAAGCCCGGACACCAGCATCTTGTCCTGATTGTTCAGCGTTGGGTTCATGGACGTACCCTTTACGTCTATAACGCGAATGAAAAAGACGAAAATAATAACGCAGAAAATCAGAGCGCCTGACAGACTCTGTATCCAGTCATAGGCTTCTTTTCTGGATGCGGCGGAGAGAGCATCCAGCTCTTCCTGACTAAGTTTCTTCGTATTCTTTTTGCTCATACTAACTCTCCAGTGTCTTTGCAAGTTTTTATATAAATTCATTGTATTATACAACATGTCCAGTGTCTAAATCAACTGTTTTTGTATACTTGAAAGCCCCTGCGCCCTGTGATAGAATGAATAAAAAAGTCTGGAGGCCGCATATGCCCAAGCTGAGTGTAATGATACCGGTATACAATGTGGAAAACTATCTTTCCAAGTGTCTGGATTCCGTTATATATCCGGAACTGAAGGATTATGAGATAGTTTTGGTAAATGATGGCTCCACTGACTCCTCCGGTGACATCTGCATGGACTATCAGGCAAGATATCCCGCTCTGATAAAGGTCATCACCACACCCAACGGCGGTTTGGGCGCTGCCCGCGATGTGGGCATTGATGAGGCTGAGGGTGAATATATCCTGTTTCTGGACAGTGATGACTACCTCTCCCCCGGTGCAGTCCCTGAGATAATGGAAACGCTTTCTCTGGACTATGATATGTGTATCTTTGATGTGCGCTCAGTCAATGAGGACGGCAGACAGATAAGATATGTCCACGGCTGTCAGAAAGAGGGCTTTTTATCGCTGGAAGATTTTCCGGAGCTTCTTTTTGAGATGCCCTCTGCCTGGAACAAGATTTACAAAAGAAGACTCTTTACGGAAAACTGGATTTACTATCCCGCCCGCGTCTGGTATGAGGACATGTATGTTACGCCATGGATATATACCAAGTGCCGGAAGATATACTCAGTCCACAAATCATGGCACAACTATCTCCAGCGTGCTGGCTCTATCACGAACAATAAAAACACCGCCAGAAACCTTGAGATCATAGACGCTGTGAACGCTATGCTGGACGCATACAGGCGCGAGGGCCTGTACGAAAAATACAGGGTGCAGCTTGAATACTCCGCATTCTATAATCAGGTTCTCACCTCCGTTACAAGGGTCAATCTGGCCGACTGGAAAAGCGATGTGCAGGATAAGCTGATAGAGGATTATATTGGCAAGTTCCCTGAGTATCTGCACAATCCATATCTTGATAAAATGCCTCCAAAATACAGACTCATACATTTTCTTATCCGTCACAGGCTTCGGTTTTCGCTTCACTGCATGATGAAGCTAAATGACAGGATCAAAGGAAAATAACAAACAGTCCGCCTGATAAAGAGTCAGGCGGACTGTTTGTTTATCCAAGCTTGGATTTTATTTTCAGGATTTTAATGGCAAGAGCTTCCATGCCATAATAATTCAAACGCATTATCATGCGGCGGTTCCCGCTCTCTTTTTTAAAGCTTTCGCATTCTGAGAGCTTTGGTATGCTCTCTTTCACATAGGAGCGAAGCTTGTGTATTACTTCTTTCTTATCTGCCGAGCTTTGAAGCTGTAAACGCTTGATGGCATCCAGAAGTACATGGTTTATAAGCAGAAACTCGTATCCGTCCTTATATCCGCCGGCATGAGCAAAGTCCCTTATATCACGCATGATCTCAATTATGTCCAAATTCTTTCGGGCATTATTGTTATTCATTGTCGAGCTCTGTCCACAACGGTATATATAAAGTGCTTCCTTTACAAAGACTGTAGCCTTGCTTTTCAAAAGCATTTTTGCGGAAAAGGAAAAATCCTCATACCAGAGTCCCACTGGAAAACGTATATCGCCTACAGCGCTGCGGCGGAAGATCTTGTTGCTGGCTGAGCCTGCGCTGGCCAGTGGGTCATCCTGCAGAGCAGCCTTCACATACTCCCTTGTGCCGTCATCATAGCGTTTTTCCATATCGCACACAGCAACGTCCGCATTTTCACGCACGGCAGCTTCGTAAAGATGGAGCAGGGCATCCTTTTCAAGGTAGTCATCGCTGTCAATAAAACTGAGAAACTCCCCCTTTGCAATGTCTATGCCGAAGTTTCTTGCTCTGCCCTGTCCCCCGTTATCAAGGCTTATGGCCCTGACCTTCTCGGGGTATCTTTCCACGTATTCATAGATTATATCTGTGGAAAAGTCCGTTGACCCGTCATCAACCAGTATAAGTTCGATATCGCCGAGGCTCTGATTCAAAATAGAATCCACACACTCGCGCAGATAATCCTGTGTATTGTATACCGGAACTATAACGCTTATTTTCATAACAGTTTATCCTCTCCCGGTTTATCGGACGCATAGCACACCTGATAGTGTAAAAGAGCCAGAAGCATGGCGAAATAAATGGATGAGTTGGGGCGCTTCAGAAGAGCGCCGGAAAAATGTGCAAGCCCTATCAGAACGAAAAATCCCATTATCAGGCAGAAGTTATATACCGTCATGCTGCCAGCAAAATTCTGCCTGAGTTTTTTGAGAACAAGATAAATAAAATACAGCATGTAGAGAACATATGCTCCAAAGCCCAGCACGCCATAATAGTAGAAAATCGAGTGCCAGTCATTTTCAAGATCAAGCGTCTCCTCAGGCCAGTCCACCTTCTCAAACTCAAAGCCTGTGAGCTTTGTGGCAAGGTCGCTGTCCTCCCAGATAAGATGGGCGTTGACACGCTTCATTTTTCGCACATCTATGATCTCCATAGCGTCTGTAGACATATCATATGCGTCCATAATGCGGTAGATATCAAAGTTGTCCAGAAGCCCCGGCGCGCCGCCAAGAATATTTTTCCGGTAAAAATCGGCCATCTTTTCCAGAACCACAGGGTCGGCTTTTTTCTCCTCCGGGCTCATGTTCTTTATGTCATAGCCCATGGCCATAAGCTCGTCCTCAAGGGACTTCTGCCTTTTATCGGCGGCCGCCTTCTCAATTGCCGTTATTTTGGCCTGAGGGCTTTCCGGATAGACGATGATCGCCACAGCAAACAGGGACAAAAGATACAGCAGCATAAGAACAGCCGCTTTTTTCATCCTCTCTTTTCGCACTATATGGCTGAAAACAATGAATATCGCATATCCAGCCATGCAGGCAAGCAAAGTAAGATAGGCAGAGGTAGTGCCGTTTGTGGCACAGCCTATAAATACAAGAGCCGGCATAAGGTATCTGACCGCAGCTTTTTTGGAGCTGATTCCCAGATATGTGGCAAAAATGCTGAGAAAGCAGAGGATTATACTGTGGGCATTTCTGTTGGACACTATGACCCATGCAGAAGTGCCGAGAACGGGGCCTGTACCGCCTATCTTGCCATATGTAGGCGTGTATGTGCCGGTAAGATAAGATATAACAATAATAGCGGCAATTATCGCAACATTTGCGGCAAGGCCACTCACTATCTGCTTTCTCTTGTTCTCATCACGTACATAAATACAAAGGCAAACACTCATTACGGGCAAATAGAATATCTTGGCCATGTTCTTTACATCACCGAAGAAATTTATATAACCCACACGGAAAAGATTGCCGACGTGCAGTAAGGCAAAGCCTGCAACAATGCCAAGGCCGATAAAAAGCGGCTTTTTGTTATCTTCCGTGATAAGAAGATATATAGGCAATATTATCATCACAAGAAGCCGGATATATCCTGCCGCTGTACCTGCCTCGCTGCTTGTCCAGAACGCAAGCACATCCAGCAGCGGCTGTGCGACTATAAGCAAAAAAAGCCAATATTCAGAAAATTTATACTTTTTTCCGATACTCACGCTATCCTCCACTATAAAAAAAGAATGGCATCTTTCACGAAAAAGACGCCATTCATCTTTGTCTCGAGCTTACAGGCGCTCCTTGACCTTTGCCTTCTTACCAACGCGATCACGCAGGTAGTAGAGCTTGGCTCTGCGAACCTTACCTCTACGGACGGTGGTAACGGAGACGATGGAGGGAGAATGTACGGGAAATACCTTCTCGCAGCCGACACCGTAGGAAATACGGCGGACGGTGATGGTCTCGTTGATACCGCCATGCTTCTTGGCAATGATGGTGCCTTCAAAAGCCTGGGTACGCTCACGG
The DNA here is from genome assembly GCA_017398685.1 of Oscillospiraceae bacterium. Classification (GTDB taxonomy): domain Bacteria; phylum Bacillota; class Clostridia; order Oscillospirales; family Oscillospiraceae; genus Limivicinus. Next base: position 8,719 of record JAFQFH010000045.1, read on the forward strand.
TTGCCTTCCTTGACCAGAACGAGGACACGGACAGTGTCACCGACGTTCATCTCGGGAAGCTCGGGCTTCATGTACTTTTCGCTGAGAATTTTGACCAGATCCATAATCTAATCCTTCCTATTATATAGACGTTCATACCGGAGGGCATTCAGCCGCGGCAGCGGACCGCCTTTCTCACATGCTCATGCATTTATCCGCACAAGCTATGACATATTAACATAACTGTGAGAATAATGCAAGGATTATTTTTACACGGCATATTCCGTAAGTTTCGCAATATTGTCCAGTATCCTTTTGTTGTACTCAATAAGCTCGTCCGGTTTTTTAGCCTCTTTCCCGGCCTTCAGCAGCGCCTCGGACATATTCTCCATGCCAGACAAACCTTCTGTATACTTCTCAAGATTTTTTGAGCAGTACAACGGCAAGCCCACCACCATGGCCTCCATGATATTCAGGGGCTGACCTTCATAACGGGATGTGGATATAAAAGCATCCATCCGCGCCATGATTGAATAGGGGTTTTCCCTGTGACCGAGGAAGTATACCTTGTCTTTAACTCCCAGTCTGCCGCACTGTTCCTCAAGTGCCTCTCTGTCAGGGCCGTCACCGATAATATATAGTCTGATATCATCGCGCTTTTCACAGGCTTTTGCAAACTCTCCAAGCATGATATCGTAGCCCTTCTGATGGCAGAGCCGACCTAATGCCACAAAGTTTATACAGCTCTCATCCAGCTCAAGACCATCCGGTTTTATTGCCATCTTATCTTTTATCTCTTCCACATTGATAAGATTCTCGATAACCGTGAAGGGTTTATCGCTTACGCCGGACATTGCCCTGAAAGGCTCTGTAAGAGCATTTGAGACAGGAACAAAGCCGTCATAATACTTGAATTTACCCTTGAAGAAGTTCCAGAGTACACGGTACTTCCATTCATTCTCAAGCTTTATTTTGACATTATTGTGTATCCACATAACACGGCGTTTTGCCGGGACTGTCAGCGCACCCACAGCGCAGGACACCTGATATGAATTGAAGTCAATGGCAAGATCATACTCTCCTCTGCCATCAAAATCATATCTCAGAAGCTTTTTTGATAAGTCAAACGGGAGAAATGAGTAAATACGGGGTGTAGGTTTAAGATAGTATATATTCAGTTTTTCAGGAAAAGAAATGTCCCAGAATTTATCTTTGCGCGAGAGATAGAGATCTACCTGAAATTCATCATAATCAATGCTGTTCAAAAGATTGACTATGGATTTTTGTATGCCGCCAACACCAAGTTCGCTTTGAAATATGGCAATTCTTTTCATATACGTCCCTCTTGCTCTTATCTGAACACCTTGCCCTGAGCATCATAGGTCTCCAAGCGGGTGAACTTTGCAAAATCCGGGCACAATTCAGGCATTTTCTGGCGCAGGGCATCAACAAGCAGCTCCGGATTGAGGGTGGGCTCCTGTGCCGAGATAGTAGCAGAAACTTTTATCCCTGCATCACAAACATTGAACTCAATACTTTTGATGGAGGGCTTTATATCTGTTTCTCCCATGCCGCGTTTGGTCTTTTTGGTGATGACAATTTCGTCGGCGGCAAAGAACTTATCCAGCTCCTTGCACATCTGTCCACGATCCCGCTCATCATATTCCATAAGGCCCTCAATGCTCAGCCATTTTATCTCACTGACCTTGCGGCTGGGTTCATAGGCTTCTATCATTTCGATGCCTTCCGGCATTACACGGCTGAGCCTATCCGCCATGTCGGACAATTGCGCATCTTCTTTCAGCTTGAAGTCCAGTATCTCGCAAAGACTGGATGCTCCCACGGAGAGAGGGAGGGCGATGGATATCTGCGGATGAGGGTTGAAGCCTTCAGAGTATTTAAGGGAGTAACCGGCACGGGAAAAACCCCGCTGCAGTGTGTGCATAAGGTCAAGGTGAGAGATATATACCGAACGGCCGGTCTTTTTAAATCTGAGTCTGATCTTATCCATCACAGCGGCCTCCCTTCAGAAGTTTTGCCGCGCCGCAGGCCGAGCACTGCTTGCGGCAGTCCGGGCTGAGGGCAGAGGCATAGCACTGTTCACGTTCACGTATAAGATGCTCGCGGCGTACACCCACATCTATCATGTCCCACGGCAGTATCTCATCTGTGCTGCGCTCACGCTGGGCATAAAACCATGTGTCGGTACCGGATTCTTCAAAAGCCTTTTGCCAGCGCTCCAGAGTAAAATAATCAGTCCACGCCTCAAGACGACCACCCATACGCCACACCTTTTCGATAACATCGGCAAGGCGTCTGTCGCCTCTTGAGAGAACAGCCTCGATAAGGCTTGTTTCCGCGTCGTGCCAGTTGTAGACCACATTGCGGGCCGTAATACTCGAGCGCAGAAGATTTACTCTTCTCAGATACTCTTCCGTACTGATCTGAGCCTCCCACTGGAAAGGACTGTGGGGCTTGGGGATAAAGCAGGAGGTGGAAATGGTTATCTTCACTCCCCTGTTCTTGTTTTTAGCATATGTGCGCCAGCAGTGGAGCACCTTGTTTGCCATCTCAGCAATACCTACAATGTCCTCGTCTGTCTCTGTGGGAAGGCCAAGCATATAGTAAAGCTTGACGCTGTTCCAGCCGCCCTCAAAGGCGAGACGGCAGGTATTGAGAAGATCCTCTTCAGTTACATTTTTGTTTATGGCATCACGAAGCCTCTGACTCCCGCCTTCAACGGCAAAAGTCAACCCGCTTTTTCTTACCTTCTGAAGCTTATGCATGATATCCATGGAGAAGTTGTCCGCTCTGAGTGAGGGCAGCGAAAGACCTATGCTCCTTGGCTCGCAGTAGTCCAGAAGGCCGTCACACAGCTGCATGAGATCTCTGTAGTCACTGGAGGACAGCGACAGAAGACTTACGTTCTCGTGTCCGGTGTTTTTCAGAGTCTCTATACCCTGTTTCACCAATGTTTCATATTTCTTTGCGCGAATGGGGCGATACACATGTCCTGCCTGGCAGAAACGGCAGCCACGTACACAGCCTCTGAAAAGCTCCAGTGCCACACGGTCATGAACAACCTCTGTGGACGGTACTATGGGCCTTGTGGGATAGGGGGAGGCATCAAGGTCAGATACAATGCGCTTTGTGACGCGCTCGGGTGCACCCTCAAGGGCTTTGATGGAACTTATCGTACCGTCGGAATTATAAGCAAGCTCGTAAAGAGAAGGAACATACACGCCCTCTATCTGAGCCGCCCTTGCAAGAAACTGCTTTTTACTCCAAGCCTCCGCCTTTGCTTCACGAAGCAGCGCCAAAAGCTCATTGTTGACCTCTTCGCCCTCACCGACAATAAAAAGGTCAATAAAAGCCGCCATAGGCTCGGCATTGACAGATGCGGTACCACCGGCAAACACAAGAGGCAAGAGCTCTGTCCTGTCACTGCTTCTCAGGGGTATCCCGGACATATCCAGCATGTCAAGGACAGTGGTATACGCCATCTCATAGCCTATGGAAAAAGCAATGGCATCAAACTTTGAAAGACTGTCCCCGCTCTCCAGGGCATACAGGGGCAGCTGAGCCTTTTTCATTTCCTCATACATGTCTCCCCACGGAGCAAAAACGCGCTCACACCATACATAGTCAAGACTGTTCATGGTGTGATACAAAATGCTCATGCCAAGGTTTGACATGCCTATTTCGTATGTATCAGGAAAGCAAAACGCCAGTCTGATATCTACAGAATTTTTATCCTTTATGATCTGATTGTATTCGCCGCCGGTATATCTGGCAGGTTTCTGCACACGGGGCAATATACGTTCAAGCCGTTTATCCATGTATTACTCCATAATAGTTTAGTGTACACTATATTTTATCTCAAATCTTTGGGTTTTACAATCCCTTCGTCAAACAATGTGCAAAGCAGCAGTATTATTGACATCATCGCAAGTCCATAGCCCTTTCCGTCAGACATAAGGTACAGTGCCAGAGTCAGGAGGCTTATGCTAAAAAGCAAACTGGAAATATAAGTTACTTTTGAAGGATTTCTTATTTTTAAAATTTCTAAAACAGATTTAAGTACCATTGCTCCGTCCAAAGGAACTACAGGCAATAAATTGAAAAAGCTCAATGAAAGGCTCAGCCCTGCACTCAAACTAAGAAATTCCGTCATAATTCGGGCAGAAATGGCAGAACAAACATAGGCGTATAGAAGCCCCGCTGCAGGACCGGCAGCAGAACAAAGCATCGTCTGGAACGCGGTCAGATTACCCTCATGCTCTATTGCAAGCCCCTTCAGTTCAAACTTCACTGAGTATATTTTCTTGTTGAAAAAGTATAAGCAAAACAAATGTCCTGCTTCATGAAATACAATGGCACTTAAATATGCAGCAATGAATTCAAACGGTGCAAAATATATTACAAATGCAATAAAAACAAGCGCCTTTATTTCAACGTGAAATTTTATATCCGTACCCGGCATATCAATCAATGTTCGTCAGAGAATAGCACATGGCACATACTGCATCAAACTGTTCTTGCATTATATTATCAAGTTTTGTTTGAGATACTGAGATATCTGTAAATACATTTGCTGCTATTCTGATTGAAAGCATAATCAATAATATTATTGCGGCTTTTTGTGCAGAGATTACATCCATACCAGTGACCCCTTTCCCATTTTATCATTTATGTATATGAGCTTTTTTTCTTGACAATGACAATATTGATAATTATAATATAGGGGCTTTGTTGATAAATCGGGGTGTAGCGCAGTTGGTAGCGCGCATGGTTCGGGACCATGAGGCCGCGGGTTCAAGTCCCGCCACTCCGACCATGCGGAGTGTCCTTAAAGTATTTAAGGACACTCCGTATTATTTTTTTATTACGCAGACCTTTCAGGGGAGTAGCTGACGGCTACTCCCTTTCTTGTTTGTGTCTTATTAATTAAAAGAGCCGATAACTCGCGCCATTAGGCTTGCGGGTTATCGGCTCTGCGTCTATGCGTCCGGCTCTGTGATAACGGTGATATTAAGTTTCTCTGCGTTAATCAGTGTTTCGATTTTACACTTGGGGCAGAACAACGGGAAGTTATGAAGTGCTGTATCTGAACGGATTTTTGTCCGTGTCTTGCTTTGGCAAATTGGGCAGATCACCCATTCATTTTTCACTATACACACCTCCTGTTGTTAACTAAACTTCAAATGTCGGTCGCAATAAGCTATGCCAGCAACTGTTATAAGGGCAATGCCTGAAATAACCATAATCCATTGTAATGGAATTGTATCTGCCAGTGGCCCGAACAGGGCCATTCCAATCGGATAACAGCTGGAATAGAGTGAACTCATAAGGCCAAACACACGCCCCTGCATAGAGGTTTCCGAATTTTCCTGTAACATGGTCGTAATGGTAGTTTGTACCATGGTCAATGCAATTCCATACAAGGCCATTAAAATAAGGTACAGTATAAAATGGCTGCTAACACCCATGCCGATTGCCATTGTGCCAAACATCACCAACCCTGCCACCAATGTTAATCTACGACTTTTGAAACCGCCCCAAATGCTTATAAGCAGACCACCCAGCATCATCCCACCAAAACCAATGAGTTCAACCGCCGTCAAATACCAGTAAGTATCTCCGAAAACACGGCTCACAAGTAAGCCGGATAAGTAGCCTGCCGGGACTGTAAGGAAAACAAACAGGCCGTAGATGACGAGTGTTTTACGAACAACCATACAGGAATGAGCATACCGAATACCAACGCCTATATCTGCCAGAACAGATGTCATTTCCTGCGATTTTTCTTGCTTGGGGAGAAGTATGCAGGAAAACACACCGATGCCAATGACAGCAGTTAAGATATCAATCAGAAGTGTGGCCCGAAGTGTACTCATTGTCAGCACCACAGCCGCAGCAGCCGGTGCGCCAAACTGTACGACAGACTGCATAGTTGCGTTAATGCCGTTATAACGCATGAGATGTTCTTCGGGAACAAGTTGGGGTATGACTGCATTGACTGCGGGATTTTGAATGCCAGCACCGGCGGAGCGAATAATCGACATGAATAGCAATGCTGCAAGCAGGATAGGCTCTGCTGTAATATATGGCATAATCAACATCATTGCCAATGTGACAGCCGCAATCAGCGCATCTGCTCCGATGATGAGATATTTCCTGTTATAGCGATCTGCCCAAACGCCGCCTATAAATGAAACGAAAAATTGCGGAAGATAAGAGCAGACCGAAAAAGCCGCTACCCATGCACCGCTGTTTGTTTGCAAAGTTACATACCATACGATTGCCATTTGAACGATTTGCGAGCCGAACAGCGTGATACATTGACTGGCAAAAAACAGAATGGTTCGCTTTCTCCAATTACTTTGTGATTCCATCATTCTTGTATATCCTCCATATATTTGGGAGGAAGCACAAAGCGCTGTGTTGGATAGCCAAATTCTATCAGTAATTCTCTTTCGGCAAAACCAAGCTGTTTTAATATATCACGATGGCCTGTATCAGCCTTATCGCCTTCTCGATAGGTGGTCATGCTGATTTCCTGTCCGGGCAAGTATCTGTCCATAAGCGCATCCAAAAACAACTTTTGAATACCTTGCTTGCGATATTGTGGGTTTATGCCCAAAAAATCAATACAGCCGGATTGATCGGAGAACGCCGTAGCTCCAACCAAAATATTGCCATCTTTTAGGACAAGAGCTCGTTTTTCATCTATGCTTTTTGTTATCGCATTCAAATAGTCTGCTTCATTCATGACCGGGTATCCGTCGATCACCAGCCGCATTAAATTCATCCATGCCGGAATATCCGCTTTTTCTGCCAAACAAATGTCATCCTTGGTAAACACCTTGTTTGCCGCATTTCTGTGCAAAGCAAATCGTAATTGCAAAGGATAAAATTCCCGGTTATCCCGGTATTCCGCAGGGGGAATTTTATACATTGACTTAAAGGCAGAAGAAAACGCCTGTTGACTTTCATAACCGCAGATAAAGGCGACTTCAATGATCGGTCTATTTGAAAACACCAAAAGTTTTGCGGCTTCGGTCAATTGACGGCGTTGCACATAATCATGAATTGTCATGCCTACCGTGCTGATGAACATACGGTGCAAGTGATACTTTGAGTAATGGACTGCTTCAGCAACCATTTCCAGATCCAGCTTGCCGTCAAGATTGGTTTCAATATAGTCAATGACTGTCTCAATGCTTACTACATGATCTTTCATGGCTTGCTCCCTCCTTTCTGTGGAGGTATTGTAGCAGAATAAATGAGTGTTTGTTTCATATTTCTTGCTATATTAAAAAATTAGTTAACAGGACATAGCTTTCATCAACACAACCTTATTTTTTTCCGTTGGCCGCTGTAATCAATAAAGTCCTGGGTTTTAGACCAATATTTGATTTCCCAGTTTTCAAAATTCCAGTGTGGCTACATCACACTTTGCGATCAGAGCATCGCCTTGCCTTCCAATTCTTTGATTCGCTCTTTTTGAATTTGGCTTGCTGTTTTCTCCATAACTATTCCTCCTGAAATGCTTTTGTATGCAGCACCTCCTCTAATAGTCATTATAACAGACCTTCCAAGCATTTTGCTTCAGGTATGGTGAAATGAGGTTTCACCTTCCGATGCAACCATTTCCGGCTCTGCGAATAAAATGCTTTTGGAGGGCAATACTATTCTCATGTTTCAGTGGTACTATTTCGGCAGTAAACATCCTCTGTTGCCGAAATGGTATTGACGAAACACAGAAAAGCAGTATAATGTAGTTGTACCAAAACGGCAATAGCAAGTCTCTGTTGCCAAAATGGGACGGTTTGTGAGGTGATTATCATGTTCAATCAGGTTCATCTAACAGCGTTGGCCGGCATGAAGAGTTTTAGCTTTGGGGATTTCTTTATGACCAATCAGGACAATGGCTGCCCGCTTGGAGAAGAGGCTATGCGTAAGAGACTGCGTGGCCTGGTAAAAAGCGGAGAGGTCGTCCGAGTCGGCCGGAATGCGTACTGTGTCTCCGGAAATAAGATGAGAAATTATCGGCATGAATACTCAGAGGAGGCCTGCGCTGCCGCACGGGCCATTCGGGAAGCGTTTCCTGCGGTGGAGTTCACCATTTTTGAACTGGTGCAGCTCAACGAATTTGTCAATCATCAGCTGGCTCACAATGTTCTGTTCCTCTCCGTGGAGGATGATATTATTGATTTTGCTTTCGACCTGCTCAAGGAGCAGTTTCCGGGCAAGGTACTTCTCGACCCGACACCCGAACTGTATCACCAGTATTGGTACGATGGCATGATCGTATTAAACAAGCTGGTTACTGAGGCTCCCAGAGGAAACGAGGAAGCCTGGCATACCCGCCTTGAAAAGATGCTGGTGGATTTGGTTTCTGACCCTCTGCTGCAGGAAGTGATCAGTAAGAGCGAATATCCGGCCATCTTTGATGGGGCTTTTTCCGGCTATGTGATCGACGAGAGCTGCCTGTTCCGCTATGCCAAGCGCCGTGGTGCTGAAAAGCGGCTGAGGGCGCTGATCCGAGAAAAGACAAATATTACGTTAAGAACGGAGTAACGATATGATACAGCCAATCAGCTTTTCGGAAGAGCATATCCGGGAACTTCAGAAAACCAGTAAGCGTGACCCTGTGCTGTTGGAGCGTGCGGTCTACGCCTTTGGACTACTGGAGGCTCTGGCCCGTGTGGGTATGCCCTTTATTTTCAAGGGCGGTACCTGTCTGATGCTCCTGATGGACCGTCCGCGTCGGTTGTCCACCGACATTGACATTATTGTGAAACCGGGAACGGATCTGGATGCCTTTATCGCAGAGGCATCCAAGATATTCCCCTTCCAGAGTGCGGAAGAGCAAAAACGAATCGGCAAGAACAACATCGAAAAGCGCCATTTCAAGTTTACTTACGATTCCCCGGTAAACCATAAGCCGCTGTATATTCTGCTGGACGTCCTGTTTGAGGAAAACCACTATGCCGAAGTTATCAGCAAGGAAATCCGAAACGAGCTGCTGCAAACACAGCCGGAATATCTGGCAGTACAGATCCCCAGCGCAGATTGCATTCTGGCGGATAAGCTCACCGCATTTGCACCCCACACCACCGGCATTCTCCTCAATGACGGCAAAGATATGGAGGTCATGAAGCAGTTTTACGATGTGACCTCTCTGCTGGATATCTTTGAGGACACTGAGAACGTGCGCCATACATACACGGAAATCGCCAAGGCAGAACTTGCATACCGGGGCAGCGATGCCAGTGTGGAAGACTGCCTTCGGGATACATTTGACGCAGCGCTTTGCCTTGCGTCCCGAGGAAAATTCGGCGCAGAGGAATACCCTCTGTACGTGAAGGGCATCCGTGATCTGCGTGGCCATATCTATGCAGAAAACTACAGCCCGGAGATCGCCGCCACCAGAGCAACCAAGGTAATGTATATGGCAACGTGCCTGCTGACAGGCAACGACTATGAGCGAATTGAGGATGCTGCGGCATTTGCCGGTGAAAAGTTGACGGTGGACAAGCTCATGCCGCTGGCCTACCTGAGAAAAGTCAGCGCAGAAGCATATGCTTACGCCATTAAAACAGATCGCATGATCGCAGAATAAAGAGTCAACTTCCCGCACGGCAGATTACAAGGCTGCTGTGCGGGATTTTCTGGTTTTGTGGGTGACAAGAGACGCTGGTAGATTTATTCACAGTTATATGGTATTCTTTTACTAAGTAAACTGATGCTATTATGTTATGCGGAGGTGTATGCTATGCTTTTCACGCCATTCGGTCCAATAAAGGTATTTGTTGATGGTATCGAATTAGACTATGAAGGGTCGTTTTTGCTAATGAAAATGCCCTTCCAGCTAATTAGGCGAAAAATCGTGCTAAAAACCTTGCTAATACAAAAGGCGGATGTTCCGAGTGCTAAGCCGTTA
>JAFQFH010000003.1 GCA_017398685.1 Oscillospiraceae bacterium
TGTGGACGAGGCCTGCGCCCTTATCCGCACGGAGATAGACTCCATGCCTGCCCAGCTGGACGATATCCGCCGCAAGATCATGCAGCTTGAGATAGAGGAGATGGCCCTTAAGAAGGAAGAGGACAGGCTCAGCCGGGAACGGCTTGAAAAGCTCCGGGCCGAGCTTGCAGAGCTGAAGGACAGTTTCAATGAGCTTAAATCACGCTGGGAGAGTGAAAAGGACAGCGTGGACGAGGTGAAAAAGCTCAAGGCCGAGATAGAAAAGACCCACGCCGACATTGAAAATGCCCAGCTTCGTTATGAGTACGAGACGGCGGCCCGGCTTAAATACTCCGCCCTGCCCGAACTGGAGCGAAAGCTTGCCGAGGCCGAGAGCCACGCCGGGCAGCGAAAGGCCGCAACCCTTGTCCACGACACGGTCACGGAGGAGGAGATATCCGGCATCGTTGCCAAGTGGACGGGCATTCCTGTGGCAAAGCTGATGGAGAGCGAGCGGCAGAAAATACTGCACCTTGATGAGCAGCTCCATCAGCGGCTTGTAGGTCAGGATGAGGCTGTGCAGAAGGTGACGGAGGCCATTCTCCGCTCCAGAGCGGGCATAGCCGACCCCAACCGTCCTGTAGGCTCCTTCCTGTTCCTTGGCCCCACTGGCGTTGGCAAAACAGAGCTTGCAAAGGCTCTGGCGGAGCAGCTTTTTGACGATGAGCACAACATCGTGCGAATTGACATGAGCGAGTACATGGAGAAGTTTTCCGTCTCCCGGCTTATCGGCGCGCCTCCCGGCTATGTGGGCTATGACGAGGGCGGACAGCTGACCGAGGCCGTGCGCCGCAAGCCCTACAGCGTGGTGCTCTTTGACGAAATTGAAAAGGCCCACGGCGATGTTTTCAATGTGCTTTTGCAGATTCTGGACGATGGCCGGGTCACCGACTCTCAGGGCCGCACGGTGGACTTTAAAAATACCATCATCATTCTCACCTCCAATTTAGGCAGCCAGTATCTGCTGGAGGGCATAAACGAGGACGGCAGCATCAGCGATGAAGCACAGAGAGCTGTCATGCAGGAGCTTAAAATGTCCTTCCGTCCGGAGTTTTTAAATAGGCTCGACGAGATAATCATGTTCAAGCCCCTGACGAAGAAAGACCTTGGCAGCATTATTGAGCTTATGGTGGCATCCCTGAGGGCCAGACTTGAGGATAAGTCCCTCTCCCTTGAGCTGACTGACAGCGCAAAGGCTCTGGTCATCGAAAAGGGCTTTGACCCCCTCTATGGTGCAAGACCGCTGCGCCGCTATCTCCAGAGCAGTGTGGAGACACTGGTTGCCCGCACCATACTCTCCGGCGAGGTGAGCGCGGGGGACTGCCTTGTGATAGACACATCCGACGGACAGCTTATCTGCAGAAGATAGGCTGATAAAACAGTAAATGCAGGAGCTTTTGCTCCTGCATTTTCATATAAGTCCGAAGTGGATAAGCGCTTTTTCAACGCCGTCATTATCTATATGGTCGGTCACATAGTCGGCAGCGGCCTTGGCCTTGTCGGCAGCATTGCCCATAGCCACGCCGATCCCGGCAAATTCAAGCATGTCCGCATCGTTCTCCCCGTCGCCAAAGGCCATTGTCTCGCTGCGGTCAATGCCTTCCCGTTTGAGGTATTCCCCCATGCCAAGAGCCTTGCCCCCGCCGCCGGGGAGAATGTCGATGGCTCTTTTGTTCCAGCGGGTCACGTAGCAGTCCTCAAGAAGCTTGCTTATCTCTGCTTCCTCAGCAGTGTCAACATAGCAGACCACCTGATAAAATTTGTTCCCCGTGTAGCTGCCCAGAGGCGGCAGGGAGGTGGAGATCTCAGCCTGTACCTCCTCAACCCGCCGGTTTATGAAGTTTATATACATGCCGTCCTCTTCCACCAGCTGCATGGGGTAGCGCATTTCGTCAAAGAGCTTCACAAAACGAAGGGCGGCTTCCTCGGAGAAGGGGTAGGCGGCAAAGGGCTTTCGCTCCTTGTCCAGAGAGAGCTGACCCACAAGGGTAATATAGGCGTCAAACTCCAGATCCCGGGCCGGCAGCTCATCAATCTCCAGGATGTGCCGCCCTGTGCACATGATGCACTTTATACCCTGTTCTCTCAGCTTTTTCAGGGCCTTTCTTGCGCTGGCGCAAACCTCTTTTTTCGCGTGGGACACCAGAGTACCGTCAACATCAAAGAATATTGCTTTTATCATGCTTCGTCCTTCTTGTATTCCAGAATATCCCCCGGCTGGCAGTTCAGCACATCGCAGATAGCCTCAAGGGTGGAAAAGCGTATGGCGCTTACATGGCCGTTTTTCAGCTTTGAGAGATTGACATTGGCCACGCCCACCCTCTCGGAAAGTTCGTTAAGGCTCATTTTCCGGTCGGCCATGACCCGGTCAAGTCTCAGTATGATTCCCATATCCCGCGCTCCTTATAATGTCTCGTCGGACTGCTTTTGAAGCTCATGCCCATAGGCAAAGACCCAGGACAAAAGGAAAAACACCAGTGCAATCAGAACAGAGCCCATATCCATAATGAAATTTACTTCCATCCCGGCGATGGCGGGTGAGGCAAATATCTCATCCATGGGATAGGCCTTGAGCAAAAGAAGCTGCTGACCCCATTTCAAAAGCTCAGACACAAGCCCGCCCACGAGACTGAGAAAGCCAAGCCTGCGGAAGCTGGACACAACAGCATTCTCAAAGGGCCTGCCTTCCTTGACGGACAGCAGCACAGCGCGGAGGAATTTTGCAATAAAGTATAATATAAAGCAGCTTGTAGCCGCAATCACAAGAGAAACTGCGGAAAAAGTTACAACACCGGGGGTGATGGCCTGAAAGTCGGCGCTTAGCTTAAATTCTATAAATCCTAACTCAAGCACATTGGAGCCGGGCACAAACACCCTCTCACCCAGAAATATTACCAGCGGCACAAATACAAGGCACACAAAGCCGCACACAAGGGCTATTCCACCCAGTATTTTTGCTATCTTATCCAGTACGCCGGCAGTCCTTATCATTTTTTCGTTTTTCATCTGCGACCTCCAAAACATAAACAATTTAACGTTTATCGTAAAATTATTATATTTGTTGATGCCGGCTTTGTCAAGAACAATTTAACGATAAACGTTAAAAAATTTTTATGAATATGCAGAATGTGAGGAAGTCACGGAAGGGAGCGGGAAAATCATGTAAGATAAAAGCACAAAAAAAGAAAAAGGAGTTTGCCATATGAAATATATATTTCCCCTTGTGTTTTCTCTTTTAATGCTCACAGCCTGCGCTGCTCCTCAGCGGATCCAGAGCTACAGACGGATAAGTGCGGATGAGGCCATTGCCATGATGGAAGAAGAGCAGGACTATATTATCCTGGATGTGCGTACACCCGCGGAATTCAAGGAACGACACATCCCCGATGCAATAAACGTCCCCAACGAGAATATCGGCAGCGCTGAAATACCACAGCTTCCGGACAAGGACCAGCTTATAATGGTATATTGCCGCAGCGGAAACAGAAGCAAGCAGGCTTCTGAAAAACTTGTGAAGCTGGGCTACAGCAATGTGGTGGAGTTTGGCGGCATTAACGGCTGGCCGGGAGAGACCGTTTCTCCTGAAAACTGAATACACCAGATGAAACGACCTCCGGAAAACAGTTCCGGAGGTCGTTTGGCTGAAAATTTAGATGAGCTTGATGCTTCTGCACTTGTACTGGCCGAAGACCTTTTCCATGGAAGATTTGTAGTGTTCAAAATAATCCGTGGGCATCAAAGCCTGTACACAGCCGGCAAAACCGCCGCCGTGGACACGCCATGCGCCCTTGCCTTCAAGAAGCTTCCGGCTGAGCTCAAGACCCTCTTCCAGCTTGGTATCGCCGGTGGCGCTGGTGTAGACATTTGTGAGAAGCTGCTCGGAGGAGCGGCCGGACTCGTTCATAAGGCGCATATATGCCTGTCCGTCGCCGGACTTGAGGGCATCGCGCATCTGCAGTACGCGCTCATTTTCATCAAAGAAGTGCATGGCACGGCGAACCGGACGGGCAGTAGAGTCCCAGCCCTTCTTTCTGAACTCTTCCACATCCACATCGGCAAGCACTCCCTTGTCGAAGAAGTTGGCGATATACACCATGTCGGCAACGATCCGGGCATAGGAGGTGTCCAGCCCCGCGTGGCTGCCGCCGGTGTTGGTCAGGCACAGGGTGAGGCCCATGGAGGAAAAGTCAGCCGAGATGCGTTCAATGGTGTTTGTGCGAAGGTCGGCATACACGGTATGACCCAAAGCGCAGGCCAGCTGACCCATAAGGCCGCAGGGCTTGCCGAAGAAATTGTTCTCCGCGCTCTGTGCGGTTCTGGCGATGACCATGGGGCTTACCTTGCCGCCGCAGAAAAACTCCGCCAGAATACGGCCAATGAGCACGGCGAAAGCGGCCGATGAACTCAGCCCGGAGCCGATGGGCAGGGTGGAGCGCAGCTTTGCGTCAAAGCCTCCCACGTCCAGACCCAGCTCTGCAAAGGCTGCCACCATACCGCGCACGAGGGCCTGAGGCTTGCCAAACTCCGTGGGACGCACAGAGCGCTGGCGAATATCAACCTCGATAGGGTCAAAGCCCTCCGACTGGATGCGCACGACGGAACCGCCATTGGGAGAGGCCGTCGCAGATATGCCCAGATCCACCGCAGAGGCCAGAATTCTGCCGTTTTGATGATCCGTATGATTGCCGGCAAGCTCAGTTCTGCCGGGAACAAAGAAATCTTTCCTCATATGCTGAACCCTCTAAAACACTAAATTCCTACATATATCAGAATATAACAAAACTGTGATGAAGTCAACAAGATTTCGGGTAAAACTGCTAAGCTTTTAACAGTTCTTGCCATTGGCTGCGGCAAAGGATATAATAAAATAAAATGCGACCGGCAAAGTCTTTTGCAGGGGATCCGGCAGAGAGGAATACGGAATGAAAACAGCAAACGGAATTAATCTTACTATGCTCTGCGACTTTTATGAGCTGACCATGGGCAATGGATATTTTGTGAACAATATGCAGGACACCATGTGCTATTTTGATGTGTTTTACCGCACAGCGCCGGACATGGGCGGCTTTGCCATTGCCGCCGGCCTTGAGCAGGTGGTGGACTATATAGAGAAGCTGCACTTTGACAAGGAGGACATTGCCTATCTCAAAAATCGCGGCGTATTTGACGAGGGCTTTCTGGAATATCTTGAAAACTTCCGCTTCACGGGAGATATCTGGGCGGTTCCGGAGGGTACGCCCATTTTCCCCGGCGAGCCTTTTATGACGGTCCGCGCCCCTGCCATACAGGCCCAGCTTCTGGAGACCTATCTGCTGCTGGAGCTTAACCACCAAAGCCTTATTGCCACCAAGGCAAACCGGGTCTGCCGCGCCGCCGAGGGCAGGGCGGTACTGGAGTTTGGCTCAAGGCGGGCTCAGGGCATTACAGGCGCCGTTACAGGCGCAAGGGCAGCTTTTATCGGCGGCTGCGCTGGAACCGCCTGCACCGTGTCCGATCAGATCTACGGCGTGCCCGCAGCCGGCACCATGGCCCACTCCTGGGTGCAGATGTTCCCCTCGGAGTATGAGGCCTTTGTGGCCTATTGCAGGGCCTACCCGGAAAAGGCCGTGCTGCTGGTGGATACCTACAACACCCTGCTCTCCGGTGTGCCCAATGCTATCCGGGCCTTCAACCAGGTTCTGAAGCCTCTTGGCATCAAAAAATGCGGTATCCGTCTTGACTCTGGCGATATGGCTTATCTTACGAAGCGGGCGAGAGAGATGCTGGACGAGGCAGGCTGGACAGAGTGCACCATCACCGTCTCCAACTCCCTTGATGAGCGCCTCATATCCGAGCTTCTGAAGCAGGGCGCAAAGATAGATACCTTCGGCGTGGGTGAGCGGCTCATAACCTCCAAAAGCAGCCCGGTTTTCGGCGGGGTGTACAAGCTCTGCGCCGTGGAGGACAAAGAAGGGAATATAATCCCCAAAATAAAAATAAGCGAAAATCTGGGCAAGATAACAAACCCCGGCTTCAAGAAGGTGTACAGGCTCTTTAACCGCAGTACCGGCATGGCCGAGGCGGATTATATCTGCCTTGTCCACGAGACTGTGGACGATACAAAGCCTTTGTTGCTTATGGCCCCGGAGGCACGCTGGAAAACAAAGCTTATGACCGACTTTGTGGCCAGAGAGCTGCTTGTGCCCATCTACCGCAATGGCCGGCTTGTGTACAGGCTGCCGGAACTGGACGAGATAAAGCGCTGTTGCGCCGAAAATGTGGACAGGCTCTGGCCGGAGGTCAAGCGCTTTGACTATCCCCATCAGTATTACGTGGATCTTTCACCGGAACTTCTTGCTCTGAAGGACACCATGCTTGGAGAGAAAAGAGGCCATAACGAAAACAGGTTTTGACAAAACCGAACAAAGCCTGTATACTAAAGCTTAGTTTGTTTGCGAGGTATTTGATATGCTTGATGCTGAAATATACGGACTTATCGTTGCGCTTGGTATTCTTCTGGCCATGCTCTTTGTCTTTATCATGATTATTTTCTACACCAAGGAAAACATCAGGCTGGCAAAGAAGTTCGACTACGACGAAGATATCCAGAACTTTGTAAAAAAGGAATGGGTCAAGGTGTACGGCCTTATCATCCTTGAGCTGCTGCTTATCGCGGCCTTGCTTCTGGTGAAAATCAAGCTGTTTTAAAAAATTTCCTCCGATGCGTAAAGAACGTGTCGGAGTTTTTTTGTGCGCTTGTTATTTTACGGGAGCTTTGATATACTGAAAAAAACGGGACAAAGGAGAGGTGCTCACTTTGCTGAACAAGAAAATGACGGTGGCCATTTTGTGTGCCTTTATGATATTTTTGCTTTGCGGCTGCACTGAAATGGTGGAGCTGGCAGGCGAGAAGCTGCCTGCGGACAGTACGGAGCTTACAATGGTGCTCAAGGCGGGAGACATGGTGAATCTGGATCAGTTTCCGTCCCTGACATATCTGGACCTGAGCGGCAGCGAGGACTATGAGGAGATCCACCGCTGGGCTCAGGCGCATCCACAGGTGGAGGTGCGCTATACGCTCAGCTTCCCGGAAGGCACCGTGGCGGCGCATGACACCGTAAGCCTTGATCTTTCCGGTCTTGCCCAGTCCGATGTGGAGGCTGCGGCGGAACTTCTGGGCTATCTTACAGAGCTTGAGGAGCTTGTGCTCATGCCGGGAGAATTCAGCCCCCAGCAGGTGGCAAGGCTCTCTGAGGCTGCCGGTGTGGATATAGACTACAGCTACCCTCTCTGCGGGCAGAATGTGGATCTCTATGCCGAGAGCGTGGATCTGAGCATGCTTGGGGATGCGGACGTGCCTGCGGCGCTGGAGCTTCTGCCGATTTTGCCCCGGCTTTCCCATGTTCAGCTGGGTACCCAGCAGGAGGGGAGACTCAGCTGGGACAGCGTCTATGCGCTGGTACAGGCCTGCCCGGAGGTGGATTTTGACTATGCCTTCTCCATCTACGGGAAAAGCTTCAGCCTTGCTGACAGGGAAATAGACCTTAACCATATGCCGCTGGGCGACAACGGCGCACAGGTGTATCAGGCAGCCCGCTGCATGAGAGATCTTGAGTATCTGGACATGGATTTCTGCGGCGTTCCCAATGAGATCATGGAGCAGATACGGGACGGTCTGCCCGGGGTGAAGGTGGTGTGGCGCATCTGGTTTGGCAATGCCTACAGCGTGCGTACCGACACGGAGAAGATTCTTGCCTCCAAGCCCTCTGCCGGCGGTTTTCTGAACGACCAGGCCGCTCAGGTACTCAAATACTGCACGGATGTAAAGTATCTGGATTTGGGGCATAATCTCTATCTGACAGATATATCCTTCGTCTCACACATGCCCAAGCTGGAGGCTCTCGTGCTGGCCATGAACGATATTGTGGATATAAGCCCTCTGGCAAATTGTCCCGAGCTTGAGTATCTGGAGCTGCAAACCAACCAGAGACTTGGGGACATAAGCCCGCTGGCCAACTGCAAGAAGCTCGCCCATCTCAATTTGGTGCAGTGCCGCAATGTGGCGGATATCTCGCCCCTCTTCGGCCTTGAAAAGCTGGAGCGCTTCTGGCTTGGCAACGGGAATATGGTCACTCCCGAGCAGAAAGAGCAGTTTGTCGGGCTTTTCCCGGACTGTATTTTCAATGACTACGCCTTCTCCGATCCCACTACTGACGGCTGGCGTGTCACAGACATCGACATCATCACATGGATCCCCACCTATGCACCCCGTTATGAGCTTTTGATGGAGCAGTTCGGCTATGCGGAGGAAGATTATTCCTTCTATTGGAAGGATCCCAAATACAATGCCGCTCAAGGGTGATGCTTATGCGAGATTATAAAACCGAATTTGAATCCCGGGTGGCGTGGATAAAAAAACTGGTTGAGGAGAGCCGGTGCAGGGGTATTGTTTTCGGCAACTCCGGAGGGAAGGACAGCGCCCTTGTGGGGCTCTTGTGCAAGGCAGCCTGTGAGAACACCGTTGGCATAATAATGCCCTGCAACTCCAAACGCAATTATGGCGAGGATGCCGACCACGCAAAGCTGCTGGCCGATTTCTGCGGCATTGAAAGCCGCTGCATAGACCTGAGCGGGGCCTGCGCTGAGCTGAGAGAGGAGCTGGAAAAGAGCACCGCGCTCAACTCACAGGCCCTCACAAATCTGGCGCCCCGCCTGAGAATGACCAGCCTGTACGCGGTGGCTGCGGCGGAGGGGCTTTTAGTGGCAGGCACAGGAAACCGCAGCGAGATATACATGGGCTACTTTACCAAATGGGGCGACGGAGCCTGTGACTTCAACCCCATTTCCGATCTGAGCGCTACCGAGGTCTTTGAGTTTCTGGACTTTTTGGGTGCGCCCCGGGAAATTATCGACAAGGCCCCCTCCGCAGGACTCTACGAGGGGCAGACCGATGAGCAGGACATGGGCGTGAGTTACGCTGCCATTGACCGCTATATTACCACCGGCGAGGCCACAGAGCGCGACAGGGACATCATCGACCGCTATCACGCTGTCAGCGCCCATAAGCGCAGACCATACAGCACATATAAATAAAAATTTTGGGGAAAGAAGTGCTCTTTCCCCGATTTTTTTCGTCAAAACTCTTGCATAGAAAAAGCAAGAAGTTTATAATCTTTCTGTTAAAAAAGGAGGGCTTAATATGTCTGATAATGTTCGTCCCGAATCCATGGCGCGTATCACTACTCCGGCTCTGGCCGAGGCTTTTATTGAAGAGCAGCTCAAGGCTCTTCGTGCCACGATAGGCGATAAGAAGGTACTGCTGGCTCTGTCCGGCGGTGTGGATTCTTCTGTTGTCGCAGCACTGCTTATAAAGGCAGTGGGCAAGCAGCTGGTGTGTGTCCATGTCAACCACGGCCTTATGCGCAAAGGCGAGAGTGAGCAGGTTATTGAGGTGTTCGGCAAGCAGCTGGATGCAAACCTCATCTACGTTGACGCAAGCGACCGTTTTCTCGATCTCCTTGCCGGCGTTGCCGAGCCTGAGAAAAAGCGCAAGATCATCGGCGCTGAGTTTATTAAGGTCTTTGATGAAGAGGCCGCAAAGCTGGAGGGTATCTCCTTCTTGGCTCAGGGCACCATCTATCCCGACATTCTGGAGTCTGACGGCGTGAAGGCTCACCACAATGTGGGCGGCCTGCCTGAGGATATGCAGTTTGAACTGGTGGAGCCGGTGAAGCTTCTTTATAAGGACGAAGTGCGCGTTGTTGGCGAGGCTCTGGGCCTGCCCCACGGCATGGTCTACCGTCAGCCTTTCCCCGGCCCCGGACTTGGCGTTCGCTGCCTCGGTGCCATCACCCGCGACCGTCTCCACGCCCTGCGTGAGGCCGACGCTATCCTGCGTGAGGAGTTCGACAAGAACGGCCTCGCCGGCAAGGTATGGCAGTACTTTATCGCTGTCCCCGACATGAA
>JAFQFH010000046.1 GCA_017398685.1 Oscillospiraceae bacterium
AAAGAAAGAAGGGCGCACCCACAAAGGCGGTGAGTATGCCTATGGGTATGCCGGAGGAGCTGACATTTCTGGATATATTATCCACCACCATGAGGAAAATGCCGCCGCCTAAAATGGAGGACGGCATGAGATAACGATAGTCCGAGCCTACAATACGGCGCATCATATGGGGAATTACCAGACCCACCCAGCCTATCATGCCGCTGACGGATACGGCAGAGGCTGTCACAAGGGTGGAGCATATAACTATCCCTACTCTCAGCCGCTGGGCATTGACGCCTAAGGCTCTGGCTTCATCGTCGCCCATAGTGAGCACGTTCAGCTTCCAGCGCAGCAGCATAAGCGGTACTATGCCGCAGAGCATTGGCAGCATCACAATGTCAAAATCTCTCCAGCTTGCACCGGCAAGAGAGCCCATGAGCCAGTAGGTTATCTGGGGCAGCTTGTTGCCCGGGTCGGCCACCAGCTTTATAAAGGACGTACCTGACTGAAAAAGGGAGCTTATCATAATGCCTGCCAGAATAAGCCCCAGCACCCTGTCACCCTTGGCGTGGCGGCTGACAGTGAATACCAGCGCCACGGTGAGAAGGCTGGCAGCAAAGGCAAAGACCGTAATATAGACGCTGGAAAGCCCTATCAAAATGGCAAGAGCCGCGCCGAAGCCGGCACCGGCGGACGCGCCCAGTATATCCGGCGAGGCCATGGGGTTCTGGAACACTCCCTGATAGGCCGCCCCCGCCGAAGAAAGGCAGGCGCCTACAAGCATGCTCAGCAAAATTCTGGGCAGGCGCACATTCCACGCCGCCGCCTCCATCTGAGCAGTCCAGAACTTTTCAATCGGCAGCCCCATCCGGCTTGCCAGAATACCCAACAGCTCCTTCAGCGGCACGGGATAGCGGCCTACGGTGAAGGAGGCAAGAATGCAGCCTATGAGCACAAGCACCATCAGCAGTATTATCGCACGGTGCTTTTTGTCCGCCGCTGTCATATTTTCACTCTCCCCAAATCAAAGTCCGCTGTCAAAAATTTCTGCAAAATATTCGCCGTAAAGCTCGTTGGCCTGCTCCTTGAGCCTTTTACTGTAGGCGTTATATCTGTCCAAAAGCAGCTTTCCCTTTTCGGTTAGCACTGAGCTGCTGCCGTGGGAGCCGCCCTGACTTCTTTCAACAAGGCTGTAATTGAGCTGTCCTTCCAGACGGCGTATTATATTCCAGCAGCTGGAGTAGCTCAGCTGCATACGCTGCCCCGCCGCACGGACAGATTTTGTCTCATCTATAAGTGTGAGCAGGGTTGCAAGCCTGTCATCAAAAAAGCTTTTCTCCTTGCTGAGAGATACGCTTATCACCGGGCGGACAAGCTGGGAATTGTGCATCTCCAGAAGGCGGGAAAAGTCCTCCGGAGTGTCCGCATCGTGAATGGTGCCGGGATCGTCCAGCTCTATCGCTTTAAGTCCTGCCCCGCAGCTGTCCACCGCACCCTTCAGGCCGCCCTCGCCGCTGTGGGAGAGAATGGCGGGAAAATATTCACTGGATATGAGAAGGGGGTGCCCGGTCTGCCCCTGACACATGGGGCAGGCAAGGCTCTCGCCGCAGTCCATCAGCTCTTTCACCGTAGCGGCGGTAAAAAGGGGCACATCCACAGGGGTGAAAAATACCTTGTCACACTTGTCCTTGAGATATTCAAGCCCAATTTTCACCGAGTCGAACATCTGGGTAGTCTGATAATTCTCATTTCTCAGAAAGATTATGTTGTTGCCGCTCAGATGCCTTTCCAGAGTGGTGGCGTTATAACCCGTGACCATGACTATCTTGCTTATTCCGGCCTGATGGAAGGTGGCAACGACCCTCTGCGCCACGGAAATGGAGCCGATATTCAGCATTGGCTTGAATGAGCCCATCCGGGAGGACATTCCGGCGGCCACTATCAATGCACCGTATCTCATATACTCGCTCCCCTCGAATTGCAATTATATACGACTTGCAAAATTTTGCAAGTTGTATATAAATAGTATACGCCTGCTATTATCCTTTGTAAATCAAAACTTAAAGACAGCTTGAAAAATTGTGCAGACTTGATATAATTTCATTATTGGATTTGTAGGAGGTCACGAAATGTCTCTTTACGTGTGGGGTACCGGCTGTGGTGCAGGGGAACTGATCGAAAGAGGCTTTGAGCCGGCTCGTATCACTGCCTTTGTGGAGTCCGTGCCCGAAAGCCGGTCCTTTTTAGGCAGAAAAGTAATAGCTCCCGAGGAGATAGATGCTTCCGACTGTGAGCTTATAATCGTCAGCACCCGCTATACAAAAGAGGTAATGGAGCTCTGCCGTTCTCTTGGCATAGCCGTGGAAAAGCTGTTCTTTCTTAAAAACAGCTGCACACTCATTGATCTCAATGAAAAAAGTGTTGCCCCGCAGGTGCTGGGAGATGAGCTGTACAGCCGTCTTAAGCCCCGCCACAGGCTTATAAAAGAGCCGGAAAGTCTGACCGGAAAAACAGCGGACAGCGGCGATTACATCCGCCTTGCCCAGTTGGAGCTTATATGCGGTCGTCTGTGCCATGTGCCCGGGGCGGCAGCGGAGCTGGGTGTATTCCGGGGTGACTTTGCCCGGCATATAAACAGGCTCCTGCCGGAGAGAAAGCTTTATCTTTTTGACAGCTTTCAGGGCTTTGAGGAAAAAAGCGGCGCCGGAGAGGCTTTCCAGGCGGCCCACGAGAACACCTCAATTGCCGCAGTTATAAAAAAGCTGCCCCATCCGGACAAGGTCGAGATATGCCCGGGTTTCTTCCCGGCTTCCCTTAAAGGACTTGAAGAGAGATTCTGTCTTGTTTCACTGGATGTGGATTTTTATGACGCTACTCTTGAAGGGCTTCGTTACTTCTGGCCTCGGCTCAATGAGGGCGGATATCTACTTTTGCACGACTGGGGAAGCGTCAGGCTCAGCGGCGTTGCAAAGGCTCTTGAAACATACGAAAAGGAGCAGGGTAAGCCCCTCCCCGCAGTACCTCTGTGTGATATAGGAGCAAGCCTCATCCTTGTGAAAAACTGAGAAATTTTCATCTATTCTATAACATTTTTGTGGACTTGATATAATTAAAATGGCTTGGTTTGTGCATAGTGCATAAACCAAGCCTTTTATTTTCTGCAAGTTGTAATTGTTTGCAACTTGTAAAGCTCCTTTAACAGAAGTAAAATTAAAGCATAAAATGTTATTCTGTTGGCAATTGTGAGCATCAGAGGTACAAAGCATGGATGAAAAGATTTTTGAGATAAGCGCAAAGGAAGTCACCGTTGAAGTGACGGATGAAACCACCGGCAAGGTACACAGGCGCACCCTTCCCATAGACTATTTTGAAAACGCCAACGGTCTTGTACTGCGGGGTGAAAATCTGGACGGCAGCATATCCCAGCTTGTTTTCTACTCTGCCAGAGGTATGCAGCGCATGAAAGACCTGACCGGCGGCGGCCCGGACGAAGACCCCTGCGGAACCCATAAGTGAGCACATATTTTGAAATAAACAACAATGGAGGAAACAAGATGATCAAAAGAACATTTGTCATCAACGGCGTTACCCGCACAGTGCTGGTGGACGAGAACGAAACTCTCGCCAGCTTTCTGCGTGAGCGCCTGCTGCTGACCGGTTGTAAAATCGGCTGCGGCGAAGGCCATTGCGGCGCATGTAATGTAATAGTGGACGGCAAGGTCGCCCGCTCCTGCATTATGAAGCTCAGCAAAATCAAGGACGGCGCAGAGATCACCACCATCGAAGGCATCGGCACCATCTCCGATATGCACCCCCTGCAGGTTGCATGGATGGCTCACGGATGCGCACAGTGCGGCTTCTGCTCCCCCGGCTTCATCATGAGCGCCAAGGTCCTGCTGGACAACAATCCCTCTCCCACCCGCGAAGAGGTCCGCGACTGGTTCAACAAGAACCGCAACCTCTGCCGCTGCACCGGCTATAAGCCCCTGGTCGATGCCGTTATGGACGCTGCCCGCGTCATCCGCGGCGAGATCAGCAAGGAAGACCTGATGTTCAAGCCCACCGGCGATTCCATCATCGGCACCAAGTACATCCGTCCTTCCGCAGCACAGAAGGTCACCGGTACCTGGGACTTCGGTGCAGACGATGCACTGAAGATGCCCGAAGGCACCCTGCGTCTGGCT
>JAFQFH010000004.1 GCA_017398685.1 Oscillospiraceae bacterium
CGATGAAGCGCTGCTGATGAAGAACCCTGCCCCCAATAGTACTTCTGTAACTGCCGATACGATAGAAATTATTGGCCCCAAAATTGTGTACGTGGGACACCCGATTACTTTCGCATATAAGCTGACTCCCGCAGACTCAAACGATACTATTACATGGAGTAGCTCTGATACTGCCATCGCTACAGTTGCACAAGATGGTACAGTTACCGGTGTAAGTGCCGGCAGTGTGGACGTAAAAGCCAGTGGCGATAATTCAAGTAGGACTGAGACAATAACCGTTAAGGTTCCTGTGAATGTAATACAGATTGACGATGCAAGCCTTGAACTTGGCGGTACGCTCAAGCTTAATCCAGTCATATCTCCTGACAATGCTGCCGATAAGACCGTCACATGGTTAAGCTCCGACACAGCTGTTGCCACCGTTGCTGCCGACGGCACTGTTACCGGCCTTAAAGAAGGCTCCGTGACCATCACCGCCACCGCTGCCGACGAACAGGGAGCCACAGACACGGCGACAATAACCGTAACACCCATAAAGGTGAAAAAGATAAATATCACCGGTGCAGAGCTGATTAAGGTAAAAGAAGAAACAACACTTACTGCCACGGTTCTCCCCAGCACAGCTGAAAACCGGACCATTGAGTGGAGCAGTGATAAGCCCAGCGTTGCCACTGTTGACAAAAATGGTGTTGTTAAAGGTGAGAGTACAGGAACTGCAATTATAACGGCAACAGCCAAGGACGGCAGCGGAGTCAGCAAAGGATACATGGTTTATGTTCAGAATACATATACTCCGTATATTTATGCTGATAGGCAGACGTTGTATGTAGGTGATACAGTTTCCGTGGAGCTCAGACATGCGACCTTTAAGAATTTTACCGATGTTAATTGGACATTCTCCAGGAATGATGATGAAGTTGAAGCGTCAGGAAGCGGTACAAAGATCAGCGTTAAGGCGAAAAAGGCAGGAGGGGTTGGTATATCTGTCAAATACGACTCAAATGAGGGCAACGGAACAATTACCAACGGAATATATCTCACCATACTTTCTGAGGATCAAAAGCCGGCTCCTGTCCCTGTGACCGGTATAGAGATTTCCGGGCCTGACGCTGTTCTTGCAGGCGACACCATCCCCCTCACCGCCGCGGTCACTCCCGAGTATGCAGATGATACCAGTGTAACATGGACAAGCTCTGATGACACCACAGCCACAGTTGATGGAAACGGTGTTGTCACCGGCGTAAAGGCGGGCACAGTGACAATAACTGCCACAGCAAACGGTGGAGCAAATGTTTCCGCTACCCATAGCGTCACGGTTGAGGAGATAGCTGTAAGCATTGATGGTGAAAATTCTGTATACATCGGAAAGAGCACGACTCTTATCGCAACTGTTACTCCGGAAGGGCTGACTGACAGGTCTGTCAGATGGAGCAGCAAAGAAGAGGATATTGCCACTGTTGACCCGGCCACCGGAGAGGTCACCGGCGTGGCCGTAGGCAAGGTGACGATTACAGCCACCTCCAATGCTGACCCCGACAAGTCTGCCACCCATGAGATAGAGGTCAAGGCCATCCTTGTCACAGAAATCCAAATTTCCGGTGATTCTGCTGTACTTGTAGGGAGCACCATCGACCTTGATGCTGCTATTACTCCCGATGACGCATCCGATAAGACCCTTACATGGTCAAGCTCCCGCCCCGATATTGCCACAGTTGACGAAAAGGGTGTTGTCAAAGGCGTAAATGCGGGCACAGTGAAGATCACCGCCACCTCCAATGCAGACCCCACCAAGTCTGCAAGCAAGGAAATCACAGTCACCGCTCCCAGCCTGACTGTTTCCGGCCCCAGAACTGTGGCTGTTGGAAACACCATCACGCTCACTGCCAAAGTCAGCCCGGATGAAGTGACAGACAAGACCGTCACATGGACAAGTTCTGACAGCACCATAGCTACTGTTGATAAGAATGGTGTCGTAAGGGGTGTAAAAACCGGTGAGGTCGTCAGGATAAAAGCCACTTCAAACTATGACAGCAAGCTCTCTGCGGAGCACAGTGTCAGGGTTATTGCTCCCGTATACCTATACTACGGCAATGGCACCCACTTCAACGGCATCCACGCCATGCCCTTTGTCTCCAGTGACCTGTGGGCAGGCGGCGCTGGAGTGAGCGTTGTGATAAACGGCATCCCCCTTGTCCCCGGAAGGGACTTCAGCTGCTACAGCTCACCTCACGGAATGATAGGCGTGACGGTAAATCCCGGAATGCTTCGTCTGCTGCCCCAGAACGCGTGGCACAGTATTGAGATAATTTCCGCCAACGGTATTGCCGCAGGCAGCTTCTCTACCGGATATTTCGGCAGCTACAATATTTACGGCGTCAAGACGGGAGATGACAGTACCCCCTTGCTCTGGGCTGCACTGTGTCTGCTGGGTATCAGCGGCGCGGGTATTATCCTTGTAAAGAGCCGTAAGCGCAAAGCATAAATCCCATAAATTCTCAGCCGCCCCGGCCTTGTCGGGGCGGCTTATTTATAGTATCATAGGCACATGGATGCTACAGTAAAGAAAAAAAGCGGCATAGCCGCCATATGGAAAATCTGTCCTCTGCGGCATATTGTTTTGCTTGTTTCTCTTTTACTTACAGGCTTTCACCTGTATCTGAGGAAAAATGAAAGCCTTGCGGAAAAGGTATCAGAAGTCTTCATACGCCCTGCCCTGCGTCTGATGGCAAGGTATACCGCCCATCTGCCCTTTTCGCTGGCGGAAGCGCTCATTGCCGCAGCGGTGCTTGGCTTGCTTTCGTACACGGTGTTTTGCATATACCGCATGGCAAAAGGGAAAGGGCGGCTGGCATCGCTGTATAAAATGCTTGTAACACCGCTTGTTTTGGCCTTTTTGGTGTATGCCCTTTTCAGCTCATTATGGGGTGCTTTTTTCTACATAGACGACTTTGCGGAGACTTCGGGCCTGGAGTCCGGCCCGGTGTCAACTGAGCAGCTTGCCGCAGTCACGGAGTATTTTGCCGCCCTTGCCAATGAGTACAGCGTACAGGTGCAGCGCAACGAGAACGGCGTGTGCTCCACCGACAGGGCGGAGGTTCTTGAAAAATCCGCCCGTATATATGACAATGCTGAAAGCCTGTATCCCCGGCTTGAAGGAGAAGATGTGCCGGTAAAGGGTATATTTTTCTCGAAAATCATGAGCTATCTGGACTTTACCGGGTTTTTCTTTCCCATCACGGGAGAGGCCAACGTGAATATGGACTTTCCGCCCAGCCAGTTTGCCGCTACCGTGGCCCACGAGATAAGCCACCAGAGAGGAGTTGCCAGAGAGCAGGAGGCAAACTTCGTGGCCGTGCTGGCCAGCCTTGAAAGCGGCGATGCGGACTATTGCTATTCAGCGGCGCTGCTGGCCTATACCCATCTGGGCAACGCCCTCCACTCGGCAGACTATAGTGAGTGGCAGCGGATATACGGGACACTCAACGACCATGTCCTCCGTGACTTTGCCGCAGACCGGGCCTACTGGCAGCAGTTTGAAACGCCGGTGCAGGAAGTGTCAAACAGCTTTTACGAGGGTTTTTTGCACAGCTACGATCAGGAGCTGGGCCTGAAAAGCTACGGCGCCTGCGTGGATCTTCTGGTGAATTACTATTATGATGAAGCCGTGAAAAAGGACTGAGCCTGGCTCAGTCCTTTTTCAGCCCAATGCCACATCCAGAACCATCATCAGCGCAAAGCCGCCGATGAAACTGAAAGAGCCGAGTCCTCCCCGGGCCTCCGGCAAAAGCTCATGGGCGGTGACATAGAGCATGGCTCCTGCCGCAAAGCTTAAAAACCAGGGCATAAGCGGGTGGACAAATCCGGCAACAAGCACTGCGGCTATACCGAACAAAGGCTCAACAGCGGCGGATAAAATACCCACGGCAAAGGCCTTGCCCCGGCTCAGCCCCAACTGTCTCAGCGGCAGGCTGACAGCCGCACCCTCCGGTAAATTCTGTATCCCTATCCCAAGACTCAGCGCACAGGCGGCGGCAAAGCTCTCACCGTCGGCAGCAAGGGCGAAGGCCAGACCCACGGCCATACCCTCGGGTATGTTGTGCAGGGTAATGGAGCTTACAAGCATTGCCGCGGAATGGTCAAGGACTGCGGTTTTCCCCCGGCGAAATAGGGCAGAGTCCAGCGCAGAAAGGAATACAGCCCCCAGAAAAACACCGCTCACAGCAGGGACCCAGCAGGGCATATGCCCCACGCCGGACTGCTGCTCCATTGCGGGAATAAGGAGACTCCACACGGAAGCTGCACTCATGACACCCGCAGTAAAGCCCATGAGCAATGCCCGATGCCCAAGCTTCACATCTCCGGCCATAAATAGAACCACCGATGCGCCCACAGCGCTCATAATGAAAATAAAACCTGTTCCGGCGGCAGCCCACAAAAGTTCGTCAAGCATCAAATCAACGCCTTTTCAAAAGATCAGGGCGTCATTCCGCCCATATCATTATAGGCAGCGGAATATCAATGTGTGAAAAAAGCCTGCCGTGGACAACACGGCAGGCTTTGAATATTGAATATATTATTCTTCCCAGGTGCGCTCGCTTATAATGTAGCGTGGGCGCTGCTTGGACTCCATGTATATCTTGCCGATATACTCGCCGATGATACCAAGGCAGATAAGCTGCACGCCGCTGACAAAGCAGATGATGCAGGTCATGCTGGCCCAGCCGGAAACGCTGTGGCCAAGAAGAGCGGTAACAAGCGCCCAGATAACACCGATAAAGCTGACAATGGCCACAAACATGCCAAAGCCCATGATAAGGCGCAGGGGCTTGACGGAGAGGCTTGTGATACCGTCCACTGCCAAAGCTATCATCTTCTTGAGAGGATAGTGGCTCTCACCGGCGATACGCTCAGCCCGGGAGTAGCTGACGCTGGTGCTCTTGAAGCCCACCAGCGGCACCATGCCGCGCAGGAAAAGGTTCACTTCCTTGAAGTTTGCAAACTCCTTGAGTACCTTGCTGCTTATAAGCCGGTAGTCAGCATGGTTATATACCACCTCAGCGCCCATCATTGCAAGGAACTTATAAAAGCTCTGAGCGGTAAAGCGCTTGAAGAAGGTGTCCGTCTCGCGGCTGGAGCGCACACCGTAGACGACCTCACAGCCGTCCAGATAGGCATCCACCATCTCATCCATAGCATTGATATCGTCCTGACCGTCGCAGTCGATGGAAATGGTGATGTCGCAAACATCCTTGGCTTCCATGAGCCCTGCCAGAACGGCGGCCTGATGACCCCGGTTACGGCTCTGGCATATGCCGATATAGTGCTCGTCCTGTACGGAGAGCTCCTTTATGATGTTCCATGTATTGTCCTTGCTGCCGTCGTTTACAAAAAGGACGCGGCTGTCCTCAGTCACCTTGCCGGCTGCGGCGAGGGACTTTATCTTTTCAAGGAACATGGGCGCGGTAATGGGAAGAACCTCCTGCTCATTGTAGCAGGGGATAACAATATATAATCTGGGTACCATAGTGCCTCCTGAAAATCTTGATGATATGGTTATTATACCCTTTTTACCACGGTTCGTCAATGAGAGCATGAACATGAAAAAGGAGCTGCTGCAAATTTTGCAACAGCTCCTGAAATGTTTGTGCTTATGCCTTGCTCTTGCCCTTGAAGAGCTTGCCGATGAGCATCACAACTGCGAAGAAAACAGCGAAGCCAAGGCACTGCTGTGCGCCGTAGCCAACCCAGATGGCGTAGCAGAACAGCAGGCAGCAGCCAAGACCCAGAACGGGCAGCACGAAGCGGCGGAAGAAGCCCAGATCCTTTGCCTTGACCATGAGACCTATCATCATGGGGATGTACATCAGGTACAGGCAGATGATACCGATTTCATCAGGCTCCCATGCCAGCCACTGAATGTTGTGGACTGCACCGAAGAGGCCGGGGCCGCCCATCCAGACCATAACGGTCCATGCGTACCAGAAGCCGCCCAGAGCCATAGCCAGAACGGAGGACTTGATGGCGAAGTTGTTCTGCTTGTCGATATCGCCGAAGAACTCGGGAGCGGGGCCCATGCCGCGTGCGGACAGGGCGTAGAAGGAACGGCAGTGAGCCATGATAAGGCCGTTCATGGTGCCAAGGCAGGAGATGGTGATGAAAACGTAAACCACAGTGCCTACCACATTGCCGAAGAGGTTGGAGAAAGCCAGACGGGGCAGAGTCTCACCAAAGGGCCAGGTGGCGATGATGGTGTCAACATTGCCAAGAGAGCTCATTGCGAAAATGTAGAGAGCGTAGATGACGATGGTCACAAGGCAGCCGGAGATGAGAGCCAGAGGCAGGTTGCGCTTAGCGTCCTTCAGCTCGGCGTTGATGGAGGTGGCAAGAATCCAGCCTTCATATGCAAAGGCAAAGCCGACAATGGCCTTGAAGAAGCCGCCTTCGGGAGCCACAAACTCAGGGGTGTTCACATAGTTGAGAACTTCCAGAGTAGTGCCGTTGACAAGACCGGCGATGGTGCCCACAACACCCATGATAACCAGGGGGATGAGCTTGATAACAGTCATGCCTACCTGCAGCTTGCCTGCGATTTTGGGGGAGAGTGCGTTGATGGCGTAGCCGAGCATAAGGAAGCCTGCGCCCACGCCGATTGCCACGGAGTTGACCTGACCGTTGGCAAAGTCAACAGCGGAGATGCCGAAAAGCTGCAAAAACATCATTGCGGAGAAGAAAGCCAGCATGGCGCACAGTGCGGGGGTGTAGATGGTGGCCATGAACCAGCCCACGTAGTATGCATAGCTGGGGCCGAGGGCAACTTCTGCATAGTCAACAACGCCGTTGACCTTCTCGTAGCGGGAGCCCAGCTCTGCAAAGACCAGAGAGCAGATAAGGCAGATAAGACCCACGATACCCACAACAGCAATGCCCTGAAGCATGTTGCCGCCGGTGAGACTGAGGACCTTGCCGCCCTTGATGAACACGCCGGAACCGATGACTATACCGATAACCATGGATATAGCAGTCGGCAAACCATATCTCTTTTCCATATTTTTCCCTTTCTTTTGCTGATATGTTCAGCTTTTTTGTGAAAACACAAGAGTTAGTATATCAGAAAACAATATTCAGGTCAATATTGCGTAAAGGCAAAAAAAGCCGGAATACACAGGGTATTCCGGCAAAAATAATACATTTTATACAAGAAATCGGTCAAGTTCCCCCACAGACTTGAAATAGAATGAGCAGTTTTGACGCATGAAAGTCTCAATCTCCGGCACATCATTGCTCCAGCCCACAGCTGCAAAGTCCACTCCGCAGCGTTTTGCCATGTCATAGCCGGGCTTCAGGTCATCAATCATCAAAAGCTCGTGAGCCTCAAGGGAAAAGCGGCGCATTATGTCCTCAAGAGGGAAAGGATAGGGCTTGCGCTCCTCTATGGGGCGGGACCAGCCGTAGACTGCATCCGGTTCGGGCAGGCTGTTGGCCTTGAAATCCCGCAGGATGTTGTGCTCAAAGGAGTGGGACACAACGCAGATAAGCCCGCCCTCGGCCCTGTGGCGTTCCATGATCTCCTTCATCCCGGCGTAGGCCGAGGGAATGTGGTTTTTCACGTATTCACGCCAGTACTCGGTCTCAACTACAAGGTCATCATCGCTCAGACCATAGTCTTCCTTGCACATCTGCACAAAGCCGGGATGGAAATTTTTTATAAAATATTCCTCCAGAGAGCAGCTCATCCCGGGACGGTATTCACCCAGAAACTTCACAAAACAGGGATGATGTATGGTGGCGGTGCTGTTTACAAGGGTGTCGTCATGGTCAAATACAAGGCATTTATATCTCATATGTACCTCGTCAGGCTCAGAATGCGGCAACCGGCTGTTCGGGAGCTTCGCAGTACTCCATGTCAACAAAGCTCAGCACAGGGCCTTTGCCGGCGTAGGCCTTATGACGCTTGAAATTGATGCGGGCTGTGAGTATCATCCAGGACTTGTTTTTCACCTCCGCTGCCTTTTCCCACTGGCACACAAGCCCGGCAAACTGAATATCGTCGGCGCAGCAGGTCATCATGTGGCGTCCCACAAGAAAGCAGCCTGCGGGAATTTTGCTGTGCACCACCGCGTTGCACTTGAAGCGCACGGTCTTGTTTTCGTACTTGTCCGGCTCTTCGGACATATCCCTGTACCATACGGCGTAATCATCGTCGCCAATATCAATGATGTCTGCCTCAAGGTCAAAGGGCAGGGGGTCTTCAATATCGTCGTACTCTACCTTGCCGCCTACGTACTCATAGGCAATGTCTGCCCGTCTGGAGGCGCCGCGGACAATTTTATGAAACTCCATCTTGTCCATGGTGCCGTTGAAGCGGTTGAAAACTGCCAGCTCGCAGCTTTTCAGCTTGTCATAGACAAGCTGGCGCATATTGGCATTGTAGCTTATGAAGGTAGAAGCATCGGCGAAGAAAAACTCCTGATACACCACCCAGCCCTCGGGCATCTCATTGTAGAGCCTGTCCAGCATCCACATGCCGTTATACTCCACCAGTACACGCTGGGCCTTTGTCTCTGCCAGAAAACGGCTGAGATTGTCCCGTGTCAGCTCATCTTCTGACTCCAGAACACGGATAAAGGTATCTTTTCCTGCAAACTGGTCGGGCGCGTATTCCTCCTCGCCCTCCTCGCACACTAAAAGCAAGGTGCGCTCACCCTTGCCAAAACGCCTGTCCTCAAGGGTTTCCTGTATGAATTTGGTCTTGCCGCTTTCAAGAAAACCGGTAAAAAGATAAACGGGGACGTCCTTATTCTTAATCAAGTTCAAACAGCTCCTTCAAGGCCTGCTCATTAAGGGCAGAACCGATAACGCAGAGTCTTCCTGTGACGGATGCGCTGCCACGGCGCAGACTTGCCTCGCCGGGTACATAGTCAAAGTATATCCACTCACCGTCCACACTGTCCACAAAGCCCTTGGCGCGCAGTACGGTGCCGTAGCTGTCCTGTTCGGCAAGCTTGTCGAGAGCGGCTTCGATTTTTGCAATGTCAAACTTTTTGGGTGTTTCCACGCCCCAGCTGACAAAAACCTCATCGGCATGGTGGTGCCCGTGGTGGTCATGCCCGCAAGAGCAATGCTCGCCGTGCTCATGGTGGTGCCCGTGATGCTCATGGCCGCAAGAGCAATGTTCGCCGTGCTCATGGTGGTGTTCGTGGTGCTCGTGTCCACAGGAGCAGTGTTCGCCGTGCTCATGGTGGTGTTCGTGATGCTCGTGTCCGCAGTTGCAATGCTCACCGTGCTCGTGGTGATGGCAGTGCTGCTCATGCTCCAGCTGCTCCATGTCCTTTTTAAGAGCATTGCCGTCCATGGCCTCTTTTATAAGCATACCATCCAGCTTGTCCCATGGGGTGGTGATGAGGCTGGCATCTGCATTGAGCCCCTTGAGAAGCTCGGCGGCGGCAAGAACCTTGCTCTCTGCTGCGGTGTCGGTGCGGCTCATTACGATTATGTCGGCATTTTCCACCTGATCGTTGAAAAATTCGCCGAAGTTTCGCATATACATGCGGCATTTGCCGGCGTCCACAACGGTCAGCTTGCAGCCAAGCTCTGCGCCCTCCACTTCTTTTACGGCGGCGGCCACATCGGAAAGCTTGCCTACACCGGAAGGCTCAATAATGATACGGTCAGGGGAAAAGTCCTCCATAACCTTTTTCAGGGCCTTGGTAAAGTCACCCACCAATGTGCAGCAGATACAGCCGGAATTCATCTCGGTTATCTCCACGCCCGCATCTTTCAGAAATCCGCCGTCAATGGCGATTTCACCGAACTCATTTTCTATCAGCACCAGCTTTTCACCCTTGTAGGCCTCGCGGATAAGCTTGCGGATAAGGGTAGTCTTACCGGCACCCAGAAAGCCGGAAAATATATCTATTCTTGTCATAATAAATCCTCCTTGGGGTCTTATTTTTCTAAAATCACATTATATCACTTTTCAAGGCCGGGTACAATCACTTTGTTTTGTCTGCTCCCCGCCTTGCAATTTAAGGCTCAATGGTTTATACTCAAAATGTATTACTGTGTCAAAAAAAATAAACAGGAGGCTTCATATGAAAGGCATAATCCTTGCGGGCGGTACCGGCTCAAGGCTGTATCCCATTACCCGCTCCATCTCAAAGCAAATTCTGCCTATCTACGATAAGCCCATGATATACTACCCCCTTTCCGTACTCATGCTGGCAGATATAAGAGAGGTGCTTATAATCTCCACAGAAAGGGATATTGACTCCTTCCGTGAGCTTCTGGGTGACGGCAGCGATATAGGTATGCGCCTTGAGTATGCGGTGCAGGAGAAGCCAAGGGGCCTGGCAGAGGCATTTATAATAGGTGAGGAATTTATCGGCAGCGACAAGGTCTGCCTTATCCTTGGTGACAATATCTTTTACGGCGGCGGCATAAGCGTAGCGGTGAAAGAGGCGGCGAAGCTTGAAAAGGGCGCTGTTATCTTCGGCTATCCCGTACCCAATCCCAGAGCCTTTGGCGTGGTGGAGTTTGACGAGAACAACAATGTTGTATCCATCGAGGAAAAGCCGGAGCATCCCAAGTCCCGCTATGCAGTTCCCGGCCTTTATTTCTACGACAATGACGTGGTGGAGATTGCAAAGACCGTTCAGCCCTCAGAGCGCGGCGAGATAGAGATAACCAGTATCAACAATGAATATCTCCGCCGGGGCACTCTCAAGGTGCAGCCCTTTGGACGTGGCCTTGCCTGGCTTGATACCGGCACCCATGAAAACCTTCTGGCGGCGGCAAACTTTGTTCAGATAGTCCAGAAGCGTCAGGGTGTTTACATAGCGTGTATAGAGGAGATAGCATACCGCATGGGCTATATCACCAAAGAGCAGCTTATAAAACTTGCCCAGCCCATGCTCAAGACTGAGTACGGGGAATACCTGGTGAAAGTTGCGGAGGGCGAAATATGAAAAGAATACTTGTGACCGGCGGCGCCGGCTTCATAGGCTCCAACTTTGTCCACTATATGCTGGGTGAGTATGATGGGCTTGAGCTTCTTGTGAACCTTGACCTTCTCACCTACGCCGGTAACCTTGAAAACCTTGCCGCTGTGCAGGATGATAAGCGCTATGTCTTTGTCCACGGTGATATCCGGGACAGAGCGCTTGTGAATGAGCTTTTCGATAAGTACGGTTTTGACACCGTTGTTCACTTTGCGGCTGAGTCCCATGTGGACCGCAGCATCCTCGAGCCGGAGCTTTTCCTCACAACCAATGTGGTAGGCACCCAGTGCCTGCTGGACGCTGCCAAAAGGCACTGGAACCTTGAACCTGACAATAAGTACTGTCAGGAATATAAAGAGGGCGTTGTCTACCTTCAGGTCTCCACTGACGAGGTTTACGGTGCTCTGGGCAAAACCGGTATGTTCACCGAGACAACCCCCATCGCCCCCAACAGCCCATATTCTGCTTCCAAGGCCAGTGCGGACATGGTGGTGCGGGCCTATAACAGGACCTACGGCATGCCCGTGAACATTACCCGCTGCTCCAATAACTACGGCCCTTATCAGTTCCCTGAAAAGCTTATACCCCTCATGCTCCACAACGCCAAAAACGACAAGGAGCTTCCCGTCTACGGTGACGGTATGCAGATACGCGACTGGCTGCATGTGAAGGACCACTGCGTTGCCATCCGTACAGTCCTTGAAAAGGGTGTGCGGGGCGAGGTCTACAATATAGGCGGCAACAATGAGAGAGCCAATATTGAGATAGTAAATCTCATTCTGGACGTGCTTGAAAAGCCCCAGAGCCTTATCCGCCACGTGCAGGACAGACCCGGCCACGACAGACGCTACGCCATCGACAACACCAAGATCACCACACAGCTGGGCTGGGCGCCTGAGTATACTTTCCAGCGCGGCATGGGCGAGACAATAGAGTGGTATCTTCAGAACAATGTGTGGGTGGATCATGTGATAAGCGGCGATTATCTGGATTACTACACAAAAATGTACGCAAAAGCCTGAGGCACAGGAAAAATATAAAAGAGGAATACTGTCATGCCTGAAAAGAGTGAAGTTCTCAAAAAGAATATCTGGCGCGAAAACCCGGACAGGCATATTGCGGTACTTTTGTCTCTTTTGGTGTTTGTGCTCTTTTTCTTCAGTCTGGACAATAACTGTCTCTGGGGCGATGATTTTGCAGCCTATCTTTCTGAGGGCATAGCCATTGCCGAGGGGCGGCTGGATGAGCAGGCAGAGCTTAACACCATGATGCACCTGACAGAGCTGCCCGAGAGGTCTCAGGGTAAGCCCATCGTCTACGCATGGGGTTATCCTCTTGTGCACAGCCTTGTGTACAGACTGGCAGGCTTTGACAGGGTGGAGTATAACGACCTTGTATACTATAAGCTTGTAACGGTTTTTGCATTTGCTGCGGCAGCCGGGCTTTTTTATCTTCTTTGCAGAAAAAGCTTTGGCAGGCTCAGCTCTGTGCTTTTGTGCGGTATTCTCTGCCTCAATCCCGAGTTTGTGGAGGCGGCAGGAACACTTTACAATGACCTTTTGTTTGTGTCTCTTGGCATTGGAGCCATCTGGCTTGCGGAAAACTGCGCAGAAGAGGAGAACGTAAAAAAGCGGCGGATAAAGGCTTTGGTTTTGGGTGCGCTGCTGTGGTATATCTACTGTGTCCGACTCAACGGGATTTTACTGGTGGTAACTGTTTTTATCGCCTTTCTCCGCGCATATGCCAAAAAGCCGAAGGCAATGGCCTCAAATGTGCTTTTTGTTTTTTCAAGCTTTGCGGCCTTGTATCTGGTTTTCAATCTTCTTATCTTTCCCAAACCCAGCTCACTGAGCAATGCCATGGAGAACATGAGCATACCGTGGATAAAGGAGGGCCTGACCCGGCAGTTTTACGAGCTGAGCTACTGGTATCATTACATTGTTCAGATCTCAACGCAGAGTGTTTTTTCAATCATTTCAAAGCTCAGTCTGCTTGTGGGCAGCTATGAGTTTTCAATGGGCGTCAGCACGGCGCTTATAAAGCTTTCCCTTTTTTGCGTGTACCTTCTTATGGCCCTTTCCCTTGTGGGAATGGCTTATGAGCTCAAGAAATATCCGCATCTGGTGTTTTTTGTGCTGGTGAGCTTTATTGGCACTTCCGCCGTGAATCTTGTGCAGGGAATGCGCTATCTTTACCCGATACTGCCCTTCATGCTCATCTTCACAGCCGCCGGACTGAAAGCTGTTTTCAAAGCTGTGAAGCTTTCGTGGGCGAAATCCGGCGGGAAAGGAAAGCGCAGCTCCGCCTTCTGGCAGAAGTTTGGCACAGCGGTACTGGCCTTATATGTGCTTGCGGTTTTGTTTACGGCCTCAAAGCCCATAGTACAGGCAGATATTCAAAATGTGCTATATCCGCAGAGAGATGAAAAAACAGCCTACTCGGAAGCTGCGGTGGATATGTACGCATATATACAGGAAAATGTCCCGGAGGACGCAACTGTTGCCTTTTTCAAGCCCCGTGCGCTGTATCTGAATACCGGACGGCACGGCCTTTCCCCCTATGAGCCTCAGTATGAGATCACGGATACGGACTATTATCTCCACTACTGTGAAGAAAAGTTTCTCATAGACGAGACTGTGGAGGATATGTATGAGCTTGTGTACGAAACCCCCGAACTGGCCTTGTATAAAAAGAAATAAAATAAAAAAACGATGCAGACTTTATAAATCTGCATCGTTTTTTTACACCTAAGTATTAAAACCTCACCATGTCCCTTGTGATATCGTCAAGCTTTCTTGCACCGCACATATACATGGTATCGGAAAGCTCTGCACTGAGCTTGTTGAGAAGGGCGCTAATACCTTCTTCACCGCCGCCGAAGTAGCAGGTGATAAAGGGACGGCACATCATAACTGCGTCTGCACCCAGAGCCAGAGCCTTGAATATATCAAGACCGGAGCGGATACCACCGTCAACGATAATCTGCATCTTGCCGCCTACAGCGTCGGCTATCTCCGGAAGCACCTCGGCAGTGGCGGGAGTACCGGGCAGCACACGGCCGCCGTGGTTTGACACGATAAGCGCGTCAGCACCGGCTTCAAGAGCTTTCAGTGCGCTCTTTGCGCTCATGACACCCTTGACCACAAAGGGTATGCCTGCGTGCTCCTTCAGCTTTGCAAGCTGCTCAATGGTCTTGGTGCCGGCGGAAATATTCTTTGCTCTCAGATGGGGAAGCCCGGCGCTGTCGATAACCACGCACATGGCAAAGGGATCAAACTTACGGCAAAAATCCATCTTCTCCATGATCTCTTCGTCAGAGTAGGGGTTAAGCACGGGCATTGAGATACCGCCATGCTCTGCACCGAACTGGATAGTGTCAGGCAGTACGGCAGGGTCGATACCGTCACCGAAGGAGGCGGCAGCCCCGGCCTTCTCGCAGGCGAGAATAATGGCTCTGTTATACTCTCTCACGTCGCTGTCCGGGTGGTACTGCCACTTGATAGAACCCACAGGGCCGGTAATTATAGGCAGTTTGAACTCACGGCCCAGCAGCTTTACGGACATATCCACCGCGGTGCTGGGGGCGATAACATCCATGTTAACCTTCACATTGCGCCATGCCTTCCAGTTGTCGTTGGCGCCGTTGCCGGGGGCCTTGGAGCCGGGGCCGGGCATGGTATTGCCGCAGGCCAGACCGTTGCACTCAGCGCAACCCTTGCAGGAAAGCCCCTGTATCTTTTTTACGTTTTCCAATACTTCCTTGTATTCCATTTTCTCTTTCTCCCTTTTTTATTGAAATCCGATGCTTGATGATATTTTACCACAGATAGAGCCGATGCCACAAGCTATGAGAAGAAAACCACAACAGAAACCACGAATATAAAGCCGGCGCAGCAAAACCCGGTAATGGCGGCAGCCCTGTCATTTTTCCAGTTTCCTATACCCTGCAATAAAAGCATAAGCCCTACCATCGGCACAGCCACATTGACAGCCTTTGGGTGCAGACCCGTTATCTGAATGACAGCGGCAGTAATGACAACAAGCGATACGATTATCTGAAAAACAAAAAGGACTTTTCTCATTTTTCTGTCCTCAAAAACTCATTCTGGTCATAAATGAGAATATTATCTCAAACACTGCCAGTATCCTTATAAAGACGCGGCACTTCTTCTCACTCCAGTACACCCGCAGACTGCCCGGCCAGACCGGATGGATAAGCAGAAAAACACCCAGACTTGCCATGAAAAAGCTGTGCAGCAGGGGGCTTTTGAAGGTGTATGCGTTAAACAGACTGAAAAGAAGCCCCAGTGCAAACCATGTGCAGAAAACCTTGGAAAAAGTCAGATTTTTCAAGTAAAAGCACCTCCTTTTCTACATGATACAATAGATAAATACCATCATGCAATAGAGGGAAAATGCGGGGCAAATTTGCTTTGCAAGATAACGAAAGCATTTAAAACTGAGCGCAAATCCCCAATAATTTTTGTACAAATCCAAGAAAAAATAATCACATTGCAAAATACACTTTACAGCTTTTATGAATTACTGTATCATATCAGATATATCCTGATAATATGGTAGAATACTATGAATATACTCATTCGCTCAGGGCGCGTTATAGACCCTGCAAATTATGTGGACTCCGTTCTGGACATATACATATCCGATGGAAAGATAGTCCCACCCTCGGCAGACTTCAGGGCTGAGCGTGTGATAGATGCCACGGGCAAAATCGTCTGTCCCGGCTTTGTGGATATCCATATGCATGAAGACCCCGTCCTGCCTGACGGCAGCATCTATAAGGACGAGGAAAAGGCCATTTTCAACTGTATGCTCCGCATGGGCGTGACCTCTGCCATCGCGGGTAACTGCGGTGAGAATAAGTATCACCCGGCGGACTATCTTGATCTGGTGGATGCTCAGGGCACGGCAGTGAACGTGGGCATGATGGCGGGACATGAATATTTCCGCCATGAGGCCGGAGCGTTGGATAAGTACGCCCCCGCCACGAAAGAGCAGAAAGCGCACATGGCCCGCCAAGTGGAAAAATGCCTTGAAAGAGGCTGCGTAGGCGTATCCTTCGGGATAAGATATATCCCCGGCATAGATATGGATGAGCTTCTGGAGACGGCCTCCGGCTGCAAAAAGCACGGCGGGCGCATCTCCGCCCATATCCGCAGCGACGCTGAAGAGGTGTACGACGCTGCAAGAGAGTTTCTGGATGCAGGGCTTACGCTGGATGTACCCGTTCAGCTTTCCCATATAGGCAGCATGGCGGGCTTCGGTCAGATGGAAAAATTCCTGACTCTGGTGGACTCCTATAAGATAATAAAACCGGACATCGGCTGTGACTGTTATCCCTACGATGCCTTTTCCACCGGCCTTGGCTCTACCACCTATGACGAGGGCTGGCTTGAGCGCTACGGCTGTGATTACTCGGTGGTGGAGCTGGCGGAAGGGAAGTACAAGGGGCAGCGCTGCACAAAGGAGATATTTGACGAGGTTCGCCGTGAGCACCCCGAGTGCATGACCATCTGCTACGTAATGCAGCAATCTCAGGTGGATCTGGCGCTGACACATCCCGGCGTAATGCTGGGCAGTGACGGTACGCTCAGCGAGGGGCAGGGCCACCCCAGAGCGGCAGGGGCATTCCCCAGATTTATTGACCGTTATGTCAAAACCGGAAAACTCAGCCTTTTTGAAGCCATAAACAAGATCACCGCCGTTCCCGCCCGTCAGCTCAACCTTAAAGATAAGGGCAGGCTCAGCGCAGGCGCAGATGCGGACGTGGTCATCTTCGATTTGGAGAGGATAGCGGATAAAGCTACATTTGAGCAGCCTCTCCTGCCCCCGGAGGGCATGGACTATGTTATCGTCAACGGTGTCATCGCCGCTGAAAACGGCAAAATCCTGTCTTTCAACTCCGGCAGATCAATTCGTAAACAAATTTAGGAGGAAATAAAATGTCTAAGAACAACAAGAACTCAGGCGGCAAGCTCAGAAAGGAACTGGGTCTGTTCTCCGGCGTCAGCCTTGTTGCCGGTATGACCATCGGCTCCGGTATCTACTATCTGGGCAGCTACGTGCTCGAGCGCACCAATATGTCCATGGGCATGGCCCTTATCTGCTGGCTGGTGGGCGGCCTTGTCAGTATCCTCGGCGGTCTTTGCTTTGCAGAGCTGGGCGCTGAGATGCCCGTCACCGGCGGTCTGACCACCTACCTTTCCAAGGCATATCACCCCATGCTGGGCTTCATCAACGGCTTTGCAGGCTTCCTGCTCATTTGCTCCGGCTCCATTGCAGCCCTTGCCATTGCCGCTGTCACCCAGTTTGCTGAGATTTTCAATTTCAGCGATCTGACCGTGAAGCTTCTGGCCATTGCCATCATCGTCATATTCACCGCCCTTAACCTGCGCGGTGTCAAGTTCGGCGCAGCCTTCCAGAACTTCTCCATGGTCGTCCGCGTCATCCCTCTGGCACTTGTCATTATCGTGGGTATCTTCTTTGGCACCCAGACCCCCGATCTCAGCCCCTCCACCGCATTCCAGGGCGAGAAGGCAAGCATCGTTGATGCCATCAAGCTCATAAGCTTTGCCACCTTCGCAAGCCTCTGGGCCTACGAGGGCTGGACCAACCTGAACACCGTCGCCGGTGAGATGAAGAAGCCCCGCCGCGACATTCCCCTTGCAATCATCATCTCCATGGGCGCAATCACCCTTATCTACACCCTTTTCAATCTGGCGATCTACCGCATCATCCCCGCCGAGGAAGTCAATTCCATGATCGCCGGCGGCAACCTCTACCTTGGCACTGAGGCCGTAGGCCGCATCCTCGGCAGCGTTGGCAAGTGGGTGGTGCTGGTTGGTATGTTCATCGGCATTATCGGCACTGTCAACGGCGACTGCCTTGTATTCCCCCGTACATACTACGCCATGGCCAAGGGCGGCTACTTCTTCAAGTCCATGGGCGAAGTAAACGACAAGGGTGTGCCCGCAAACGCAACTCTGGCCTCCTCCGCAATGGCCATCATCCTTGTCTGCTTCAACTCCCTCCAGTCCCTGACCGACTGGCTCATCACCGTCAGCGCCCTTATCAATCTGCTGGCCATCATCGCGGTTCTGGTGTTCCGCTTCCGCTTCCCCGATATGGAGCGTCCCTACAAGGTCTGGGGCGGTGTTCCAGTCATCATCCTGACTGTTATCTGCTTCCTTGTACTGCTGGTCAACAACTTCGTTGAAGACCCCGTCACTTCTCTCAAGGGCCTTATCATCATTGCAATCTGCATCCCCATGTACTTTGTCTTCCGCAAGATGAACGGCGGCAAGGAGTACGATACCGACCTTATAGATAACTGAGGCAAAACCATGACCAAAGACGAAATACTCTCCCGCCTTGCCTCCCTCCCCGGCGATATCGGGTTTTACTATAAAAACCTCTCCACCGGCGAGAGCTTCGGCTACAGGGAAAGGGATATGTTTCAGGCGGCAAGCGTTATAAAGCTGCCCATCTATGCCGTTGTAATGAAGCTCTGGGCAGAAGGGAAGCTGGAGCTTTCGGAAAAGATAGTCTGCCGGGATGAGGATAAGCTGCCCCCCTGCGGTGCGCTGTACTTTTTCACAGGTGACGTGGAGGTGGATATAAACACCCTCTGCGGCCTTATGATAAGCCTTTCCGACAATGCTGCCACAAACCTTCTCATAAAGCGTCTGGGCCTTGACTTCCTCAATGAGCAGTTCAAGGAGATCGGCCTGAAGGACACCCATCTGGAAAGACTTCTTTTTGATGCAGAAAGCTCTGCCAAGGGCCTTGAAAACCGCATCGTCCCCGCCGAGATGGGCGAACTTTTAGAGCGTATCTACCGCCACAGCTTCATAAACGAAGAAGTCAGCACCCGCATGGAAAAGCTCCTTTTAGAGCAGCAGATAAACCACAAGATCCCCGGCTACCTCCTGGAGGGTACGCCGGTTGCCCACAAGACCGGCGAGGATGACGGTATCACCAACGATGTGGCCGTGGTGTACTCTGAAAATCCCTGCATCATCTGCTTTGCCTCCAACTTCA
Organism: Oscillospiraceae bacterium; assembly: GCA_017398685.1. Lineage (GTDB taxonomy): Bacteria > Bacillota > Clostridia > Oscillospirales > Oscillospiraceae > Limivicinus. The sequence continues at coordinate 19,059 of JAFQFH010000004.1, forward strand.
CCGATGTACCCGCCGCCGAGCGGGCCATCAGAGAAATCTCTCTGGCACTTATATAAAATCAAATCGGCCTGTGTGTTTTCGCACAGGCCGATTTTTTGAGCTTTTATTTTATCCACCACTCCGGCGTTATCTCGCCCAGCTTTACGGTACGCCCTGTGGCGTAATCCAGCATTATCTCAACATCCTGATAATGCCCAGCCATAAGCTGCACCATAAGCTCCCGGCAGGCACCGCAGGGAGCGCCGTTGGAGCCGTCCGGCAAGATGCAAAGCACCTTGTCTATCTCGGACTCGCCGTTTGTGATCATATTGAAAATGGCGTTTCTCTCAGCGCAGATGCCCAGGGTTGAGCAGGTATCAATGCACACGCCTGTGTATATCCTGCCCGACTTTGATAAAACCGCCGCCGCCACCTCGCCGCAGCTCACATAGTCGGATATCCTCCGCTCGCAAAGCACGCTCTTTGCAGCCTCATACATTTCAGTCCAGACTTTATCCATATCAAAGCTTCCTCGCAACAACTATCGGCTGATAAAAGCCGCTATCCTCTGTATACTTCCACTCAATCTCAGTGCAGCCCGCATCTTCGAGGAGCTTTGTCAGCTCATCCCGCCGGATAGTTCTGTACTCGCATTCAAAGCGGCTCACTTCAAGGCTCTCTTCATCGTCAATAATGTACTGGACAAGCCGGTAGTTATCACCCTCCCAGTCCCAGGTCTGGAAAGATACCCGCTGCCCCTTGGCGGTCTTGTGGATGTAGGGCGGGGAGTAGGGTGGCTTGGTCATCAGGAGAGCGTCATAGTCTCTTATGCTGGCTACGAATATACCGCCGGGCCTGATTTGCCCCGTTATGCTGTCTATCGCCTTTTTCAGCGCGCCACAGGTCAGCATATGGGGCAGGGCATTGTCCATCACGATAACAATGTCAAACTTCTCATCAAAGCTGTCCGACAGTGCGCAGAAGTCAGCCCGCTCAAAGGGGATGCTTACATTGTTCTTTTTAGCTCTCTCCCTTGCCTCGCAAAGCTCACCCTCGCTTATGTCCGATGCAGTCACGCTGTAGCCCAGAGCGGCAAGGCCGATGGCCTGCGTGCCAATGCCGCAGGCACAGTCCAGAACGGAAGCTGCGCGGTCAAAGCCCTTTTCAGCAAATATCCGCTCCAGAATTACCGCCTGCTCATGGGTCGTGGCCTGCCAGTCGAGAAAAAGCTTGTCATACTGTGTGGCCATATTATCGTAAAAGCTCTGTGTAATGTCCATGTCAGTTCCTCCGCTTGCTGTTTTTCAGATTTTATCATAAAGCAGACACGGCGCACAAGTACAGCTTTATAAAATACGGCCTTTATGCTATAATCGTAAAAAAATCAAAGGAGCGACATATGGAATTTCTGAAACTTCTTGAGGGTATCCGCATCCCGGCGCTGACCGGCTTCATGTCCGCCATAACCTACCTTGGGGATGAGGTCTGCTTTATGGCGATGGCGCTTTTGATATTCTGGTGCATTGATAAGCGTCGTGGCTATTATGTTTTTATCGTGGGGCTTCTGGGGACTGTGGTCAATCAGTTTTTAAAGCTCTGGTTTCGCATCCCCCGCCCATGGGTAATAGACCCGGATTTTAAGCCTGTTGAATCCGCAATCGAGGGCGCGGGAGGCTATTCCTTCCCCTCCGGTCATACCCAGACCGCCGTGGGCACCTACGGCAGTATTGCCCTTGGCTTCAAAAAAGCCTGGGTCAGATGGCTCTGTCTCGCCGTTATAGTCATTGTACCTTTTTCCAGAATGTACCTTGGCGTTCATACTCCGCTGGATGTGGGCGTGTCCTATCTTATCGGCGGCGGACTTGCAATCGGGCTGTACTTTTGCTTTAAGGATGAAAGAAGCTTTGAAAAGTGTGCAAAATACGTGTTCGTATTGCTTCTGGCGGCCTGTGTGGCCTATGCCATCTTTGTCTTTACGTACACTTTCCCTGAAAATACAGATGCCCACAATCTTGCCAGCGGCGTGAAAAATGCCTGCACCGTAGGCGGCACAAGCCTTGCCTTGCTGGTTATTTATATTTACGATACGAAAAAGCTCAATTTTTCCACCGAGGCACCCCTGTTGGGCCAGCTTTTGAAGCTTGTGCTGGGGCTTGCACTGGTGGTGGCAATAAAAAGCGGTTTCAAACCTGTCCTCAACGCCTTCTTCGGCCTTTTCCTTGATGGCGCGGTCAGGGACAATGTTTCAAACTTTGTCCGCTATTTCCTTATGGGCATCTTCGCCGGCTGTATCTGGCCCCATACCTTCCCGCTCTTTGCAAAATTAGGAAAAAAATAAAACATCAAAGGACTTGCTGCAAAAACAGCATTTGAGACAGATAGAATTTTCAGGGGCTCTTATCAAGCGCCCGTGAGCGGATAATATCCCCCTCCTCTACGGCCACAAGACGCAGATTATTACATAACTAAAGGACTTGTTGCTTCATTTTGCAACAAGTCCTTTGTTATTTATTCGCCCATTTCGCGGCTTTTCTCGTATGTCTTTATAACAGCCTCCATGCAGGCTGAGCGAAAGCCGCCCTTTTCAAGTTCACGTACGCCCACTATGGTGCTGCCGCCGGGGGAGCAGACCGCGTCCTTAAGCTCACCGGGGTGCCTTTCACTTTCAAGGTACAGCTTTGCTGCGCCCTGAAGCATCATGGCGGCATAGCTCATGGCCTTTTTTCGGGGCAGGCCGCACAGAACACCGCCATCCGCAAGAGCCTCAATGAACATATCCGCAAAGGCCGGACCGCTGCCGGATACGGCGCTGCCCGCGTCAATAAGCTTTTCCGGCAGGGCATCCACAAGCCCTGCCTGCGCCATGGCGGCGCAGAAGTCCTCAACAGCCTCTTTTGGTACATTTTCCGTACAGTCGTAGAGTATCACACCGCAGCCAACAGATACGGGGGTGTTGGGCATGATGCGGATAACGGGATAATCGCCGCCTGCCATCTTCTGTATCTTTTCCATTTTAAGTCCGCCCGCCATGCTGATAAGCACGAAGGGCTCCACGCGTGCAGCGAGAACGGGCGCTATATCCGCCAGAAGAGCCTCCATCATCTGAGGCTTTACTCCAAGGAATATATAGTCGCACTTTTCAGCCACTGTCCTTACGTGTACAGCAAGGCAGCCCAGCTCTTCGGCCAGCGCTTCAGCCTTGGCGTGGCTGCGGTTTGAAAGCCATACATTGGCCGGGGTAATCTCCTTGACGGCGGCTCTTGCAAGGGCGGAACCCATATTGCCCGTGCCGATAAAACCGAAAGTTTTTTCCATAATAAATTTCTCCAAGTCCTTTTTTGAAAATTTTACAGCATAAGTCAGGACTTGGCAAGCAATAAATAAAGGGAGAGATGCAAAATGCAGTAGTTTCAGGATGAATGTTGGCAATATGCAGTATATTTGTACTCGCTACACAGGCTCTTATCAGTATAGCGGAATAAGCGGATAAAAGTGGCCCTTTCACTTGAAAAAGACCGCAGAAATTATTTCCATTGAATTATCCGCTTATTCTATTTATCATTTGTTTAGTATAAATGATAAATATATTGTGAATATTGCACAATAATCAGCTGGATGTTTTAGCTAAAATTTAGCAGAATTAAACTGCTGGTTGAGTTGGAGACGTAAAATTCAATATCGTCTCCATTGTTTTTTTAGAACACCTAATCTTATAATCTTAAGTGTAAGGAGTAGCTATGAAAGATGTAATGGGTAAAAACATATCCCGGCTTCGCAAGGAACAGAAACTGACTCAGGAGAATCTGGCACGCGCAGTCGGAGTAAGTGCTCAGGCTGTTTCCAAGTGGGAGAGCGGACAGTCATATCCGGATATTGAGGTTTTGCCGAAGCTGACGGATATTCTGGAAACCAACATAGATTCTCTGCTTGGGCATATACCGGGGGACTTGAAAAAGACACTCTATCAGGCGGCCTATCTCAGCGACGACTATTACTGGGGGTTACAGCCCAACGACCTGTGTTACGAGGTTTTGCGGCTGGTTCCTCCCGGCAAGGACACCAAACTGCTGGAAATTGGCTGCGGAGAGGGAAAGGACGCCTTTTTCTTTGCCCGCAACGGCTATAATGTCACCGCCTTTGACATTGCCCAAAGCGGAATAAACAAATTGCAGCGTCTGGCGGAAATGTACCATCTGCATATAAACGCTTTCCGCGCGGATATGCTCAGTTACAGATTGCAGGAGGAGTACGACGTTATTTACTCCAGTCGTGCACTGCACCATATCAAGCCTGAGCTCAGAAAAGAGATATTTGAAAACTACAAGCAGCACACAAAGTTAAATGGTATCAACGCCATGAACGTATATTTGAGGAAGCCTTTCATTGAGCCGCCACCGGAACAGGATGATTTTGCCTACCTGTGGGAATCAGGGGAGCTGCTGATGAAGTATTCCGACTGGCGCATAAAGCTGATTGAGGAAAAAATATATGACTGTATGTCCTCAAATGTAAAGCACCAGCACGCAATTGACATTATGATCGCAGAGAAGGTCATGTAAAAAGTGAGTTAGTCATCAATGTAAAGCGCAGGGAAGAGCCTGAGACATAATTTCTCGTGTCAAGGGATCTGAAAGGCCTTTGCAGAGACGGCAACAAAATAAAAACAAAAAAGGAGAAAAACATGAAAAGATTGATCGCACTTGTCATGGCACTGTGCATGGTATTGGCTCTCGGCGGAGCTGCCTGTGCTGACGACAAACCCATCGTTGTCCGTATTTCCGATACCAACAACGAAGACTCCCTCCAGGGCGACACCACCAAAATGCTCTTCAGCCTCATCGAAGAGAAGACCGGCGGCAAGCTCGTTCCTGAGTATTACTGGAGCGGCAGCCTGGGCGACAAGACAGCCTCTATGGAAGGCCTCCGCGCACACACCATTCAGGTAGCTCAGATTGCATCCACAGACCTTGCTGTTTATGCTCCCGGCTGGTCCGTATTCTCCCTGCCCTTCCTCTTTGGCGGCGATGCTGCTACTGAGCTTGCCTGCTACAAAGATGAGCAGTTCCTTGAGTTCCTGGACAAGTCTCTTGAAGAGGCCGGAATCAAGGTTCTGATGTTCAACACCACCGGTTACAGAAATCCCATGAACACCCTCCGCGAGGTTCGTTCTCCTGAAGATGCAAAGGGCATCCGCGTCCGCGTCCTGCAGAACACCTATCTGGCAAAGGCATTTGAAAACATGGGCTTCACTCCCGTTGCTCTGGGCTGGAGCGAGGTATACTCCGCACTGCAGCAGGGCACCATTGACGGCGCCGAGCAGAGCGCAGCTCTCCTGCTTGACAACCAGCTTGCTGACTACGGCAAGTACCTGACCATTCTGGATGCTATCGGTATCTGCGGCATGTACGTAATGGACCTTGACTTCTACAACGGTCTGCCCGAAGAGTACCAGAAGGCCATAGACGAGGCATGCCTTGAGACCACCGACTGGGAGTGGGCAGCATTTGCCGACTACGAAGCCGAAGCCACTCAGGGCCTCATCGACAAGGGCGTTCAGATCACCACCCTGACCGACGAGGAGAAGCAGGTATTCATCGATGCCATTTCCGGTATCAAGGATGAGATGTTTGCAGAGACTCCCGAGACCGAAGAATTCTACAACGAGATTCAGGAGACCATCGCACGCATCGGCTGATTGTTCCAGGCTTACCGTGCCGGGGCTGTGTCATAAGACACAGCCCCAGTCATAAACAAAGCAAAGGAGCTTAAAATGGATAAACCTTTCAACCTGAGAGAAACAAAATTCATGAAGTGGTTTTACAAGCTGGAAGAGGGCGTGGCGATCCTTACTGTCACCACTATTATTTTGCTCACCCTCTACAACGTAATTCTCCGCTTTGTGTTCAGGCGTGGAAACATGTGGATAGATGAATTTATAGTCTTCCTCATGGTGCTCATGTCCATGCTTGGTATGGCAATGGGCGTAAGGGATAAAACCCACAGTGCTCTTGAAAGCCTTGTATGTAAGCTGCCGCGGAAGGTGCAGAAGGTCATCTACATTTTTGACAGTATTGTAGTAGCCATCTTCCTTGCCGTTGCATGCTACGGCGGGTATCTTTTCCTTGACCTGGTCAAAATTCAAAAAATGGTCATACTCAAATGGCCTGTATCCATCATGTACAGTTTTATAGTGATAGGCTGTGTGATAGCCCTCATTGAACATATCATCAATACAGTGCATGACATAAGAACAGACGAGTGCCGCTTTATTCCTCTGGAAGAACAGATGGAAATGGAGCAGGACTTCAGCCAGGCTGTCTGATGCGGACTGCTGAACATCCATCATAAGGAGAAATAAATATGACAATAGGATTACTGGCAGTTCTGCTGATCGTGATAGTGTTCCTGGGAGTCCCTATCACCTGGGCTCTCGGCTTTACCGGACTTGTGGGCCTGTTGGCCCTTGGCGGCAATCCCCTTACTCTGATACCCCAGTCAATTTATAATGGTGTTGCATATTTCCCGCTTTTGGCCATACCTTTCTTCCTCTTTGCGGGAGAAATAATGAACAAGGGCGGTATTACAAAGAAGCTTATAGATTTGTCATCCCTGATAGTTGGCCGTGTACCGGGCGCACTGGCACACGTCAACGTTATCTGCTCACTGTTCTTCGGCGGCATTACCGGCTCCGCCGTGGCAGACGTGTCCTCTGAGGGCACTATGATAGTCCCCGCAATGCACGAGCAGGGCTATGAAAAAGAGGAAGCCGTTGCTGTTACGGTTGCCTCCTCCGTCATGGGTCCCATCATTCCCCCCAGCATCATCATGGTTATCTACGGCAGCGTAATGAACGTATCCGTGGGCGCACTCTTCATGGGCGGCATTATCCCCGGCGTTCTGGTTGCAGTAGCTCTCTGCACCGTTATCATACTGCGTAACCGCACCCACCACTTCCCCAGAAGAACCGAGAAGTACTCTTCCGCAGAGGTAAAGCGCATCCTTATTGAATCAGCAGCTCCCCTCGGTATGCCGGTCATTATAATGGGCGGTATTCTGGGAGGCGTATGCACTGCCACTGAGGCAGGCTGCCTTGCATGTATTTACGCACTCATTGTTTCCTGCTTCGTTATGAAGACCGTCAAGCTCAGCGAGCTGCCCGGCATGCTGCTGAACACTGTCAAGATGACCGGTACCGTTCTTATTATCGTTGGCTGCTCCAAGACTCTCAGCTGGGCTCTCACTCTGCTGCAGGTTCAGGCAGAGCTCACCAACTTCTTCACCACTGTTATCAGCAGCAAGGTTATGTTCCTGCTGGCAGTCAACGTTCTCTATCTGTTCCTTGGCTGCTTTATGGAGCCTGCTTCCGCTCTGCTGATGTTCGGCCCGATACTTGCCCCCATCGCTATGAAGTACGGCATCAACCCCGTGCAGTTCGGCCTTATCTCCTGCATCAACCTTAACATAGGCAACGCAACTCCCCCTCTGGGTCAGTGCCTGTTCATAGGCTGCAAGATAGGCAAGGTTTCCATCGGCAGAGAGTCCAAGTATCTCCTGCCCTACGTTGGAGCACTGGTCATTGTGCTGATGCTTGTCACCTACATCCCGGAAATAGGACTGTATCTGCCCACCGCAGCCGGTCTTATAGACTAACTTAACTCATTATTTATTTTAAATAATATGGAGGAACAATATGAAAACTTATCTTGAAAAAGCACGTGAACTTCCCGTACGCGGCGAATATGACGTAATCGTTGCCGGCGGCGGCACTGCCGGTTTTGCAGCAGCCATAGCTTCTGCCCGCAGAGGTGCAAAGACCCTCGTTATCGAGCGTATGAACTGCCTTGGCGGCCAGATGACTGCCGGTATCATGGGCATTTTCTGCGCAATCAACGACCAGGAGAAGGTCGTTATCCGCGGTCTTGCCGAGGAGTTCTTTGATGAGCTTCATGAGCTGGGCGGCGTCAATGACGGTCTGCTGGGCTACGACAGAGTAAAGTCCGAGGCTCAGTTCATCGACTACGACGCCGAGGCTGCAAAGTCCCTGTGCAACGAGTATGTTCTCCGTGAGCGTGCCAAGGGCAACACTCTGGACATTCTCTATGAAACCTGGCTTGCCGACGCAATCGTTGAAGACGGCGTTGTCAAGGGCGTTGTTGTTGAGAACAAGACCGGCAGAAGCGCATACTATGCCAAGTGCATCGTAGACTGCACTGCCGACGCAGATATCATCGCATGGTCCGGCGCTGAGTACGAGCAGCTCCCCGTAACCGAACTGCATCCCGTCACCCTCATCACCAAGCTTGCCGGTATTGACAAGCAGCGTGTGCTGGATTACTACTACAACGAGCATCCTGACTGGGTCCACAACTCTCCCACCAAGGGCTGGAAGGAAGGCATCTTCCACAAGTTCGGTATCCACAACGAGCTTCAGGGCGTTGAGCTTCCCCCCGAGCTGGACTACCTGCGCAGCTGGTTCATGCTTATTTACGAAAGCCCCAGAGATGGCGAAATGTACCTGAACATGACCGGCGAGTTCCATGTTGACGGCACCAAGACCGAGGAAATCTCCGAGTCCATCACCATCTCCAGAAAGCGCATTGACGAGTGCGTCAGCGTTCTGAAGAAGATTATCCCCGGCTACGAGAACGCCTACATTCTGGCCACCTCCTCCATCATGGGCATCCGTGAGACCAGACAGGTAAAGGGCCTTTACAAGCTCACCGAGGACGACCTCTTTGCATTCAGAAAGTTCGATGATGCTGTTGCCACCATGAGTGCCCCCATAGGCCACCACACTGCTGACGGCGAGAGCGCCATCTTCAGAAATCCCGACGGCGGCAACTCCTTCGACATTCCTCTCCGCTCCCTCGTTCCCTGCAAGATGGACGGCGTTATCGTTGCAGGCCGCTGCATTTCTGCCTCCCACGATGCAATGGGTGCCACCCGCATCATGCCCGGCAGCTTTGCTATCGGTCAGGGCGCAGGCGTTGCAGCCGCTCTGGCAGTTGAGCTGAATGTACAGCCCAGAGACATCCCCTCCGACAAGCTCCGTGCTGCACTTCTTGAGCAGAACGTAAACTTCGAGGCATAATAATTAATTCTTATTGTTCATGCGGCTTATTTCAGCCGCATGAACAATAGCTGATTTTTGTGAGGTTTTTATGTCTTCATTAAAAGAAAAATTAAGAAACTGCGAGCCTGTTGCCGGAACACATGTATTTTTGAAGGATCACTGCGTGTCTGAGCTTTGCGCATCTTTGGGCTACGACTGCGTCTGGATAGATACTGAGCATACGGCCATAGACTACTCTATACTTGAGCAGCATATAATAGCAGCTCATTCCGGCGGCACGGAATCCATTGTACGTGTCCCCTGGAATGACCATATCCTTGTAAAGCGAGTTCTTGAAATGGGACCTACCGGCATACTTTTCCCCACTGTGAACACCGTGGAGGAACTGGATTATGCCATGAAAGCCACACTCTATCCTCCCGAGGGAATCAGAGGCTTCGGACCAATGAGAGCAATTCGCTACGGCGTGGATGACTCTCTGGAGTACATAAAGAAAAGCAACAAAGAGCTTGTGCGCATTGTTCAGCTGGAATCCTATATAGCCATACAAAACCTTAAGGAAATGGTCAAGAACCCCTATGTTGACTGCTTCCTCTTTGGCCCCAACGACCTCTCCGGCTCCATAGGCAAGCTGGGTGATGTATTCAATTCTCAGACCAGTGCGCTGATAGATGAAGGAATTAAGATAATCAGGGATGCAGGCAAGTCCATTGGCGTATCCAGCGGCGACTGGAATCCCCAGACCATTCAGTACTGGCATGATAAGGGCATAAATGTTCTCTTTATGGGCATAGATTATCTCCATCTCTTCAAGGGTGCCAAGGACGAACTCAGGGAGATTCGCCGCATCCAGCAGAGCGACAAAGCCTGACAGAACAGAGAGAATGCCATGATCTTAGATTTATTGGAAAACAGCGGCTATTATTCCGCACAAAATCCCGGCTTGGAGCTGGCCTTTGATTTTCTGCGCAAGCATAGCGAAAGTCCCTTCCCGGCAGGCAGATATGACCTGGATGGGGACAATGTTTATGCCATGGTATCCGGCTATGAAACCCAGCCGTACGAAAACATAGCCTATGAAAGCCACAGAAGCTACATTGATGTGCAGTATGTCAGATCGGGCAGGGAATACCTGTACTGGGCCTTGATGGATGACAGCACGGTAAAGGTGCCTTATGATGAGAAAGGGGATGTATGCTTTTTCCCCGACATGGAGGGAACGGCGCTTCCTCTTGATAAAGGCAGCTTCATAGTCCTCTATCCCGAGGACATACATAAGCCCCGCTGTATTGCCGGGTGCCCCACGCAAGTGGAAAAAGTTGTAATTAAAGTTAGACTCTGAAATGTTACCCCGGCGGCTTTGTTCCATGGAAACAAGGCCGCCGGGGTAGTCCAACTTAGAGTCGAACACGCACCGCATAAAAAATAGGGGAGAGCGCAGGCTCTCCCCTGATTTCATATCAGTTAATGCTCTGTTTTTGCTTGACCTTGAGATTGTTCACAGCGTCCAGAAGCACATGCTGGGCGATAAGATAATCCATCCTGCTCTGTGCCTTGGCAAGCTCGGCGCGGGCCTGCTCAGCCTCCTGGCGCTCCTGTTCCTCATCTATTTCCTCCGGCAGCAGGGCGGACTCACAAAGAAGCGTTGCGTTCAGGCCCTGCACATCTATCATGCCCCCGGAAATGGAGAACAGTACCTTCTCCCCGTCGGGCTTTGTGTAGTAGGCCTCGCCGATGGACAAAGAGGCGGTAAAGGGCTCGCAGTTTGCCATAACACCCAGCATACCGTCGCTTATAGGCACGATGAGAGATACACAGTCACCCCGGTAGAAAACCCTCTCAGGGCTCAGAATTTCAAGATGAAAGCTATTCATTTTCGCTCTCCATCATCTGCGCTGCCTTGGCCTTGACATCGTCAATGGTGGCCACATTGAAAAATGCGCTTTCGGGATAATCGTCCGCCTCACCGTCGATGATTGCCTTGAAGCTGCGGATAGTCTCACTCAGCGGCACATAGACACCGGTGATACCGGTGAACTTCTCAGCCACGCTGAAAGGCTGGGAGAGGAAACGCTGGATCTTTCTGGCTCTGCGGACGAGGATCTTGTCTTCCTCGCTCAGCTCGTCCATACCAAGTATTGCAATAATATCCTGAAGCTCGTTATAGTGCTCCAGAATCTCCTGCACGGTACGGGCAATATTGTAATGCTCTTCGCCCACAATCTCCGGATCCAGCATACGGGAGGTGGACTCCAGAGGATCGACTGCCGGGTAAATGCCCAGCTCTGCGATCTTTCGGCTGAGAACGGTGGTAGCGTCCAGATGGGCGAAGGTGGTGGCAGGGGCAGGGTCGGCAAGGTCGTCGGCAGGCACATAAATAGCCTGAACCGATGTGACGGAGCCGTCCTTGGTGGAGGCTATGCGCTCTTCCAGTTCACCCAGCTCCTGGGACAAAGTGGGCTGATAACCCACAGCAGAGGGCATACGGCCAAGCAGGGTGGAAACCTCGCTGCCGGCCTGAACAAATCTGAAAATGTTGTCAATGAACAGCAGTACGTCCTTATGGCTCTCATCGCGGAAGTATTCCGCCATGGTAAGTCCGGTAAGGGCCACGCGCATTCTCACACCGGGGGCTTCGTTCATCTGACCGAAAACCAGAGCGGTCTTGTCCAGAACGCCGCTTTCCGCCATCTCATAGAAAAGCTCGTTGCCTTCGCGGCTTCTCTCGCCCACGCCGGTGAATATGGAGTAGCCGCCATGTTCGGTGGCTATGTTGTGGATAAGCTCCTGAATAAGAACGGTCTTGCCTACGCCTGCGCCGCCAAAAAGGCCGATTTTGCCGCCTTTGGCATAGGGTGCCAGCAGGTCAATGACCTAGATGCCCGTCTCAAGTACCTCTTCGGCGCTTGAACGGTCGGCATATTCGGGAGCAGGGCGATATATGCTCATACGCTGGCAATCCCCGGGAATGTCCCCGGCATTGTCTATAGGCTCACCCAGAACATTGAGCAGTCGGCCCAGCACGGCTTCGCCCACAGGCACGGAGATAGGCGCGCCGGTGGCGTACACTGTCATGTCGCGGCAAAGGCCTTCGCTGGCGCCCAGCATGACGCAGCGCACCACAAAGCCGCCAACGTGCTGCACCACTTCCATGGCGCGGCGCTCGTCCTTGCAGTCAACATACAGCTCTTCCCTTATCTTGGGCAAAGTTTCCTTTGTAAACTGAACGTCAATGACAGGGCCTGTTATCTGGACGATCTTGCCTTTATTTAACTGTGTATTATTCATTGTCATAATACAAATCTCCCGCTGCAGATGTCCGCTGCCGCTTCAGGGCTCTGACACCTGCGGTTATTTCTATCATTTCGTTGGTGATGGTAGCCTGACGGATCTTATTATACTGGACCTGGAGGGTCCTGAGCATTTCCTCGGCATTGTCGCCTGCATTTTTCATAGCCATCATGCGAGATTGCTGCTCGCTGCAAAAGCTCTTCACAAGGCAGCCGTAGATATAGCCCATGATATAGCTTGGCACAACACCATCAAGAACGGTATCCGCATCCGGCAAAAACTTCTTTTCAATATGCCTGCTTTCAGTACCGGCATCGCCGAAATGCGCCCCATTGAGAGGGAGCAGAGTGCTGACACGGCATACACCGGGCTTTGCGCCCACATAGTCTGTGTAAACAACGCTTATCTCATCGAGCTTGCCGGACTCGTAGTACTCCAGAAGCTCAGCGCAGATCTTTCTTGCATCATAGAGACTGGGGCTCACAAGAGAATAGTGAAAATCCTGCCGGAAGGGGATTTTGTGGTTTGTAAAATACTGCCTGCCAAATTCACCGATGACAAAAAGCGTGGTCTGAGGATGCTTTTTCATAAAGCCCTCGCAGGCGCGGATGACATCCTGGTTATATGCACCGGCAAGTCCTTTATCCGCAGTTATCAGCAATATCCCGTGGTTCTTCACAGCTTCGGGGCTCTCTGCTGAGCGGCTGAAGTAGCGGCTTTCGGTGTTGGGGATGTGGCAGAGAAGCTCACTGATTTTTTCGGACAGGCTGTCAAAATAGGGAACTGTGCTTTCAAAATCTTTCGTTGCTCTTCTCAGCTTGACGGAGGAGATCATATACATGGCATCAGTTATTTTCTTGGTATCCCGGACACCTGCGATCCTGCTTTTTATCTCGCTTGCGGTTGCCATGCGCTACATCTCCTCTCATTTAAGATTTGCCATAAACTGTCTGGCAACTTGGATAATGTCGTTTTTCAGTTCTTCCGAATATGTTCTGCCGACCGTGATTCTGTGGCAGATATCGCTGTGCTGCTGCTCGAAATGAGCGATAAGCTCTTTTTGTACAGCTTTGATCTCTTTCACCGGCACATCCACAAAAATTCTGGCCTGTGCACAGATAAGGGTGATGACCTGTCTCTGGAGGGAAAGCGGGGAATTGTTGGGCTGCCTGAGAAGCTGCATCAGACCCGCGCCGTACTTGAGCTGGCGGGCAGTGCTTGCGTCAAGGTCGCCGCTGAACTGGGAGAAGGCCTGCATTTCGCGGTACTGAGCAAGGTCAAGACGGATAGAACCGACGGACTTTTTCATAACATTGGTCTGGGCTGCGCCGCCAACTCGGGAAACGGAAAGACCAACGTTTATGGCGGGACGCTGACCGGAGAAGAACAGCTCACTTTCAAGGAAGAGCTGACCGTCAGTTATGGAAATTATGTTTGTGGGGATATAAGCGGAAACGTCACCCGCCTGAGTCTCAACGATAGGCAGGGCGGTTATGCTGCCGCTGCCCAGATTGTCGGAAAGCTGGGCGGAACGCTCCAGAAGTCTTGAATGCAGATAGAAAACGTCGCCGGGGTAAGCCTCACGACCGGGGGAACGCTCCAGAAGAAGGCTCAGGGTACGGTATGCAACAGCGTGCTTGGAAAGGTCATCGTAGATGATAAGCACGTCTTTGCCCCGGTACATGAAATACTCCGCCACGGCGCAGCCTGCGTAGGGTGCAATATATTGCAAGGATGCAGAGTCACTGGCAGGGGAGGAAACCACCACGGTGTAGTCCATGGCGTCATGCTTTCTAAGGGTGGACACAACCTTTGCAATGGATGTGGCCTTCTGACCGATACCGACGTAAACACAAATGACGTTCTTGCCCTTCTGGTTGATAATGGTGTCGGTTGCAATAGTGGTTTTGCCGGTCTGTCTGTCGCCGATGATAAGCTCACGCTGACCGCGGCCTATGGGGAACATGGAGTCTATGGCCAGAATACCTGTCTCGAGCGGACGGTTGACGGCCTTACGGTCAATAATGGGAGGTGCGGGGCGCTCAATGGGGAAATATTCCACAGCGTTGATCTCGCCGGCACCGTCAACAGGCTTGCCCAGAGGATCTATGATCCTGCCGAGAGTTTTCATGCTCACGGGGATACCGGCGGTACGCTTGGTTCTCACCACGCGGCTGCCTTCGGAAATCTCAGAGTCGTCGCCGAAAAGAACAACGCCGTTGGTGCCGTCGGCGCGGATATCCTGCACCATGCCCTTGACACCGCAGTCAAAGAGCACTATTTCGCCGTATTCTACCTCGTGCAGACCGCGGATTATGGCAATACCGTCACCCACGGAGGTAACGAAGCCCACGGGCTGATGCCCTGCATGAAGCTCAAAGTTCTTTATATCCTCGCGCAGAAGAGAAATTATCTGAGCGGGGTCACTTTCTTTTGCCAGAGCCTTGATAGACTCATTAAGCTGGCGGACACGGCCCTGAGTACTCCAGTCGTAGTTTTCGTCGCCTACAAAGATGCGGAAGCCACCCAGAACACTGGGGTCTTTCTTTATGACAAAGTCCACATCGTCAGTGCCGTACTCAGCGGCGAAGAAGTCGCGCATTTTTGCAAGCTGAGCTTCACTGGGCGGGGTGACGCACTGGATCTCTACCGTGAGAACATTACGCTTTTCTTCTTCGGGAAGGTCAAAATTACTTTTTATCATTGTTGGCCCTCTCTCTCGCTGCCGAATCTCCGGCGAGACGTATGAACTCATCATAAAGTGCACTGTCTCTTTCGGGGTTGGCAGTGTCGCTGAGCAGCTTCTGGGTTGCGGAGACGACCAGCTCGCCTATCTCGGCCTGAGCACTTTGGAGAATATGGCCCTTTCTCTCCTCAGCCTCATTTTCGGCCTTGAGGATGATACGGGCGGCCTTTTCTCTTGCTTCCTTTATGTACTGGGCAGAAACATCGGCGCATTCCTTCTCGGCAGATTTTTTCTTCTCTGCGATCTCGGTGTCTGCATCTCTGAGCTTCTGCTCGTACTGAACACGGAGCTGTTCGTTTTTCTCAGCGTCCTCCAGGTTCTTCTTTTCTGTCTGCACAAACTGCTCACGACGCTGCTCCAGAAAACGGTTGACCGGCTTGAAAAGAAGGAAGGTCAGACCGCCTGCAAGGATAACGAAGTTGAGCATATGCAGAAGTATCTGCAAAAAATCAATGTTAAGCGGCATATCCTATCCCTCTTACAGAACGAAAATAACGAGAATTGCGATAACCAGAGCGTAGATGATAGCGGTTTCAATGAAAACCAGACCCAGCATCATTGCGGAGTTGATCTTGCCTGCCATCTCGGGCTGACGTGCCATGCTCTCAGCGCTCTTGGAAATGGCCATACCCATTGCGATAGCACCGGCAGCGCCGACGATACCCACAACGATTGCGGAAGCCATGGCCTTGGAGGAGAGAAGATCGTTTTCGTTGGAGCCGGCTTCAGTTTCGGCAACGGCAGCGGCCTCAGCCTCGGCTGCGGGCTCTTCTGCAAATGCGCGGACGGACATAAGTGCGGTGAAGCTGAACACCATGATAAGGGTCATAAGAATAACTGCAAACTTTTTCATTTTATTATATCTCCTTTGCTTTCTTGGCTTTCTTTGTTTTTTCTTTCTTGGGCTTGGGCTCCACGGCTTCACCGTAGAAGATGGATACAAGTGTTGTAAGCACGTAGGCCTGAATTGCTGCATGCAGCAGGGTAAAGAGCACAGCCACAACGATGGGCAGGGCAAAGCTGAGGCTTATGGAATAGTAGACAAGCTCCGTCACCAGAAGGCCGCTGAGCAGTGCGCCGAAAAGACGGAAGCTCATGGATATGGGCAGGGAGAAGTCCTTGAGTACACCCAGTGCACCCTTCACACCGCCGAACACGATGCCGCCGCCAAGGATCACCACATAGGACATGACGCCCATGGCGATAGCTGCGTTTATGTCCGAAATGGGTGCAGGCAGGCTCATGGAGTGACCTGCGGTAGTTATCCACTGCACACCGAACAGCTCAAATATGGTGCTGAAGAATATGTACACACCGGCGCTGAATATATATGCGCCCACAAAATGAGGCTCGTGGTGACTGTTGCTGCGGGCCATGCCGGAAAAGAAGTCCACCAGCATTTCAATTACGCTCTGGAACTTTCCGGGCACAGTCTTGAATCTGGGTATGGCGAATATGCGGATGAGAGCAGCCCCCACCAGCAGTATTGCCGTGACCATATAGGCCGAAATAATTCCGGGGTTGACCACCAGCCCGAAAAACGCCATCTTGTTGTGCTCGTGGAGAACACTGTCTTTCATTACCGTCTGTATGCTTTCGTGCTTTTCACCGGGCGGCAGCATAATGATGATGCCCACAAGGATCAAAGCAATCAGAGCAAGCCAAAGTACAAGGAAAACGTTCTTTTTGCCCTTGCCTTTGGAGACTATTGCGCTATGCTCCATTTTTTCTCCTTTCTGCCTTTCGGTTAGGAAACTTACCGAACAATACAAGCATATTGTAGCAGTCAGTTATACAGTATACACGAAGATGTATGAACAAACTGTTAACAAATTGCTCTTTCCAGAACATTGTTAAAGTATAAACTGGTATTTTTGACGATAGGACAAGGATAAAATATTGTGTTTTTGCGGTTTATACTCCCAAATAGCATATATAAATGGCAAATATATGATTATATTGCTTTTTTATAGTGGCTCGTGGCTGTTTATATCGTCATTTTCAACAGAATTATGGCTTTTTTCATCGCGGGGTGATAAATGCAGAATCTGAGCATTTTCTTGTCAGCAAAGCCCGTTCATGCTATAATAAAAAAAGAAAAAACGACAGGAAAGGGGATGGACAGACCATGGAAAAACTGAGTAGTACCCTTAAAATAGCTGTAGCTGTGGCAACGGTTTTGCTCCTGGCTTTTCTTGCGTGGAGCTGTGTGGATATGTATCTTGCCGGCAGCAGTGCAGAAAACCTCACGGAGAGCGGGCTTCATATTTACCCGGTTTTCAGCCGCGATGCGGTGGCTGCCCGGCTCAGGCCCCTGCTGCCGTGGACGGTGGCTTATATCGGGCTGCTTTGCGTGTGTACGGCGGTGACGGCAAAAGATAAGGTAAAAAGGAACAGAAGTTCAAATGCAGCCTATGCAAGAGCGGGGGAAGGGAAGAATACCGGGCTTGTGCGCATGGTGCTTCTGGCTGCGGCCATACTGTTCATCCTGCTGGGTGTGATGAACGGCGGCGCAGGCGATGTGCTTATCAAGGCAAAGAATATCTGTACGGAGTGTATAGGCCTTGGCTGACATTATAAAAACCATCAAGGCTCATCTGCCCACCCAGCGCAGACTTATACAGCTTTATTCGGCCCTGCTTTACAATGCCCATGTAAAGGGCTTCATTTCCGGCAACATATTCACCGGCGGCAGCAAGCTTCTCTGCGTCCCCGGTCTGAACTGCTATTCCTGCCCGGGGGCTGTGGGCGCCTGCCCTCTGGGTGCGCTGCAAAATGCCCTGTCAGCTTCCAATAACCGGGCTCCCTTTTATATTCTTGGTATCCTCATGCTGTACGGACTCATACTTGGACGCACCATCTGCGGCTATATCTGCCCTATGGGACTTTTGCAGGAGCTTTTGCACAAGATACCAACGCCCAAAATAAAAAAGAGCCGCCTGACAAGGTGGCTGAGTTACCTGAAGTATGTATTTCTTGCGGTGCTGGTGATAGCGCTGCCCCTGTGGTATGCCAGCCAGTATATTCCGGTTCCGGCTTTCTGCAAGTATATATGTCCTGCCGGCACTCTTGAGGGTGCAGTAGGACTTCTCTCAAACCCGGCAAACACTCCGCTCTTTCCCATGCTGGGCGCACTTTTCACCCAAAAATTTGTTATTCTGGTGGTCATATGCGGTCTGTGCGTATTTTGCTACAGGGCATTTTGCCGGTTTATCTGCCCTCTGGGAGCTATTTACGGCTTTTTTGCCCGCGCCAATCTTGTGGGCGTAAAGGTGGAACAGGCCAAGTGTGTTGACTGCGGCAAATGCGTGAGAGATTGCGGGATGGATGTGCGCCATGTGGGCGATCATGAGTGTATAAATTGCGGCGAGTGTATAGATGGCTGTCCTACAAAGGCAATTGCCTTCAAGGCCGGTAAAATTACTCTGCGTGAGCACAACGTGGCTTCCGGCCCTGAGGAAAAGCAAAAAAGCAAGAAGATTTCCGTCACGGTCTGGTCTGTTGCAATTGCAGTTTTGCTGTGTGCATTGATTTTCGCAAATATGGGTATATAAATCAAAGGACTTGTTGCAAAATAAAGCAACAAGTCCTTTGCTGTATCATTTCAGCATTTTACGCAAGCTCTCAAGGCTTATGCCTTTTTCTGCTGCGATAGCAGCAAGATCCTCATACTCGTACTTTTCACGGCTGACCCCGTAGCCTTCGGCTTTTTTAACACGCACATTGCCGAAAACAGTTTTTCTCGTCTCAAGCTTTCGCTCAAGTACGTAGCGTGAGCAGGTATATTCCCTTATGCCGAGAGTTGAGGTATATGTGAAAATAAGCCGGGCAAAGCGTTCCTTTTCGGATATGGGACATAACACAGTCAGGAGCACCGCCGGGCGGGACTTTTTCATGCCTATGGCAGTGGTGAATACATCCAGTGCGCCCTCATCCATAAGCCGCTCTGCGGCAAAGGCGATATCCTCCGCACTCATGTCGTCTATATTGCAGGCAAGCTCCGTCACCTGATCGCGGCTGTCAGCGCTTTCACCCAGCATTGCACGAAGGCAGTTGGCACGCTCAAAGTCCTTTTTGCCCATGCCGTAGCCGATGGCGGACACGGACATAGGCGGCATATCCCCGAAGCTCTTTACAAAGTGCTTCAGAAGAGCCGCCCCGGTGGGAGTGCAAAGCTCAGTTTTTATATTGCCTGCTGTGATGGGGATACCCTTCAAAAGCTCTGCTGTGGCGGGAGCGGGTACCGGCAGTATGCCATGGGCGCATTTTACGGTGCCGCTTCCGGTGCAGACAGGGGAGGCATTGACACTCTCCACACCAAGCTCACTTATAAGCAGGGAAACGGCGGTAATGTCCGCAATGGCGTCCATCCGGCCAACCTCGTGAAAATGTATGTCACTCACCGGCACACCGTGCACCTTGCTCTCGGCTCCGGCGATAAGAGCATAAACGGCCAGAACATCCTCACGCACTTTTTCGGGCATGTCCAGATGGGATATGATGTGTTCAATGCTGTGCATATCGGCATGCTCATGGTGATGATGGTGTCCGTGAAGATTTTCATCTTCCTCGATACCGTGGACGGATACGGAAAAATGAGTGCCGCAGATGCCGCATTTGGTGAGCTTCTCCGCGCTTATCTTTACACCGTGAAGCCCCATATTGTTCATGCGGCGGATAAAACCATCCCTGTCCGGGTGCAGCTCCAGCAGCGCCGCTGCAAGCATATCCCCGGCCGCGCCCATGCCGCAGTCAAGATACAGGGTCTTCATCCTTTGACCTCCATATGGTTTATCATGCTGGCAAGATAGCCTGCGCCAAAGCCGTTATCAATGTTCACAACGCTCATACCGCTGGCACAGGAGTTGAGCATGCTCAGAAGTGCCGCAACGCCGCCGAAGGCCGCACCGTAGCCTACACTGGTGGGAACGGCGATAACCGGGCAGTCAGCAAGGCCGCCGATGACGCTGGGCAGGGCGCCCTCCATACCTGCCACTGCCACGATGACAGTAGCGCTCATTATGTGCTCCATGTGGCTCAAAAGCCTGTGTACGCCGGAGACACCCACATCGTAGATTCGCACCACCTCGTTGCCAAGGCTTTCCGCTACAAGGGCAGCCTCCTCAGCAACGGGTATGTCTGTTGTGCCGCCGGTGGCAACAAGGATCTTGCCAATACCGTCTGGGGCTGGGAAGCCGCCGATGATACCCACACGGGAGCGCTCACGATAGTCAAGTTCATAAAGCCTGCCAACATAATCTGCTGCTTCCTGAGCCATGCGGGTGATGAGTATACGCTCCTGACCGTTTGAACGCATGGTTTCTATTATACCGGCGATCTGCTCGGGGGTCTTGCCTGCACCGTAGATGACCTCGGCCACACCCTGACGGATCTTGCGGTGCAAATCCACCTTGGCAAAACCTATATCCTCAAAGGGAGCCATTTTTATCTGCAAAAGGGCCTCATCTACAGAGGTTTCGCCCTTTTTCACGCTTTCAAGCAGCTTTCTCACTTCACTGTTCATCTCTTGCCTCCATATCAAGCATCACGGATGCGTAGTATTTTTTCAACTCATGGTTGATCTCATCGGCCTGTGCCACGGCCTTGGGCATATCCGCTGCCCTCAGCTGTATTCTGGCACAGCCATTGAATAGGCGTATGCGGAAATTTTTGAAGCCGAGGGAAAAAAGATACTCCTCCGCTCTCTCCGTAGCCTCAAGCTTTTCCGGCGTTATGGCCTCACCCGTGGGTATTCTCGTGGCAAGGCAGGCATAGGCGGGCTTATTGTGAGTGAACAGCCCGGCCTCCTTTGAAAGACACCGTATCTCAGCTTTTGTGAGGCCGCACTCCCTCAAGGGCGAGCGCACCGAAAGCTCACGGAGTGCTCTCATACCCGGTCTGTCGGCTACGTCATCGGAGGCGTTGCTGCCGTCCAGCAAAAGACCGAAGCCGTCACGGGCGGCCTTGCTCATAATGGCGGAGAGTATGGCCTTTTTGCAGTGATAGCAGCGCTCCGGCGGATTTGAGGAAATATCATCATTTTCAAGGACATTGAGGGGGATGATCTCCATGTCCGCACCAAGCTCTGACGCAAGGCGTCTCGCATCTTCCAGCTCAAAATGTGGCTGAAAGGGGCCTTTCACATAGTAGGCTTTCACATCCGCGCCGTATTTTATTGCTGCGTACAAAAGATATGCCGAGTCTGCTCCGCCGGAAAAGGCGATGGCAGCCTTTGGGTTTTGGGCAAAAAATTCTTTCAGTTCCATACCGCTGTCCCATAAGTACAATATTTCCGAACATTTCAATGGTATCAAAACTGCTCTTCTATTTCAAGCGTGAAATTTTGCGTTGACCGATGTGCCGCAGACAGGGTATAATCTCCAAAAAAGCAAGGAGGCCGCCATGATAAAATTCAACCACTTTAATTTCAATGTGCTGGACTTGGAGAAAAGCCTTAAATTCTATGAGGAGGCGCTGGGGCTGAAGCCTGTGCGGGAGAAAACTGCATCGGATAATAGCTTCAAGCTTGTGTATCTGGGCGACGGTGCAAGTGACTTTACGCTGGAGCTGACATGGCTCAGGGACAGGGAAGAGCCCTACAATCTGGGCGAATGCGAGTTCCATCTTGCCTTCACCGCTGAGGATTATGAAGCCACGCATGCAAAACATGAGGCCATGGGCTGCATCTGCTTTGAAAATCCCGCCATGGGCATCTACTTTATTTCAGACCCTGATGGCTACTGGATAGAAGTAGTACCTGCAAGGAGATAGACCATGAACGATATTCTTATAGTTGTGGATATGCAAAATGACTTTATCGACGGAGCACTGGGCACAAAAGAGGCCGAGGCCATAGTGCCTGCTGTTCTGGAGAAGATAAAGGGCTTTGATGGCCGGGTCATTTTCACAAGGGATACTCATTTTGACGATTACATGGATACACAGGAGGGTAAAAATCTGCCCGTGCCCCACTGTATCAAAGGCAGCGAGGGCTGGCAGATACGCGCCGAGCTTGATGCGCTGCGCACTGAGCCCGCCATCGACAAGCCCACTTTCGGCTCGGTGGAGCTCTCCGCCATGCTCACAAAAGAGAATGCTGAAAAACCTATAGACAGCATCACTCTCATCGGCCTTTGCACGGATATCTGTGTCATATCCAATGCCATGCTGATAAAGGCAGCCATGCCGGAGCTGCCTGTCGTCGTGGATGCCGCCTGCTGTGCCGGGGTAACGCCCGCAAGCCACAATAATGCCCTTGAGGCCATGAAAATGTGCCAGATCAATGTTATAAACCAGTAAAAGCCACGCCGTGCTGAACTTATCTCAGCACGGCGTTTTCCGTTACTATAATATCCACTTTTACATCGTATACCTTGCAGTCAAGTCTGTCCATGCGCTGAACTTCAAATGCTGCAAGGATAAACTTCGCCCTGGGGCAGCGGGGCAGATACCGGTCATAATAGCCTGCGCCGTGACCAAGGCGGTTTCTTTCTTCGTCAAAGGCCACACAGGGCACCAAAACCAGGTCTATATCCTGCGGTTCAATTGGCCTTGAGCGGGCAATAACCGGAGCTTTAATCCCGTAAGCTCCCTCTTCGACAGCGTCTTTATCATCCGGTATGTACGCCTCCATATGCCCCTTTTCAAGGCACACGGGATAGGCAATCCTGAGGCCCTGCGCCGCCAAAGCTTGGTTTACATAACTTAAATCAACTTCGTCCCATGCGGCAAGGTAGGAAAGAACCGTTTTTGCCCCCTCAAGCTCCGGCAGGGCGAGGATTTTTTCACATATGGCGGAGCTTAATTTCTCCCGCTCCTCCCTGTCCATGGCGCGGCGCAGGGCAAGGGCTTTTTCCCTTTGCAGCTTTTTCATTTCAAAACCTTTCTTGCAGCGTCAAGGAGCACAGGCATAACAGCGGTGAATACGGCGGCCTTGGCAAGGCAGATGAGTGTTCTGGGAACAATAGTGCCGAAGATATATACAAAGGAATAGTAGCCGTATACTTTGCTGTCCACGTACAAAACAAGGGTGTTCAAAAGAAAAATCAAAATGCTGCCGGTGAAGATAATAATGCCCATCCGAATTTTATCCAGATCAAAACGATGCCATTTGGCGTAAAGCCCCACCACAAGACCGCAGAGAATATATGGCAGTATCCAAAGCGGCGTTGTGACGGTAATTCCGTAGCGGAGCACCTGATATAAAAGCGTACCTATACCGCCCACCAGCATGGCGTCCACAGGGCCAAAGAGCAAAGCCGCCACAATAACGGGAAAGCTCTCAAAGGTGAGCTTCAGGTTGCCAAAGTCAAGGGAAATTGTGCCCAGAGCAGCGCACATAGCCGCAAGGACTGCGTTGAATGTAAGTCTTTTTGTGTTCATATAAAAACTCCTTTCGTGACGGTTGCCACGAAAGGAGTTATGATACCCTCTGGTGGCAGCGGAAGCGGAGACAGCACCGCACATTCAGTCCGACTTATGTCGGATTAGTGTTTCGTCCGCAGACAACTTCCCATCCTGCGGCACTTGACGCGCTGCTCCTACTCTGTCATAAATTATGTAAACTATATTATGTATTATATATTATGTTTTCTTTCTGCGGCGCTGATAACATGCTCGGCAAGAATTGTGGCTGTAACGGAACCCACACCGCCGGGCACAGGAGTAATTGCCGCTACCAGCGGTTCTATCCTGTCAAAGCAAACATCTCCTGTAATGCCGCCCATACCGTCATCATTGATGCCCACGTCGATAATAGTCTGCTCCGGGTTTACAAAAGTCTCCCTCACCACACCGGGGCTGCCGGCAGCAACTATGAGTATCTCTTTGTTGCGGCAGGCTTTGTAGAGGTTTCTTGTCTTGCTGTGGCACATGGTGACAGTAGCGTCTCTGTCCTGAAGCATGATGGAAAGCGGTCTTCCCACCACCAGACTGCGGCCTATAACTGAGATACGGGCCCCGCTCAGATCATAGCCGTAGTAGTCCAGCATTTCAATGCAGGCCTGCGCGGTACAGGGGTAAAAGCCATCCCCGTGGCCGGAGAAGACACGGCTCAAGGACTGGCTTGTAACACAGTCCACGTCCTTTTCGGGAGCCAGAGCCTCACATACGTAGTCTTCGTCAATGTGTGCGGGCAGGGGACGCATGATGATACAGCCGTGTATGCTGCTGTCTGTATTTATCTTTTTTATGGCCTCAAGCAATTCGCTCTGCTCTGCACTTTCACTCAGTGCCTCAATTCTTACAGCTATTCCAAGCCTTGCACAGCGGCTGACGGCGGCGTGTTCATAGGCCAGATCCCCGGCCTTTTCGCCCATGCGCACAATGGCGAGGCAGGGAGTTATGCCCTTTTCCAAAATCGCCTTTGCCCTTGCCTCCAGTTTTTCACTTAAATGCGCGGCCACAGGCGCGCCTTTGAGAAGCATTGCCATATCAGAACTCCTTCAGGGTATTCAAAACTGCGTTTGCAGTGGCTTCAAGCTCCATGGTGCAGCGGCGCAGCATTTCTTCGGTTTCGCTCTTTAATTTAAGGGCTTTGTCCGCATCTTTCACCGCCGGGAGATTTACGTATACGTTCATGGCGGCGCACTCTGCTGCAGCGCAGCAAATGGATGCAGCACAGCCCACATCGCTTATCATGATGCGGCTGCAAATTTCAGCTATTCTCTTCAGAAGAGCGGATACAGCGACACATTCTTTCAAAATATCATAGGGCGCTGAGCAGGCAGCCAAAGAAGCTTCGCTGAGAACTGCGGCTCTGCTTACATCATCTTTTGGAATGGAGTATGCTCTGGAAAGCGGCTCAAAGGCATCGGCATCCGCATCAATCAGCTCAAGAAAACGTGCAGCATGAGTTTTGGCCGCAGCAGTGATGCCTTCAAGCTCAGCACTGTTGGGCAGAGTGCTCTTCTTGCCTATGGAAAGCTCCCCCGCCATGGAACAAAGGGCGCAGGAGAGTGCGCCGCAAAGCGCAGCTGCTCCGCCACCGCCGGGAACCGGGGCAGAGGAGGCAAGACGATTTGTAAATTCAATACACAAAGAGGAAAGATTATCGCTCATACCATGTCCTTTCCATAAGCCGCAGCGGTGTTGATAAGCCGGATCAGACCCATCCGGTGAGACGGTTCATCCTTACTGATTATAAGGATGAACAACTGCCATTGTCAAGTATATGGGGGAAACTTAGCTGTAAATTTGCACAAAATATATTGATATGTTTAGTCTAAAATGTCCGGGAACAGGGCTGAGACGATTGACATTTCAAAGCTGCTCATGATATGCTGATCATGGACGGCAGGCCTTTGCGGTGACATCATGGCCGTACCCGACCTGCCGGAATACCCCGCGCTGAGCGTATCAAGGCGGATGAAAACGGCGTTATCAGCGGATTTTTTCTGAGAGGTGTAAAATGAAACTTATAATTGCATCCAACAATGCCCACAAGCTGGAGGAGATAAAGGCCATACTCAGCGACTTTTTCGATGAGATCGTCTCCATGCGCGAGGCAGGCATTGAGCATGAAACTGTTGAAGATGGTGAGACCTTCATGGAGAACGCCGTCAAGAAAGCCCGTGAGATCGCCGAGATCTCCGGCTGCTGCGCCATTGCCGACGACAGCGGTATCTGTGTGGACGCACTGGACGGAGCCCCCGGCATATATTCTGCCCGATTCAGCGGTGTGCACGGTGACGACGAGGCCAACAACGATCTTTTGCTTCAGAAACTTCAGGGCCGCAGCGACCGCGGCGCCCACTATACCTGCGCCATCGCCCTTGCCCGTCCCGACGGCAGCATTGTCAGGGCAGAGGGCTATCTCTACGGCGAGATAGGCCATGAGCGCATAGGCACAAACGGCTTTGGCTACGACCCGCTTTTCTATCTTCCCCGGTACGGCAAGACCACTGCCCAGCTGGAGCCTGCGGAGAAAAACCGTATCAGCCACAGAGCCGAGGCTCTGCACAAGCTGGTGGAGCTTCTGAAAGAGCAGTAATTTTATATCAGACAAAGATAACACCCACAGACGGCATTGGGGCGTCTGCGGGTGTTCTTTCATTTTTTTAATTAACTATACGTCTGGCTTCGTAGCCTCTGGTGCTGTAGTAACCGGAGAGCTCTGATATGATGACGCCGGTGGTGGAGTTGGAGGCGTGGACAAATCTGCCGCCGCCTATGTAAATACCGACGTGACCTATGTAGCTGCTGCCGGAGTAGAAGCAGAGAATATCACCGGGCTGTATGGCTGAGGGATCCACATGTACGCCGTTGGAGGCCTGATCCTGAGCCACGCGGTTGAGTGTATAGCCGAACTGCTTGTACACGTAATATACCAGGCCGGAGCAGTCAAAGCCGGTGCTGGGTGAGCTTCCGCCCCAACGATAGGGAGTGCCCACATACTGCAATGCGTAGTTGACAATATCCTGACCCGTGGCAGAGCCGTTTGTACCGGTACCGCTCTGGGTGGGGGGACTTGTGTTGTAGGAGCCTTCCTTCACGTACTGGGCGTATACATAGCCTGTCTGCCCATTGTATGTGACCAGAGCCCAGTCACCCTGAACGGCGTGAAGCGTAACCGCATTGCCGTAGAACAGCTCATCTATCACTCTGGAACTCATGGAGGGCTCGGCGCGGAAGCGCACGTTGTTGCCGGTAATATGTGCCGGTTTGCCGCCGCTGGTACTGGGAGCGGGAGTGGGTGCAGGCGTGGCCACAGGCTGTATCACCGAAGGAGCCGGAGTGCTCTGGGGACTGGGCGTAGCCTGCTGCTGGGAGCCGGAGCTGCCGGAAGAAGAACCGTAGCTGCTCTGGCTGACTATGAGCACATAGTTTTCGTAAACATAGCCGTCAACGCCGTCTATAGTGGCAAAGAGCCAGCCATTGTCCGCCTTGCTGTGCACCGAAATGGCCTTGCCGGTGTTGTAGGTACCCAGTATGGAATAGTTGGTGCCCGGACCGGAACGGAAACGCACGTAGGAGCCTGCAATATATGCCGGCAGATTGGCCCGCTGGGTATTTGCAGGACCGGCAGAAGGCGTAGTAACGGGAGCGGGGACGCTGGGGGAGGGAAGAACCGGCGCCTGAGTAGGCGCGGGAGTCACCACAACAATGGGAGCTTGAGTGGGGACAGGAGTCACCACGACCACAGGTGCCTGGGTAGGTACGGGCGTGACCGGGACTGCGGGCGCCTGAGTAGGCACGGGAGTGACAACAGGGTTGACCACGGTTATCCCGTTGCTGTCAGGCTGGGGCAGGGCGGATGAACTCTGCCCGGGGGCCACGCTTATCCCACCGCTGGCTGCGCTGCCGGAGACGGAAGGAGTACCGGCAGTGACATACTGGCTGTAAACATAGCCCAGCTGTCCGTCGATTATACAGGCTGTCCAGCCGTCGGCAGTACCCAGAATGCTCACGGGCTTACCGCTGCTGTAGGTACCCAGAACCGAATATCCGGAAGAAGGTCCTGAACGGAAACGCACATACATGGCATTGATATAGCCTGTCTGCCCGGTGGCTGTGCTGTTTGAATAGCTGTCCTGAACGGGGGTGGACGGCACTGCCGGGGCATACTGGCTGTAGTCCAGAGAGGGGACTATGAAGCTGTATTCGGGTGTGCTCTGGTAGAGGTTATCCTGCACCGCCAGATAGGAAGAGGAGATAAACCCCGTCTGTCCCCCGTACTGTACGGCATACCATGCGCCGTTGGAGCGGTCAATCACCTCAAGGGCTGTGCCGCTGTCCAAAGTGGCAAGCACGTAGTAGCCTGTTCCGGGGCCTGCACGGAGATTCACACGATTACCCACAACCACAGCGCTCTCCGCACAGGCGGAGGCAGAGAAGAAAACGCTGATTACAGCTGCGGCGAGGAAGCTCCTGAAGAAATTCCTGCGCATAAGCTCAATATCCTTTTTTCTGTATTTCCGACTTTCGTCAGACTATCTGGAGGACAATGCACGCTCAAGCCAGACAGCGGCCACATCTATTGCCAGATACAGGCTGTCCTTTTCACTCTTCTTTACTATTCTGTCACGGCTCTTGATGGAAGGATCGGTGAGCTGAAGCTGAACGGAGACCTTTGTGGCCACGTCCATGTCGTTCACTTTCTTCGTGTCCAGAATTTGCAGCATGATAATGTATTTATCAGAAAAGCTGCCGTAATAGATGATGTTGTCTTTCCTTTGGAGGGGATGTCCCTTATACTCCAATGTTTTTGCCAATTGTAGCACCTCCAGTTTTGTAACTAAAATGTAACATAATGATTTTGAAATGTCAATGGTAATTCTTGGTATGAAATGCCCGGAAAAGGATTATGGTATCAGCCGAAGAACATGGTGCCCGCATCGCCCCAGAGGTCTCCACCCCAGTCGTTGCCGGTGTTCCAGTCATTACCGTAGCTCCAGTCGGTACCGGTGTTCCAGTCGTTGCCGTAGCCCCAATCATTGCCGGTATTCCAGTTATTGCCGGTATCCCAGTTGTTGCCGGTGTCCCAGCCGGTGAAGTCATTGGCGGTGTTGTTGCCCATGCCGGTCTGTACGCCGAAAATGCCGGTGTTGTTGCCGATATAGGGGTAGTTGAAGGCTCTGTACTCAAGGCCGTCGTGCAAAGGCTGCATGACTTTTTTCCAAAGCTGCGCTGCCGGGTTGCCGGTGACGTTTATGGTCTCCGGCTGGTCGTAGCCGGTCCAGACTGCCGCCACGTAGTAAGGGGTCACACCGCAGAACCAACGGTCCTTGTAGTCACCGGAGGTACCTGTCTTGCCGGCGACGGGAACGCTGTAAAGTCTCGCTTCCTTGCCGGTGCCGTTTTCAACCGCATTCTGCATCATATAGGTCATGGTGTAAGCGGTGTTGGGCTTGAAGGCGGAGATGGTCTGGGGTGAATTGTCCAGAACCGTGTTGCCGTCGGCGTCAGTGACCATGGAATAGCTTCTGCCGTAGGTGAAAATACCGTCGTTCACGAAGGCACAGTAGGCCTGAGCCATCTCTCGCACGGTGCAGCCGTGGGTCAGCTGCCCCAGAGCCATGGGTGCATAGGACGCATCATCCGGCACAAGGCTTGTAAAGCCAAGCTTTGTGGTCAGAAAATTATATGCCGTCTGAGGGCCCAGCTTGTCGATTATCTGGGCTGCAACGGTGTTGAGGGAGTATTGCAGCGCCTGATGGATGGTGACTGTGCCGTAATACTGGTTGCCGTCGTTGGCGGGGAACCAGTCGGTGCCGCTCAGGTGCAGGTTTGCCCAGTCGTTGACCATGGTGGTGGGGGTGATCAGTCCATTTTCCACGGCCGGGCCGTATGCCGCTATGGGCTTGAAGGACGAGCCGGGGGAACGGAGGGTGCCGGTGGCGCGGTTGAGGCCGAAGTTTATGGTCTTTTCGCCCACACCGCCTGCAAGACCCAGAATACGCCCGTCATAGGGGTTCATGACCACGATGGAGCTTTGCAGCTGCTTGTTGCTGTTGGTGCGGGGGATATTGTTGATATCCTTGTATATGGCATCCACGCAGGCCTGCACACCGGTGTCCAGACAGCAGTATATCTTGTAACCGCCGTTATAGACAAGTGTGGTAGCCGCCTCGTGGCTTATACCCTTGCGCTCCTTCAGATCGCGGATAACATCTTCGATTACAACTTCTTCATAGTAGCTGTAAATACGCTGGGTGTACTCCTGCTCCGGGGTGTGGGAGAAAACCAGCTCCTCCGCTACAGCATCCTTATAGGTCTGGTAGTCGATATAGCCCTGCTCATACATTTCACGCAGGATCGTCTCCTGACGTTCCTTGTTGTTCTGCTCGTTGTAGAAGGGATCGTAATAGGTGGGCAGATTTGTGATGCCCACAATGGCTGCGGACTCGGCGAGTGTAAGGTCGGAAACATCCTTGCCGAAATAGGTCTGTGCCGCGGTCTGAACGCCCCATGCGCCCTGACCGAAGTACACGGCATTGAGATACCATTCCACTATTTCCTGCTTATCGTAGCGCTTTTCAAGCTCCAGCGCACCGAATATCTCCGTCAGCTTTCGCTGTACAGTCACCTGATCCTGTCCGGTCAGGTTTTTGATAAGCTGCTGGGTTATGGTGGAACCACCGTAGCTGTTTTGCATGGTGGCGAACATTTCAATGAATGCGCCCGAGGTACGGTACCAGTCCACACCCTTGTGCTCGTAGAAGCGCTTGTCCTCAATGGCTACAAGTGCCTTCTCCATATACCAGGGGATGTCCTCATAGTCTACCCATATGCGCTTTTGCTTGCCTGCGAGAGTCACAAGCTCCCGCCACTCGCCGCTGGCATCCTGATAGTAGATGGTGCTGGACTGGTTGAGCTTGTAGTCATCCAGTGAAAGATCCAGCTCCGGAGTAAGACAGGTCTTGACGTAGTAGGCGAAAACGCAGGCAAAAAGCATGCCCGTAATGGCGATGACCAGAAGCACACTGCCAATGGCCTTGAACACCATGCTCACGCTGCCGCTTATAAGGTCAACGGTGGCGTTGAAGGCACGGCGCACTATGCGTGGCTTTTTGCGCTTTTTTCTGCCTTCGGTGAGGGCTTTCTGCTGCGCGGTGGAGCTTTCCTTTATTTTGCCGGTGCGGCCTGTCTGGCTGAGGCGACCGGTATTGCTTTTCTTATCCTTGCTGCTCATTCAGGACTGCACACCTCCTTGAGAGCTAAAAAATAGGCATAATAACACTAAATATATATTATACCACATAATGTCAACTTGGGATAGACAAAATGTTAAATTTTCCGTGAGATTTTTCCGGAAGGGGCATATGTATATTTTCCCAAAAAACGCTGATAATAAAACAACAGAACAAGGCATTTTCGGAGAGGATGAATTATGAAACTTAAAATAAGGGCGGCGCTGCTGGTGCTGCTGGCGCTCGGCGCCACGTATACGGCCATCGAAGCTTACGGAACTCTTCAGCCTGCGGGGCTGGATATTCCATCGGAGGAGATGCTCAGCGCCATTTTTGACGCGAGAGAGGGCGCGGAATATTATCTTAAAAACTGCGACGGATTTGTGGCAGTTTATTCCGGCCTTGGTACCCGCAGGCCGGACAGAGTAACAGCCATTGAAACATCAAGCCTGCGCCTTGCGGACAAGGCCATGCTGGAGCGGGGCATCCCCGTGCCGGACGGGGAAAGATTGCTGGAGCTGCTGGAAGATCTGGGCTCGTGAATTTTGTGTTGATTTATACTCCGCTATCATGTAAAATATAGTTACAACAAACCGGAGGTAAATATAATGAGCGAGGATTTCGGCAGCGATTTTATCACCATAGTAGACGATGACGGCCAGGAGTTTGAACTGGAAGTTCTGGACACTATGGATTATAACGGCAAGACCTATACCGCCTTTCTTCCCACCAACATGGATGAGGACGATCCCGAGTTCGGTATGATCATTCTCCGCTCCGTGCTGGATGAAAAGGGTGAGGAGCTTTTCGAGTCCGTGGATGACGATGATGAGCTTCAGGATGTGTACGAGCATTTTATGGTTTTGCTTTTTGACGACGAGGACGAGGAATAAGTTTCATAAAATGGGCATATATTTCACTGTGCCCGCAAAGACTTCGTTGTTATAATAAAAGAGAAGGAGTTCCTGCTGTGTGCGTGTCTCCTTTTTAAGGTTTCACGGCCCATTAAACCCACATCTCTTATAAGGGATGCCGATTTGAATCTGCGGATTGCAGGCCTCCCGGCATTGCGCCGGACGTTGGAAGCAGCGAAACAGAACTTAGGCGACCCACCTGCCTTAACGTGCAGGTTATAATTGGGCCGGCACGGCATTTGCGGGACACACCCCGTGGCAAAAGCCACGGGGTGTTTTTTTGCCATTATTGAATTGCGAGGCGGGCCTTTACCACCCCCCTCTCTGTCTCCTACGGAGACATCTCTCCCCGCCGGTGAGAGTCTTCCCCTCGCGCGTTATCGCCTTTGCTTCATATGCTTTTTCCTCATCCTGTAAAGCTGGTGCACGTTCACTCCCAGGCACTGTGCCATCTCGGAAAGATTGATTTCCTTCCTTTCAAGCTTTTCGTACAGCGGGTAAAATTCCCGTGGCAGTGGGCTTGACGGCCTGCCCAGATGTACGCCTCTTTCCCTTGCTGCCGCTATCCCCTCGGCCTGTCTTTGCCGGATGAAGTTCCTCTCCGTCTCTGCAACATAGCTTAATAGCTGCAAAACAATGTCTGAAATAAGTGAGCCTGTCAGATCTCGGCTTGTCCGCGTGTCCAGCAACGGCATATCCAGCACCACGATATCCGCGCCCTTCTCCTTGGTGATAAGCCGCCATTGCTCCAGTATCTCCGTGTAGTTTCTGCCGAGCCGGTCAATGCTCTTTATTACAAGCACATCGTTTTTATCCATAAGCCCGATGAGTTTTTGGTAGCCGGGGCGCTCAAAATCCCGGCCTGACTGCCTGTCCGAGAAAATGTTTCTTTCCTCCAC
>JAFQFH010000047.1 GCA_017398685.1 Oscillospiraceae bacterium
AGATCGTCATGATCGAGTCTGAGGCGGATCAGGTTCCCGATGACGTTATGTTCAACGGCATCGTTGAGGCTCACGAGCACCTTCAGCCCGTTCTGGACATGATCGACCAGATGGTCGCCGAGATCGGCAAGCCCAAGTTTGAGTATGTTCAGGCCGCATTCGACAACGAGCTTTTCGACAAGCTGGTCGAAAACGAGTTTGAGGGCATGGAGTACTGCATGGACACCGACGACAAGAACGTCCGTGAGTCCCGCGTCAACGAATGGGTCAGCGCAGTTGAAGAGAAGTATCAGGAAGAGCACCCCGACATCATGCAGTACATGGATGAGATCCTCTACAAGCTGCAGAAGAAGGTCGTCAAGAAGTGGCTGCTGGCCGGCAAGCGCGTTGACGGTCGTGCCATGAACGAGATCCGTCCCCTTGGCGCAGAGGTTGGCCTTATTCCCCAGGTCCACGGCTCCGGTCTCTTCACCCGCGGCCAGACCCAGGTTCTCTCCATCACCACTCTCGCCCCCATGAGCGAGGCCCAGAAGCTGGATACCATCTGGGAAGAGGAAGAGAAGCGCTTCATGCACCACTACAATATGCCCTCCTACTCCACCGGCGAAGCCCGTGCCAGCCGCTCCACCAGCCGCCGCGAGTACGGCCATGGCGCTCTGGTCGAGAAGGCACTGGAGAGCGTTATCCCCGAGGTTGAGGACTTCCCCTACTCCATCCGCGTAGTCTCCGAAATTCTCTCCTCCAACGGCTCCACCTCCCAGGGCTCCATCTGCGGCACCACTCTGTCCCTCATGGACGCAGGCGTGCCTCTCAAGGCTCCCGTTGCCGGTATCTCCTGCGGCCTTATCCAGGACGGCGACGACTTCACCACCTTTATCGACATTCAGGGTGTTGAGGACTTCCACGGCGAGATGGACTTCAAGGTGGCAGGCACCAAGAAGGGCATCACCGCCATCCAGATGGACCTTAAGAACGACGGTCTCAAGCACGAGATAGTCAAGGAAGCATTCGCCATCACCAAGGAAGCCCGCTTCCAGATCCTTGACGCCATCATGCTCAAGGCCATTGCAGAGCCCCGCAAGGAGCTTGCAAAGTCCGCTCCCAAGATGATCCAGATGAAGATCGACCCCGAGAAGATCCGCGAGGTCATCGGCTCCGGCGGCAAGGTCATCCAGAAGATCACTGCCGACACCGGCTGCAAGATCGACATCTCCGACGACGGCAACATCTTCATCGCCAGCTCCGACATCGAGGCCTGCCGCGCAGCCCGCACCACCATCGAAAACATCGTTTTCGAGCCTGAGGTTGGCGCACTGTACTACGGCAAGGTCACCAATGTCCGCTCCGACTTTGGCGCATGGGTTGAGCTTGCTCCCGGCAAGGACGGCCTTGTAAAGATCAAGGATCTTGAGTTCAAGCGCACCGAGAAGGTTGAAGACGTTCTCAAGCCCGGCGACATGACCTGGGTCAAGGTTATGAACGTTGGCCCCAAGGGCGTGGATCTGAGCCGCAAGGACGCACTCCGTGAGCGCGGCGAGGCATAATTCAACAAAAAAGAAACATCAAGCGAAGGTACGTTCTGTACCTTCGCTTTTTTCATCATTTCCCTTTAAATTGTCTAAGTTTTCCCATCCCCCCCGGGGGCTTCCGGGACTTTGATTTTAACGATATAATAAAATAAAGTGCCCCAGCCGGCGGCAACCGAACTGGAGCAATGCCAAACCCCGTTGGAAAAACATAGGCAGGCACTGATATTATACATCGTCCTGCCCCAAAAAGAAAGGATTTTTATATGAAGCTCAAAAAATTAGCCGCACTTTTCCTCGCCATGTTAATGGTCCTCGGGCTCAGCGCCTGCGGTGCAAAGACCCCTGAGCCCCCTGCCTCAAAGGACAGCGTTGTCATAGCCATCGCCACCGAGCCGGACACTCTCGACCCCACAAAGGGCTGGGGTCATGGCAACTCTCCCATTTTGCAGTCCACCCTCATCCGCTACAATGCCAACATGGAGCTGGAAGGGGATCTGGCAACTGAATGGGACGTATCTGAAGACGGGCTTTGCTACACTTTCAGGCTCCGGGAGGATGCTTATTTCAATGACGGTGAGAAAGTCACCGCTGACGACGTGGTGTTCACCGTGAATAAGTGCATCTCCGACCTTATCTCCGCCGACTTAAGCTATGCGGAGAGAGCCGAGAAGATGGACGACTACACTGTAAAAGTCACGCTTAAAGCCCCTGTTTCCTTCTTTCTCAATACTGTCGCCTCCATGGGCATAGTACCTGAGCACGCCTATGACGAGGCCACATACGGCAGCGCTCCCACTGTGGGCAGCGGCCCGTATAAATTCGTTGAATGGCGCAGACAGGAGCAGCTTATACTCCGCGCCAATGAAAATTACTACGGCGGCAAACCCGCCATTGAGAATGTGACCATAGTATTCATGGACGAGGACGCAGCTCTTGCCGCTGTAAAGGCCGGGCAGGTGGATGCGGCCTGCTCCGCCGCAACTCTTGCCGACAGTGTAGTCAAGGGCTATAAGGTGCTGGCTGTGGACTCCACGGACAATAGAGGCATCACCCTGCCCATGTCCCCGGATACCGGCGCTCTCACTCCCGGCGGCTATCCAATGGGCAACGATGTGACTTGTCACAAGGAACTCAGACAGGCCATGGCTTACGGCATAGACCGGGAAATGCTTGCAAAAGCTGCGCTGGGCGGCTACGGTCGCCCGGCCTACTCGGAAAATGACGGCATGCCCTGGAACAACCCGGAAGTCAGGATAGCTACGGACATAGACTACGCCAAAAAGCTCCTTGCCGACGGCGGCTGGGCCGACAGTGACGGCGACGGAATACTGGAAAAGGACGGCGTGAGGGCCGAATTTACCGCCGTATACCCCGCCGGGGACTCCGTGCGTCAGGCGGTGGGTCTGGCGGCAGCCCAACAGCTTGAGATGCTGGGCATAAGGATGAATGTGGAGGGTGTAAGCTGGGACGAGCTTGCAAAGCGTATGTTCTCCGACGCTGTCATCATGGGCTGGGGTGCGGCTACTCCCTCAGAAAGCTACTACCTTTACCGCTCCGAGGGCGCGTATCTTGATGACTTCTATAACCCGGAAGGCTATATAAACCCCGTCACTGATGAGTATATGCTCTCCGCCATGCAGAGCACCGACGTGGAGGAAGCCTACGGATACTGGAAGTTTGCCCAGTTCGACGGGGAAACCGGCACATCCATGAAGGGTGAGTGCCCTTGGGTCTGGCTTGTAAATCTTGACCATATCTACTTTATCCGTGAGGGGCTTTCCATCGGTGAGCAGCCTTTGCACCCCCACGGTCACTCCATCCCCCTTATCCAGAATCTTCAGAACTGGAGCTGGGAGAGCTAATTTTCAGGAAGGAGCAAGACTATAATGCAACTGCTTAAACGGTCTTGCCGGATAATCGGAAAAAACCTTATAAAAATAGTCTCTTTGCTGCTGGCAGTGAGCATTATCGCTTTTGCTCTCGTATGCGCCTCTCCGGTGGACCCGGTGCAGCAGTATATTCTGGGTCTGGGCACTGCCGTCTCTCCTGAGCGGAGGGCAGCCATTGAGGAGTACTGGGGCGTAGGGCAGCCGCCGGTGCAGCGCTACTTGAACTGGCTTTCAAATCTCCTTCAGGGCGATATGGGCGAATCCTCCCTTTACCGCCGCCCGGTGGCGGAGATAATCGGCGAGCGCTTTGTAAATTCCCTTGCTCTTATGCTCTGCGCCTGGGTACTGGCAGGCGTTCTGGGCTTTGTGCTGGGCTGCGTGATGGGCATGTATCAGGACCGTTGGCCTGATAAAATTCTCAAAAAAATCTGCTATATTCTCTCCTCCGTACCCACCTTCTGGCTGGGCCTGCTGTTTCTGATGATATTTTCCGTATATCTGGGGCTTTTCCCCGTAGGCTTTTCAAGCCCCATAGGGGTCAAAAGCGAGGATGTGACAATCTGGCAGAAGCTCCACCACCTTATTCTGCCCGCCTTTACTTTAAGTCTCATGTCCTTTGCCAACATCGCCCTGCACACAAGGCAGAAGCTTATAGACGTGCTTGAAAGCGACTATGTGCTCTTTGCCAGAGCCCGGGGTGAAACTGAGCTTGAGATATTGCGCCGCCACGGCCTTCGCAATATTCTCCTCCCCGCCGTAACTTTGCAGTTTGCCTCTTTTGCCGAGCTTTTCGGCGGCAGCGTGCTGGCAGAGAACGTATTTTCCTATCCGGGGCTGGGCTCGGCGGTTTCGGCTGCGGGCCTCAACTCCGACGTACCCCTTTTGCTGGGCGTCACTCTTTTCTCCACGCTCTTTGTGTGCGTGGGAAACATGATAGCAAATGTGCTCTACGGCGTGGTTGACCCGCAGACAAGGGGGGCAGAGCGATGAAAAAGCTCAATCGCCGCGCAAAGACCTTGTTTTTGTGCCTATGTCTGGGTCTTTTGCTGCTTTTAGTATATGTTTCCGGGATTTTGATTCCTGAGAGCGCCTACGCGCCTGATTTTATGGCCGCCCGACTCTCCCCCTCCCTGCGCCACCCCTTCGGCACGGACACCCTGGGCCGGGATCTTTTCTGGCGCACCGTCAAGGGTCTTTCCGTGAGCCTTACCGTGGGCATCGTGGCAAGCTGCATCAGCGCAGTGGCGGCTTTATTCATCGGTATCGGGGCAGCTGTGGGCTCAAAGCGGGTGGACAGCTTTATAAGCTGGATTATCGATCTTGTTATGGGCGTGCCCCACACGGTGCTTATAATCCTCATCTCCTTTGTAATGGGCAGGGGGCTGAAAGGGCTTCTTGTTGGCATCGCCTGCACCCACTGGTGCTCACTTGCAAGGCTTATCCGCTCAGAAGTGATGCAGCTTCGCTCCAAAGATTACGTGGCCGTATCCCGGAAGCTGGGCAAAAGCGGCGGCTGGATACTGGTAAACCACCTTTTGCCTCATCTGCTGCCTCAGTTTATTGTGGGGCTTATTCTCATGTTCCCCCACGCCATTTTGCACGAGGCCGCCGTGTCCTTCCTTGGCTTCGGTCTGCCGCCTGAGCAGCCCGCCATCGGCATTATTCTGGCTGAGAGCATGAAATATCTCTCTGCCGGGATCTGGTGGCCTGCGGTATTCCCGGGGCTTACCCTTGTACTGATAGTATTTCTCATTGACAAGCTGGGGGACAATCTCAGGCGGGTTCTGGACCCCTACAGCGCACAGGAGTAAGGCCATGATACAGAAAAATGAAACACTCCTTGAAATACACGACCTTTCCGTGTCCTTCCGTATGTACGATGCGGCGCTGGAGCAAAAGGAGCTGCAGGTGATCTCAAACCTGCACCTTCGGGTCCGGCCCGGCGAGGTGGTGGCGGTGGCAGGCTCCTCCGGCTCGGGCAAGAGCCTTCTGGCCTCTGCCATTCTGGGCATACTGCCCTCAAACGCCAGCGTCAGCGGACATCTGCACTATAAAGGGCGGGAGCTGAACTCTCAGCTGCAAAAGGAGCTTCGCGCCTCAAAGATAGCCCTTGTGCCACAGAGCGTGAACTTTCTTGACCCCCTCATGCGCATTGGCCCTCAGGCCGACGGGCATAAAAAGCCCTATCCCACAGAGAAGCGGCGGGAGATATTCGCATCCCTGGGTCTTGACGGGAGAGTGGAAAGGCTCTACCCCTTTCAGCTGTCCGGCGGTATGGCCAGACGGGTGCTGGTGTCAACAGCACTCATATCCGATGCCGAGCTTATAGTTGCCGACGAGCCTACCCCCGGCATGAGCCTTCAGCAGGCTCTCCACGCCCTTAAAATGTTCAGGGCGCTGGCAGACGAGGGCAAGGCCGTCATCCTCATCACCCACGACATTGATCTGGCCTTTGGCTTTGCCGACAGGGTGGCGGTTTTCTACGCCGGCACTACCGTTGAAACTGCTCCGGCTGAGGATTTCCGCACAGGGCCGGAGGCTTTGCGCCACCCATACAGCAAGGCGCTCTGGCGCGCCCTGCCCCAGAACGGCTTTGAACCCATCGAGGGCTTTCAGCCTTACGCGGGCAGTCTGCCCCAGGGCTGCCTTTTTGCCCCCCGCTGCCCCATGGCTACGGACAAATGCCGCTGCGAAAAGCCGCCGGTACAGGATATACGGAGCGGAGAAGTGAGGTGCTTTTATGCCACTTGAAGCCAAAAACCTGTCCTTTCGCTACGAGCGTGGGCTGCCCTTGGTGCTGGAGAATATAGATTTCAAAATAGAAGCCGGTGAGGTTCTGGCCCTTTTTGCCCCCAGCGGCTACGGCAAGACCACACTGGCAAAGCTTCTGGCAGGCTACCTGAAGCCCAGCGACGGTGAA
Source organism: Oscillospiraceae bacterium (assembly GCA_017398685.1). Classification (GTDB taxonomy): domain Bacteria; phylum Bacillota; class Clostridia; order Oscillospirales; family Oscillospiraceae; genus Limivicinus. Next base: position 6,339 of record JAFQFH010000047.1, read on the forward strand.
GTGCTGCTCAACGGCGCAGCTCTGCCGGAAAAGGGTCTTTGCCCTGTGCAGCTTATCTCCCAGCACCCGGAAAAGGCCATAAACCCCCGCTGGCGGCTTAAAAGGGTGCTGGAGGAGAGCGGTGAGCTGAGAGAGGATATGCTCTTCGCCTTCGGCATAGAAAAGGCCTGGCTTGAGCGCTTCCCCAGAGAGCTCAGCGGCGGCGAGCTTCAGCGCTTTTGCGTGGCGAGGGCGCTGATGAGCGGTGCGGAGTATCTTATCTGCGATGAGATAAGCACCATGCTGGATGTTATCACTCAGGCCCAGATATGGTCGGTAGTGCTCACTGAGGCGAAAAAAAGAAACATGGGCCTTATCGCCGTGACTCACAATATGCACCTTGCCCGGCGCATTGCCCATCGGGTCTATGACCTTGAAAAAAGAGAATATATATGAAAAAAAACGCTTGCATATTGTGTATAGCAAGCGTTTTTATTGTTTTCAGCCGCTCTGGCGCTCTATTATCTCCCACTCCAATGCCACAGAGTCGGAATCCTCGCCCCGCAACAGCTTCAGAAGAAGCTGCGCGGCAACGCGCCCGGTGCGGGCTGTCCTGTGCCCCAGTGAGGTAATGGGCACAGGGCCTATCTGGCTGAAATGGCTGTTGTCGAAGCTGACCACCGCCACATCCTCCGGCACCCGCCTTCCCGCCTCAGTAAGGCAGCGGATAAGCAGATGGGCTATTTCGTCGTTATAGCAGATGACGGCATCGGCTGTGGACAGGCGCTGCCTTATGGCCCTTTCGAGATAGCCCAGATCGCCCTTGTCCAGCATATCCGAGCGCGTCTCCGTATCGTACCAGCAGATGCGTTTGTCGGGTACCGGTATCCGGGCATCCCGCAGAGCGTCCGCCATACCCTGATAGCGCTGGGGCCCCTGCAGGTCGTCGCCCTTGAAGATGCCGCCCAGCTCTCTGTGTCCCTTTTCCAGAAGATAACGGGTCAGCATATAGCCGCCTTTATGGTTATTGTCCAGAACACAGGGAAAGTCCGGCAGATTTCCGTAGCTGCCGTGGAGAAAGAGGATGGGTATGCCGCTGTCCCTGAGTTTCAGGAAAAGGTCTGCATTAGGTGTGGGGAGCGCTGTTTTGGAGCCCTCTATCAAAACGGCGCTTACCCGCATATTCAAAAGCTTTTTCAAAATCTCCCGCTCTGTGCTGACCCGGTTTTCCGTGGCATAGACCAGCGTGGAGTAGCCCTCCTGAGCAAAAAGGTTCTGGGCATCGTGGAGAATTGAGGGAAAGATATAGTCATCAAGAAAGGACGTTATCACGGCAATCTGCATGGAGTCCTGACGCAGCGCAGACTTTTTCACATAGGAGCCGCTGCCGTGACGGCGCTGGATAAGCCCTTCGTCCACCAGAAGCTGCAGGGCATGGCGCACAGTCTGGCGGCTCATGCCGTAGCTTTGGCAAAGCTCCGCCTCCGTGGGCAGCTTTCTGCCGTTGCGGGCAAATTCAGGCAGTCTGGAGCGCAGCTGTTCTGCAAGAAGCACATATTTTGCGGACAAATTCTTCTCCTCCTCCTGGTTCAGGGTGACTTGTATTATCTTAGTCATAAGTTGTACCAATTATAGCAAGTCAAGTTTGAAAAATCACGAAAAATTTTCAGCTTTAACCTAAGTTTTTATTGGTTTTTCCGGAATTTGTTCAAATTTCAGCAAATTATCATCGGAGAAACAATGCAAAAATCCATGTATTTTGCTTTTTTTACCGTCAAAAGCGCAGTTAAAAATCCACTTGTATCAGTTCCAGCGGATTTTCGGATAAATTTGTATTATTTGATGATACAAAATTCCTTTTCATTGCCCCAAAGTCAATTGACGTAGACTTTCGGATATGGTTTAATTTCATTAGTATAATCCGTAACTATGACTTTTTGGAGGAATATGCCATATGGAAAAGAAAATCTGTCTGGGTCTGGAGCTGGGCTCCACCCGCATAAAGGCCGTTGGCATCGACAGCGGCTTCAATCCCGTCCTCTCCGGGGACTACACATGGAAAAGCGACTATATTGACGGCATATGGACCTACTCTCTCGATGAGGTGTGGACCGGTCTTAAAACCGCTCTGGCTCCTTTCAAGGGCGTGGACGTAGCCGCCATGGGCGTTTCCGCCATGATGCACGGCTACCTGGCCTTTGACGAGAACTGGAATCTGCTGGTACCCTTCCGCACCTGGCAGAACACCATCACCGCCCAGGCAGCCGCCGAGCTTACAGAGCTTTTCGGCTTCAACATCCCCCAGCGCTGGAGCATCGCCCATCTCTATCAGGCCATTTTGAACAATGAGCCTCACGTGCCCCAGATCGCCCACATCACCACCCTTGCAGGCTATGTCCACTATATGCTCACCGGCGTGAACGCCGTGGGCGTGGGCGAGGCCTCCGGTATCTTCCCCATCGACAGTGAAAAGCTCAACTACGACGAGGAAATGGTAAAGAAGTTTGACGAGCTTTCCGCCTCCAAGGGCTTTAAGAAGACTCTGGCAGAGGTTCTGCCCAAGTGCCTTGTGGCCGGTCAGGCCGCAGGTGAGCTTACCGCCGAAGGCGCTGCAAAGCTGGACAACATCCTTCCCGCAGGCATTCCCTTCGCCCCCGCCGAGGGTGACGCCGGCACCGGCATGACCGCCACCAACGCTGTTGCACCCCGCACCGGCAACGTGTCCGCCGGTACCTCCATTTTCTCCATGGTGGTTCTTGAGAAGCCTCTCAAGAAGGTTTACGAGGAGATAGACCTTGTGACCACCCCCAGCGGCAAGGGCGTGGCCATGGTGCACTGCAACAACTGCACAAACGACATGAACGCATGGGTGTCCGTATTGCGCGAGACGGTGGAGCTTTTCGGCGGCAGTGTGTCCACCGGTGAGCTTTACACCGCACTTTACAACAAGAGCCTTGAGGGCGACACCGACTGCGGCGGCGTGACCGTATATAACTACATGGCAGGCGAAGGCGTGACCCATCTGGACGAAGGCAGACCCCTTGTGGTCCGCGATGCTTCCAGCAAGTTCACTCTGGCAAACTTCCTGCGCTCCCAGCTTTATTCCACCATGTCCACCTTGAAGATAGGCATGGACATTCTGGCGGAAGAGGGCGTGGCTATCGACTCTCTCACCGGTCACGGCGGCCTTTTCAAGACCCCCGTTGTGGGCCAGAAGTACATGGCAGCCGCCTGCAAGGCCCCTGTCACTGTGATGGAAACTGCCGGCGAAGGCGGCCCCTACGGTATGGCACTGCTTGCAGCTTTCCTGCTGGATGAGAGCAATACTCTCGAGGCCTTCCTCTCTGATAAGGTTTTTGCCGACGCAAAGGCCGTGACCCTTGCCCCCGATGCCGACGATGTGGCCGGTTTTGACAAGTACCTTGAAAAATACAAGCGCGGCCTGAGCGTTGAGAGAGCCGCAGTAGAAAATATGTAAGGAGTACAAGTATGCGTAATTACGAGTTTTGGTTCGTGGTCGGTTCTCAGGATCTCTACGGTCAGGAAGTTCTGGACACCGTGGCCAAGAGAGCCGCCGAGATGGCAGAGAAGATGTCCGCCTCCCTGCCCTATCCCCTCAAGTACAAAGTCACCGCAATGAGCAATGCCCAGATCACCCAGATAATCCGCGAGGCAAACTATGACCCCGCCTGCGCCGGTATCGTGACCTGGTGCCACACCTTCTCCCCCTCCAAGATGTGGATAAACGGCCTTGCCGCTTTGCAGAAGCCCTGGTGCCATTTTGCCACCCAGTATAACCGGGAGATCCCCAACGAAGAGATCGACATGGACTTCATGAACCTCAACCAGGCCGCCCACGGCGACCGTGAGCATGGCTTCATCGGCGCAAGGCTGAGAGCTGCCCGCAAGGTCATCGCAGGCTACTGGCAGGATGAGGACGTCCTCAAGCGCATAGGCGACTGGATGCGTGCCGCCGTTGGCGCCGCCTTCTCCAAGGAGCTGAAGGTCATGCGCTTTGGCGACAATATGCGGGAAGTGGCTGTCACCGAAGGCGACAAGGTGGAAGTGCAGACAAAGCTGGGCTGGCAGGTGAACACCTGGGCCGTGGGCGATCTGGTGAAGGAAATGAACGCCGTCACCGCGGAAGAGATCGATGCACTTATGGCAGAGTATGAGGCCAATTACGAGATAGCCACCGACAATGTGGCCGCTATCCGCTATCAGGCCAAGGAAGAGATAGCCATGAAGAAGATGCTGGACCGCGAGGGCTGCATGGCCTTCTCCAACACCTTCCAGGATCTTTACGGCATGGAGCAGCTGCCCGGTCTTGCCTCCCAGCACCTTATGAGCAAGGGCTATGGCTACGGCGGCGAGGGCGACTGGAAAGTCTCCGCCATGACCGCTATTATGAAGGCTATGGGCGAGGGCGGCAACGGCGCTTCCGCCTTCATGGAGGACTATACCTATCACCTTGAAAAGGGCAACGAGTACTCTCTGGGCGCACACATGCTGGAAGTCTGCCCCTCTCTGGCCCAGCCCGGCAGCAAGATTAAGATTGAAACCCACCACCTTGGCATCGGCATGAACGAGAAAGACCCTGCCCGTCTGGTGTTTGAGGGCAGAGCCGATGACGCTATAGTCGTCTCCCTTATCGACATGGGCGGAAGACTGCGCCTTATAGTGCAGGATATCCAGTGCGTAAAGCCCATTATGCCCATGCCCAACCTCCCCGTGGCCAGAGTCATGTGGAAGGCTATGCCCGACCTTGCCACCGGCATTGAGTGCTGGATAATCGCAGGCGGCGCACACCACACAGTGCTCTCCTACGACGTCTCCGCCGAGCAGATGCGCGACTGGGCACGCATGATGGACATTGAGTTTGTACACATCTCCAAGGATACCACCGTTGAAGGTCTGGAGCGTGAGCTGTTCCTCTCCGACCTTGCATGGAAGCTGAAGTGAGGTCAATATGCTGGAAAATCTGAAACAGAAGGTCTATGAGGCCAATATGAAGCTGCCCGAGTATGGGCTGGTAACCTTTACATGGGGCAATGTGTCCGGTATCGACAGGGAGAGCGGCCTTGTGGTCATCAAGCCCTCCGGTGTTGACTATGAGGATCTCAGCCCCGACAAGCTGGTTGTGCTGGATCTGGACAACAACGTGGTGGAAGGTGATCTCAACCCCTCCTCCGACACCAAGACCCATCTGGAGCTTTACAAGGCCTTCCCCACTCTGGGCGGCATTGTCCACACCCACAGCGTCAACGCCGTTGCATGGGCTCAGGCCTGTGAGGATATCCCCTGCTTTGGCACCACCCACGCCGACTATTTCTACGGCGCTATCCCCTGCGCCCGCCACCTGAGCGTGGAGGAGCTGGAGGAGGACTATGAGCGCAACACCGGCAAGGTCATCATTGAGTGCTTCAAAGAACGCGGTCTTGACCCCAAGGCAGTCCCCGGCGTTATCTGCGCAAGCCACGGCCCCTTCACCTGGGGCAAGGACGCTGCTCAGGCCGTATACCATGCGGTAGTCATGGAGGAAGTGGCCAAGATGGCAAGGCTGACTCTCGCTGTCAAGCCCTCCGCCGTTCCCGCTCCCCAGCATGTGCAGGACAAGCACTACATGAGAAAGCACGGCCCCAACGCCTATTACGGACAAAAGTAAAATATAAACGAAAAAGCCACCCGAAAGGGTGGCTTTTTTGCTGTGGACGCTCATTCAGCCCTCCGGGGCTGCCTGAGCTTTTTAATCGGCGTAATATTCTCTTTCACTGGCTTTGAAGAGGCTGAAAAGACCCTTTATGCTGTCTATAAGCGGGGCTTTCTCATGGGGAGCGGGAGAGGACGAGGGGGACGGAGCAGGAGAGGCTGTGGGCACTGAGGCTTTTGCCTTTGCGGCCTCCTTTCTGAGGGCCTCGGCGGCATCAGGGTCAAGCTGGGTGCGGCAGTCGAGGGTATAGCCGCAGTCGGCACAGCGACCCTGTACAAGGCCGGGAGCGTCCAGCGTGGCCTGACGCTTTTGCAGCCAGATAAAATCATGCTCCACCTTCATGTCCGCCGCGCCGCAGAAGCAGGCGTGCCAGTGAAATCCGGCGTCGGAGACAAGCTCTTCGCCGTAAACATGGTCATGGGGAGGTACGGCGGGCTGCTCCTGAGCGGCGGGCAGCGCCGACTTTTCCACGCTTATCTCCGCATAGCCCGAATCCACCGAGCCGCCGGGGCCGGAAAATGAGCATCTGACCTTATATCCGTTCATTTCCATGGGCACAGGGCCCATATTCAGCTTGCTGTATGTTACATGGAACACCAGCTGCGGGAATTTCTCCGCCAGCTTATCCAGAGAGTAGTGCACGCCCTCTGTATCAATAACCGTCCAGACGCTCTCGGTGGTAAAGGAGGCCAGAGACACGAAGGACACCATACCGCCCTCCGACACCTTTTCAGAGCCGGGATGCTTTACAATGTTGGGCGCCCAGACTACCGGCGAGAAGGTCTTGGATATGACAAGCTGAGAGCCCCTGTTTTCAAAGGGGGCGTGTTCTCCGTTTATCCCTACCTGAACATTGGAGGAAAAGTAGTATCCGGGAGAGGCGTTGACCGTTATGACCACGGTGGCGTTGTCAAAGCCGAACTGCCCGGTCAGGGGCCGACCGTACACATCCTGCCAGCCTACACCGGCTATATAACAGCCCTGAGCGGAAAGAGAGACTCCCAGAGCCGACACCTCCCCGGCTACCACCGGCGGCATGGAGAAGCTGATGGGGACAGTATCTATCTGCCCGATACCGGCGGCCTCTGCGCTGAGGGGGAGGCACAGCACAAGGGCGAGGGACAAAAGCAGAAGGAGAACGGGAGCTTTCATATTGGCTTTTCTATGGCGCATGGGCTCACCGTCCTTTCAGTGTGAATTCAACAGAAACATAATTATATGTACGTTATAAGGCCGACCCTGACGGATCGGCCCTTTTTATCAGCTGCTCTTCTTTTTCCGTCTTATGACGATGAACATCCACGTGAGAGCCGCCATGCTTATCAGGGTAAGCAGTAGCCACAAAGTCATATTGCTGTCATCGCCGGTCCGGAGGTTGACGGGCTCGCCCCATTCCTCTGCGGTGAATACCCAGTCTATCTCACCCATGCGCTGGGCGTACTCGTTGCCCATGGTGATGGGCACGGTGAGAGTGGCCTGCACGGTGGCCTTTCCGGGGGCATTGAACACGGCAATGAGCTTACGGTCGGCAAGCCCGGCGGGCTTGTCGGCAGGGCCCTGAGAGAGGGGAGCGGCGTTGAGAGTCACAGTCAGGCTGAGCTGGCTGAGAAAGTCCATCATGCTGTCGTAGCTCTCGGCGGCTGCCACGGCGGGGACATGGGGGCCGGTGGCCGGACTATGGGGCACGGCCTGCAAATATATGCAGATATAGCGGTCGGTTTTGCAGAGATTTTGAACAGTGATGGTCTCTGTACGGGAGTCGCCGGGCATGATGCCCTTGAAGCTGTCGAAGAGCTCATTGTCCGCCGTCACATAAAACTTATGGTCGGTGGCGTAGGTGACGGTGGAGTCGGCAAAGGCGACAACGCCGAGAGAGCACAAAAGCAGCAGGGAGAGAAAAAGCGCCAGACTTTTTTTGAAAATCATCATCTTCTTCATTTTAATAGCTGCCCTCCTTATGCTGCGGGGCTATAGTCCCATGCATCGGTGATCGCATGGGCAGGCTCGGCCTGAATGACCTGTGCATAGAGCGTTGTTTTGACTGTGCAGCCGTCATCGGCTTCGTGCAGATCGGAAGAGGCCGCAGGGACAGTGGCGCTGCCGGGGGCAAGTATTTGCGTATAGTAATAAAAACCGTCCTGATAGACCCATCCGGCCGGGTTGGCAGGGGTAATATCCTCATGGGCAGAGCAGACATTGCCTGCGCCATCCACATAGTTTTGCACCAGTGTCACGCGGACATAGGCGGCTACATTGCCGGTGTTTTCCACGCTGTAATCGCTTTGGACCTCACAGTCCACCACACCGGCGGTGTAGCTGCCGCTGAGGGCGGCGCTCTCATCGGTGAGATAGGCCATGGTACTGCCTGCCGCAACGCCGATTATGAGCACAAGGGCGGCGGCAAGGGGCAGCAGCTTCACTCCGCTGCGCCGTCTGCGGCGGGAGGCGGGTGCGCTTATGGGCCGTCTGCGGCTATGGGTGATGGAGGCGCTTATGCGCCTTTTGGAGGGAGCCTCATGTTTTCCTTTTGCCATATATATCCCTCCTCAATCAGCGGCTGTACACGCTGTCGCCGCTGAGCCATTTATCCTCTGTCCGGGTAAGGCTGAAGCTGAGCGCGTTAAGGCTGCTGTCCTCTTCCAGTATGAGCTGGGCGGACTGGGGGCTGACCACACTGTGCCAGTCACAGGCGATGGGAACGACGGTGTATGTTTCGCCTGCGGGAAGGCCGGAGATCCTGACCGAGCCGGAGGCATCCACCGCAACCACGGTATTGCGCCCAGCGCCGCTGACCGAGAGCACCACGCCGGGGCTGTCGGCATACACAGTGAGGACGGTTTCAATTCTTTCAAAGGCGGCGGTATAGGTTTCGGCCTTGTTCACATAAAGGGGCTGGGTCTGTTCATCTGCTTCAGGCAGAGGCGTGAAGCCCAGAAGCTTTTTTTCCGGGACAAAGGCCGCTTCAGTGGAAACAAGCTGGCCGAGGCTGTCGTACCAGCCTGTGAAACGGTAATACTTATCGGCCTGAGCCACAGAGCCGCCGGGAACGCCGCTTTCACGGGGGAGGGTCTCTGTGCTGAGGGAGACTGTGCCGCCGTCGGCAGCCAGATAGTTTATGGTGACATCCGCCTCTTTCCAGCGGGCGCTGAGCCGTACCGGTCCGTATTTTCCTGCAAAGTCCGGGGCGGCGGGGCTGAAGGCGGCAGTCCAGTTACCTTCGCCGCTCACATCCCAGCCCTCAAAGACCCAGCCGTCCTTTTCGGGGGTGGGGAGGAGGGGCTGAATGCCAACAGTGTAGGAGAGGGGGACCGTCTCCGCAAAGGCACCGCCCATGGGGTCAATGCCAATGGGGTACTGGCTGTCCACCCAGACGGCGAAAAGCTCCATATCCCCGGAGACGGGGATGCTGCTGCCGGGAGTGTTATTTTCGTTTATCTCGCCGGCCATTTCAGACCAGCAGAATATGGTCTTGCCATCACGGGCAAAGCCCGCAAATTCCTCTGCGCTGCCGTCAGGCAGAGTGAGAAGGCCCGGGGCCGTCATAAGCTCCACACAGCCGGTCTCCTGACCGTCATAGTAGGCAATGAAGCTTACAGAGAGGCTGGCATAGAGAGGGCAGCCCTCAGTATGTACGCCGGTGGCAGTGCCGCAGGAGCACTGGGGAGGCTCTTCAACAGGGGGCTCTTCAACAGGGGGCTCATCCACGGGCGGCTCTTCTATGGAGGGTTCATCCACGGAGGGCTCGTCCACGGAGGGTTCATCTACAGGGGGCTCATCCACGGGCGGCAGCATTGAGCAGCCATCCAGATGGGCGTTGAAGGCGCCACATTCGCGGCAGAGAGGGGCATTGGGCAGAGAGGCAAGAAGCTCTGTAAGCCTTGTCCATCTGTCAGTGTCCTCCTGTGTGGCCTCCTCGTTGAGGAGAAGAAGCTCTTGCTTAAGCTGCTCGTATATTTCGTTCACCAGCTCGTAGAGATCAATTATCTCGGCCCCGGCAAGATAAGGAAGCTTTTCCCAGCCCTCGGCGGCTATATTTTCAAAGTCCTCAAGGCTGGCTGCTGCCATGAGCAGCTCATAAAGGCCGGGCTCCGGGAGCTCGGGAGTGGTGGGAGTTTCCGGGGTAGTAGGTGTCTCGGGAGTGACGGGAGACTCGGGAGTGGTGGGAGTCTCGGGGGTAGTGGGAGACTCGGG
>JAFQFH010000048.1 GCA_017398685.1 Oscillospiraceae bacterium
CAAGTACTTCGGTGAGGAGTATATCAAGGGCGAGTACGCCAAGGAAAAGGCCGGCGCAGTTATTTTTGACAGCGCAGTAGTTGCAAAGGCAAAGGCCGCCAGAAAGCCCAGAGCCAAGAAGGAAAAGACCGAGGAAGCCGCTGAGGGTGCCGAGGCAGAAGCAACCGAAGCCAAGCCCAAGACCAGAAAAAAGGCTGCTCCCAAGGCTGAAGGCGAGGAAGCTGCTGCAAAACCCAAGACCAGAAAGAAAGCCGCTCCCAAGACCGAGGAGAAGGCCGAATAATTCTTCGGGATCGTGGATATGCTCTCTTGGATGCTGATAATTTGAAGGAGAGTTTAATACAATGAGTTTAGTCCCCTATGTTGTAGAACAGACCAGCCGCGGTGAACGCTCTTATGACATTTTTTCACGCCTTCTCAACGACAGGATCATAATGCTGTCCGAGGAAGTGAACGACACCACGGCAAGTCTTATTGTGGCTCAGCTTCTCTATCTTGAAGCAATGGACCCGGACAAGGACATACAGTTTTATATCAACAGCCCCGGCGGCAGTGTAAGTGCCGGACTTGCCATATATGACACCATGCAGTACATCAAGCCGGATGTTTCAACCATATGCATAGGCATGGCGGCATCTATGGGCGCGTTCCTGCTTTCCTCCGGTGCAAAAGGCAAGCGTATCGCACTCCCCAACGCGGAAATCATGATACACCAGCCTTCCGGCGGCAGCCGCGGCCAGTGCACCGATATCCAGATTCAGGCCGAGCAGATTCTTAAAATCAAGAAAAAGCTCAATGCAATTCTGGCTGAGAATACCGGCAAGGATGTGGACACTATCGAGCGCGACTGTGAGCGTGACTATTTCATGTCTGCCGAAGAGGCTCAGGCTTACGGCATTATTGACAAGGTCATATATAAGCGCTGAATTACGGAAACTTATGGGGGAACGGACAGTTCCCCCATACTTATAATGAGCATTAAGGAGATCCTATGGCAAAAAATGATGACAGACGCAGCATCAGATGTTCTTTCTGCGGTAAACCCCAGTCTCTGGTTGAACGGCTTATTGCCGGAAACGGCAGCTATATTTGCGATGAATGTGTTCGTATGTGTACCAGCATAATCGGCGAAGGCAATGATGAAGCTGCTGTAGCCGGGTACGACGGGCTTCCCCTCAGATTTGAGAAGCTGCCAAAGCCCATGCAGATAAAAGCGCGCCTGGACGAATATGTTATCGGACAGGAGAGGGCCAAGAAAGCCCTTTCTGTTGCTGTCTATAATCACTACAAGCGTATAATGCATTCTTCCGATGATGGTGTGGAACTGCAAAAAAGCAATATTTTGCTGATTGGCCCCACCGGCAGCGGCAAAACCCTTTTTGCTCAGACTCTTGCAAAGATGCTGGAGGTGCCTTTTGCCATTGCTGATGCCACTACTCTCACTGAGGCCGGTTACGTGGGCGAGGACGTAGAGAACGTCATCCTCAAGCTTTTGCAGGCGGCAGATTTTGATGTGGAGAGAGCACAGCGGGGTATTATCTATATTGATGAGATAGATAAGATCGCCCGCAAGAGCGAGAATACCTCTATCACCCGTGATGTTTCCGGCGAAGGTGTTCAGCAGGCTCTTTTGAAGCTTTTGGAGGGAACGGTTGCCAATGTTCCCCCTCAGGGCGGAAGGAAGCACCCCCATCAGGAATTCATCCATGTTGATACCACCAATATCCTTTTTATTTGCGGCGGTGCCTTTGACGGTCTTGATAAGATAATAGAGAAACGCACCAGCAGGAAGACCATGGGCTTTGGGGCTGATATTGTCAGCAGCAATGAAAGAGATGTGGGAGAAATCCTTTCCATGGTACAGCAGCACGACCTTCTGAAGTTTGGCATAATTCCTGAGCTTGTGGGCAGACTGCCTGTTATTGCATCTCTCGACAGCCTTACAAGGGACGATCTTGTAAGGATTTTGACTGAACCCAAAAATGCCATGACAAAACAGTATAAGAAGCTCTTCTCTTATGACAGTGTTGAGCTTGAATTTGAAAATGAAGCCCTTGAGGCAGTGGCTGACAAGGCCCTTGAGATGAAAATAGGTGCAAGAGGTCTGAGAAGTGTTATGGAAGGCGCAATGACCGAGATAATGTACACGGTGCCTTCAGATCCTCTTGTAAAAAAAGTTATTATTACCGCAGATACTGTCCGCGGCAACGGTGAGCCCAAAGTAGAGAAAAACGGACAGTGATACCTCCTAAGAAAGGAGAAAGTCCATGTACAAAGATGAAATTATGAATATACCCATGCTTGCGCTGCGCGGTCTTAGCGTTTTCCCCGGCATGATGCTGACGTTTGATGTGGAGAGAAGTGCATCCATAGCTGCACTTAACCAGGCTGTCCGCACCGATCAGATGATTTTTCTGGCTTCTCAGACGGATCCTCTGGCCGATGCTCCCACAGCTGAAGAGATTTATCATGTTGGTACTGTATGCCGGGTGCGCCAGCAGCTGCATCAGCCCCGTGGCGGAATAACCCGTGTGCTGGTAGAAGGCGTTTACAGAGCGCAGGCTGTTAGCATTGATACGGAAAATAAATATTATACAGCCCTCATTCATCCTCTCCCTGATATCGAAGAGAAGGTGAGTGCGGCGCGCAGAGAAGCTCTTTTAAGAAACTGCCTCTCTCTTTTTGACGAGTATATTCAGGCACGACCCGAGATGATGAACAAGCAGATTTTGAATTTGCTTGCAAATCCCGACCCTGTGTATGTGTCGTATTATGTTGCACAAAATGTGCAGTTCCCCGTTGAAGAGAAGCAGAAGGTGCTTGAAGAGCAGCGTCCCTGCCGGAGACTTGCCATGCTGGGCAAGATACTCAACAACGAGCTGAATATAATTAGCATTGAAAAAGAAATCAGCGATGCAGCGCAGGAGTCCATGAACCAGAGCCAGCGGGAATATTACCTTAGGGAAGAACTTAAGGTTATTCAGGCGGAACTGGGGGATGAAGGCAGCGTTGATGATGTAGACACCTATCGTCAGAAAATCAATGCACTCCCCGTATCAGACGAGATCCGCGAAAAACTGCTCAAGGAACTGAGCAGACTTGCAAAGCAGCCCTTCGGTTCTTCTGAGGCTGCTGTTATGCGAGGATATCTGGATGTTTGCCTTGAGATTCCATGGGGAAAGACCACTGTGGAAACTGTTGATTTGGACAGAGCCAGAAAAATTCTCGATGACGAGCATTTTGGCCTTGAAAAGGTTAAAGAGCGTATAATTGAGTACCTTGCCGTAAAAAAGCTCTCTCCGGATATAAAGGGCGGCCTTTTGTGCCTTGTTGGCCCACCGGGTACCGGCAAGACCAGTATTGCCATGAGCGTTGCAAAAGCCACCAACAGAAAGCTTTGCCGCATATCTCTTGGCGGCGTCCATGACGAAGCCGAGATACGCGGTCATAGAAAAACATACATAGGCTCAATGCCCGGTCGTATTGTAAACGGACTTATTCAAAGCCGCAGTCTTAACCCTCTTATGGTCCTTGATGAGATAGATAAGCTGAGTTCGGACTTCAGGGGAGATCCTGCTTCTGCACTGCTGGAGGCATTGGACGGAGAGCAGAACAATGCTTTCCGTGACAATTATCTGGAGCTGCCTATTGACCTCTCTCAGGTCTTCTTCATAACCACCGCAAACTCCCTTGACACCATTCCAAGGGCGCTTCTTGACCGTATGGAGGTAATTGAGCTTTCAAGCTATACCGATGAGGAAAAGCTGGAGATAGTAAAGCGCCATCTGTTGCCCAAGCAGCGTAAAAAGCACGGCCTGAAAGCAAGCCAGCTCAAAATGGATGATGCCGCAATCCGGTCGGTCATAACCGGCTACACCCGCGAATCCGGCGTGCGCCGCCTTGAACGGGAGATAGCCTCCATATGTAGAAAGGCTGCAACCGCAGTTGCTGATGGAAAAGCAAAAAGCCTGAACGTTAAAAGCGATAAGCTGGAGACACTCCTTGGCCCGGTGAAGTATAAGCCGGAGATGCTGAGGCTTCAAAACGAAGTCGGTGTTGTTCACGGGCTTGCCTATACCTCTGTCGGCGGAGAAATGCTGGATGTTGAGGCCATTGCCGTAAATGGCAGCGGAAAGCTTGAGCTTACGGGTAATCTGGGCGATGTGATGAAGGAATCAGCCCGCGCAGCCGTAAGTTATATCAGAAGCCGCTGCGACAAGCTTGGGATTGACCGTGAATTTTACAAAAATCTGGATATCCATGTTCACTATCCCGAAGGTGCTGTACCCAAGGACGGACCTTCAGCCGGTATTACCACCTGCGTTGCTCTTGTATCTGCCCTGAGCGGAAGGGCAGTACGTCATGATGTGGCAATGACAGGTGAGATAAGCCTGAGAGGCCGTGTTCTTCCTATAGGTGGGCTGCGTGAAAAGACTATGGCCGCGCTGAGAAACGGCGTGAAGACTGTCATAATACCGTCGGACAATATGAGCGATCTTGCGCAGATTGACCAGAGCGTCAGGGTACAGCTGAACTTTATTCCTGTCAATCATGTGGATGAAGTGCTGGAAAACGCTCTCGTGAAAGAAAGCGCCGATATTACAATGCCGGCGGCAGTCTCGGCAAGCGCCCAGAAAACAGGCAAGACCGGTGTGAGACAGTAGGTGTTTTATGAGCACATTGAATGTAAACAAGGCGGAATTTATTAAATCTGCCGCATCTCCTGCACAGTTTATTTCCAGCAGTATCCCGGCTGTTGTTTTCGCTGGAAAATCCAATGTGGGAAAATCTTCTGTTATAAACCGTATTCTCAACAGAAAGAACTTTGCCAGAGTAGGCGCATCTCCCGGAAAAACGATCCACGTCAACTATTTTCTTATTGATGAGAAAATTTATTTTGTGGACCTTCCCGGTTATGGCTATGCCAAGGTATCTCAGGCTGAGCGTGACCGCTGGGG
>JAFQFH010000049.1 GCA_017398685.1 Oscillospiraceae bacterium
CCTTCTCCTATCGGTTGCATATTGGCGCAGGTCTCGCAGCACTTGAAGGGCTCCGGCTTGCGCTGTCTGTTCTTTCTTCCCATGTGTGTCCTCCTTTGGAGTAATCAAAACGATTACTTAGAATGTAAAAAAAATAGCTTCTACTGTGCTGTTGAAATAGCGGGCCAGCGCGACCTTGATGCTGTCAGAGGGAACGCGCTCGCCGCGTTCGTACTGAGAGATGGCCATGGCAGTCACGCCGATGGCGTCGCCGACCTCTTTCTGGGACTTAGTGCCGCGCAGAGTGCGGAGTCTCTCGCCGATGGTCTGGGCGTCAATAATCTTTGCTGTCATGCTTGTCCTCCTTCCTTGTGTTAATCTTTGGGGTCGTGGATCTGGATCCGGAGCTTATTGCCCAGCCAGTCCAGGCCCTCCCTGGTGGTCCAGAAGTAGATGCCTTTCTCGCCAGGCTTGCCGCTGACGACGTAGCCCTTCTTCTCCAGGCGGCGCAGGGCCTCGTAGTCTGGCCCGGACAGTGCGGCGTAGAAGTAGTCGCGGTAGGGCTTGTAGTATCGCCGGCCGTGCCGGACGTAGGGGCGCTTGTAGTTCAGGCCGATCATGTGTGCCACGATCTGCACGTCCCTCGGGAACTGGTGCAGCGGGATGTCCTTCTTCATCGTGGGCCTCCTCAGTGTTGCACCTTCTGGCTCTTGGTCTGGAGCTTCAGCCAGAGCTTCATGGTGTCACGGGTCAGATACCAGGAGCCGCAGACGGCGATGAAGTGGTCGAGGTAGGTGTGTACCACCTCGCCCTCGATGACGTACTTGGCGCCGATCCAGCAGAGCTCGAAGGCGATCAGAGTGCCTGCCAGGCAGGCGAAAAAGTTTGAATAAAATATGAAGCGGGTCATTGTTGTGTGTCCTCCTTAGATTATCTTGCCGAGCTCCCTCAGTCGGGTGCGCTCGTTGTTTTCTTTCGCGATCCGTTCCGCCTCTTGCCGGCGGAACTCCTCCTTCTTGTCGTAGGCGTGCAGCCGTTCGACGTGCTCCTCGCCGACGGCCGCCCAGGCTGTGTCCAGCATCCGGGTGACGTAGTCCTCGTAGACTGCGTTGGCGTTCTTTTTTCGGCTCTCCTCTCTGGCGTCCCAGAGCTCCATCAGGCGGTCCATCCGGGCCTCGGTGATGAAGCCCCAGCCGTAGTCGTCATGGATCTGTTGGCGGCTCTCGTAGTCCTTCAGCTCCTCGAAAGGATCCTCGGCGGCCTTCTGCTTGCTTTTAGAGCGCAGGCGCTGTTTGATGTATCGGGCCTTGGCGTCGTGTATGGCTCCCCGGGCGGTCAGGATTGCCTTCCGGATCGCCTCCACTTCTGCGGCCTCTGCACGCTCCTCTTTTGTGGGCGTCCACTTGGCCAGGATGTCGTCAGCGGATTGATAGCTCATCTCTGCACCTCCTCGAAACGGCCGCCGGTGCTGTAGTCCCAGTCGATGGTGCCGTCTTCATAGATGCCGCAGCCCTTGGCGGTGAAGGTCCAGCCGCTGGCCACGTTTTGCATGGTGGCCTCATGGTCGCCCAGGAAGCCCCCGGATCGCAGGCAGCGGAAGGTCCCGCCGCCCTGGTTTTTGTAGGTCTCGCCCTGCTTAGGTGTGAACTTTGTCCGTTTCATGTGTGTGTCCTCCTGAGTGTGTTCTCTTTCACTGTAATCAAAATGATTACTTTACAAGTATAAACATTTCGTTTATAATTGTCAATAGGAAAATGAACAAAATGATTACTTTTTTTTCAGGGGGGACAAAACCATGGAATTTTCTCAGATATTAAAGCAGCTGCGGACAGAGCGCGGAATGTCTCAGCAGGAAGTGGCTGACCGGTTAGGACTTAACAAGCAGGCAGTGTCTCAGTACGAGCGCGGCGTCCGGAAGCCGAACTTTGAGATTGCCGAGCAGCTGGCTGATATTTTCAACGTAGATATGAATTATTTGCTGGGCTTTTCCGATAAAATTGCCCGGCTGTCTGGTGATCAGACGGATCCCACGTCCGGCCTTTATGTCGAGGTGACTGCTGCGGAGCTGGAGCTGCTAAAGGCATACCGGCACGCCGGAGCTGAGACTCAGGCAGCGATCAGAGCGATCCTGCATATTTGATGGAGGGGCGATATGTTCGGAAATAGAAAAATGAAAGCGGCCGCCGAGATGATGGCGCCGCAGTGGTTAAAGATAATGATCGAGAGCCGGGACATCGTAAACCGGACGACGGAGCCGGACGTCTTTTTCTCTCGTTATGATACGGTGAAGGAAAAAGCCGAGCAGCTGGCCAGCATCTCGAAGTATGTCAAGTTTAAGGGCATGAAGCCTGCCGAGGTGCTGCGGCAGGTCACGGAGCAGGAAGACGCTGCCACGCGGGACATGGTGCTCCGGTGCTTCCAGAAGACTCAGTTGAACGCTGAGAAGCTAAAAACGGAGAAGGGAAAGCTGGGCCAGTTTGAAAAGTTCCAGGCCTCTCTGGAGCCGTACTTCTTCCGAATGTCGGACGAGAATGTGGAGCTGGTGCAGAGGCTCCACGATCAGGAGGTTGAGAAGTTAGGAGGGTGAAGCCATGCGCGGCGTCATTTACGCGAGATATTCACCAGGCCCACGTCAGACGGAGCAGTCCATCGAGGGCCAGGTTGCCGACTGCCAGCAGTATGCTGAGGAGCACGGCATTGACATCATAGAGATATATGCAGACCGGAAGGTCTCAGGCAAGAGCGTCGTCGGCCGCGACGAGTTC
>JAFQFH010000050.1 GCA_017398685.1 Oscillospiraceae bacterium
ACCAATATGCAGTATATGTTCCTTGGAAACAGGAATCTTAAGTCCCTGCCCATAGCCAACTGGAATACAGCATCCTTGCAGAATATGCAGGAGATGTTTACCGGCTGTGAGTCTCTTACGGGCCTGGATATAAGCCGTTGGAATACCTCAAAGGTTGCGAACATGATGGGCACCTTCTCCGGCTGTAAGTCGCTGACCAGCATGAGCCTGAGGGGACTGGATGTATCCAATGTTACCACTATGCGGCGACTGTTCCTAAACTGCTCCGGAATTCAGAGTGTAGACCTTGGTGGCCTTAACACGGCAAAGGTGACGGACATGAGCGAAATGTTTCAGACCTGTGCAAATCTCGTGCAGATAGATGTATCCGGTATGAATACATCAAGTGTGACCAATATGGGGCACATGTTCGAAAACTGTCCGAACCTTACTACCATCTATGCAAACAACAGCTTTTCCACGGCAAGCGTAACCAGTTCCGAACGGATGTTTCTCAGCAGCACCAGCCTCAGGGGTGCTATAAGCTACGATGCATCAAAATCCGATGCAAGCTATGCAAACTACAATACTGGTTATTTCACCTATAAGGCATCATGAAAACAGGGGAGGAAGCTAAAATGGCAGAAGACATAAAATCCAATGAAACCGTGGCGATAACTCCACCTATAGAGCAGCCAAAGGACATACCCAAGGATAAGCCCAAGGTCATAGAGTTTGCGGCAGAAAAGATCAAGGCAGCACCTGTGGACAAAGTGTCCCAAAGCAAAAAGGAGGCTCCCAAGAAAGAGTCGGAAAAAGTTGCCAAGCCCAAACCCGAAAAGAAAGCGGAAAAGGCAGAGAAAGGTCCCAAGCCCATGGATAAGGCAAAGGTGGTCTATCTGAAACTCTCTGAACTGCATCCATTCCACACTTTCCGTCAGCATCCATACAAAGTCATGGACGATGACAAGATGCGGGAGCTTGTGGGCACTATCAAGGAACACGGTGTTATTCAGCCTGCCACGGTGCGCCCAGAGAAGAACGGCAACGGCTATGAAATCATTGCCGGTCACAGGCGGCACCGAGGCAGTGAGCTTGCAGGCGTGGAGCTTATTCCTTGTATCGTGCGCAACATGACGGACGTGGAAGCCGTTATGGAAATGAAAAACAGCAACAAGCAGCGCGGCGATCCCTCGCCAAGTGAATGGGCCAAGCTCCTTGACCTTGAAATGGAAGCCATCAAGCATCAGGGCTCCAAGCTTGCCGGAGTTGCTGCCGGGGATGTGGGTAAACGCTCGGCGGAGATCGTGGGCGAAAATAACGGCATGAATTATAAAAAGGTCATGCGCTACATTCGCCTCAACTCCCTTGTACCTGAACTTTTGCAGATGGTGGATGAAAAACGCCTTGGCTTTATCCCGGCGGTAGAAATCTCCTACATCAAGCCCAGAAATCAGCAGCTTATAGCCGTGTCCATTGAGGGTGAGCAGTCCTCGCCCTCGCTTTCTCAGGCGCAGCGGCTGCGGGAATTGGATAAGAGCAACAAGCTCACCGGGGATGTGATTGACGGTATTCTCAGCGAAGTGAAAAAGGAGGCGGATAAAGTGATTATCAACAGCGCAGAGCTGGAAAAGTATTTCGGCAAGGAAAAGACACCCAGAGAAATGAAAGACCAGATTATCAAGCTCTTGGACGAGTGGAAGGAGAAGCAGCCGCAGGAGCTTGCCAAATCGGAAAAGAAAGCAGATAAGGAACATTAAGCCGGGATAGCCCCGGCTTTCTTGTTAGGGGGTGAATATATGTTGCATGAACCGGTATTGGAAGCCTTTGTTACAAACCTTGGACGGTATAACGAAGGCTTTCTTATCGGGGATTATTTGAAGCTCCCGGCTACCACCGAGGAAGTGCAGAAATTGCTCAAGGCCATTGGCGTGGACGGCGTTCGCTATGAGGAGATATTCATAACGGACTATGAGTGCCATGTGTCCGGCCTTTATGATGTGCTGGGCGAATATGAGAGTATTGACGAACTCAACTATCTGGCGGGGCTTATTGATGAAATGGACAGATGGGAGCTTGAAAAGTTTGAAGCGGCGGTATGCCACGGCGAACACAGCGGCAGTGTTAGAGAGCTTATTAACCTTGCCCAAAACCTTGATTGCTACGAGTTCTATTCAAACATCAGTGACTGTGACGATTTGGGCCGTATGTATATTGAGGAATACAATGCCCTGTCCATACCTGAAAGCATCATCAACTACTTTGACTTTGAAGCCTACGGGCGGGATGTGCAGTTGGAAGAGGGCGGTGAGTTTGTAAATGGTGGCTACATCGTGGACAGCGGCAACAGCTTCACAGAGTTTTACACAGACCGTGAGGACATCCCGGAAGAGTTCTGCATCTTTGCCTATCCCAAGCTGCCTATCCGGGAGCAGATAGCCGCGTTCAAAGAAAGCATATCGGATGTGGGGCTGCGCGAAAGCCGCACCATGCCGGAACACGACAGATAAGGAGATGAGTTGATTATAGAAACTATGAAAGTTCTTGTGGTCGAGCCTGAAAAGGAACCCTATGTAAAAGAAATAAGCAGCGGCCTCAGTTCCTTGCAGAAAGAAGTGGGCGGCTTTATTGAGGCGGTATATCCCTTTGAAGATCCCGTTGCCATTATCTGCAACGAGGAAGGCAAGCTTGAGGGCCTGCCTCTCAACCGCGCTCTGCGTGATGAGGACGGTCATGTGTATGACATCATTGCCGGTACTTTCCTGATTGCCGGTTTGAGCGAAGATAATTTCTGCTCTCTTGATGATGCACAGCTTGAAAAGTTTTCTGCCATGTACAAAAG
>JAFQFH010000051.1 GCA_017398685.1 Oscillospiraceae bacterium
ATATGTTCCTGCTGCTGGGCGGACTGCTCTGTGCCATCATCGGCCTGATTGGCATTCTCAATTTCTTCAACGCCATTATGACTGGTATCCTTTCCCGAAAGAGAGAATTTGCGGTATTACAGGCAGTGGGTATGACCAACAAACAGTTGAAAGCTATGTTGGTTTATGAAGGACTATTCTACGCACTCAGTTCTGCCTTAAGCGCATTAGTCCTCTCGTTTGTGATAAATCCTTTGGTTGGTGATCTCCTGGAGAATATGTTTTGGTTCTTCAGTGCAAAGTTTACCATCGTTCCGGTTATAATCGCTATTCCAATCTTTGCTCTTCTTGGATGGTTGGTTCCTCACGTTATGTATAACCACGCTGCCAAATGCAGCGTGGTGGAGCAGTTAAGGGATACTCAATAAATACCAACACCGAAAAACAGCCCTCTGCAAAAAAGCAGAGGGCTGAATTTCAATCTAAGGGTTTATATTCCGTTACGGTTTTCAAATAGGTTTCGGGATCACCGTTCAATATTAAATCAGCATATCCAATCGGGTCATTGTAGATCAGATAATCCAGTTCTGACCGCTGATACATATTATCGGCAATCTCATTCTCCACGGCAATGGTGTCAATCGCAAGCATGCTGCCGTCTGTGAATTTTAGTTCCACGCAGCAGTTATCCATATTGTAGGCACAAGATAGTAATGTTTTCATAGTATGTCCTCCATAATTCGTGATATAAAGAGAAAATCCCGTCTGACTTCCTGTTAGAAATCAGACGGGATTTGTCCGTATGCACCCCGGAAACCGTCAGCTAACAGTTGATAAGTAAATTAGTTCCTTATCACTGTTAAGCCAACGAGTTACAGGTTTATGGTGGACGATACAAGACTCGAACTTGTGACCTCCCGCACGTCAAGCGGATGCGCTACCAGCTGCGCCAATCGTCCAGCTTTCTCAAGCAAGGGGTATTCTACCGCATAGAAAGAGAAATGTCAAGAATTATTTTGCTCTCTGCCGAAAAAATTTGCGTCTGTGCCCTTACAGCTCAAAGTGCGCAGAAAAATGGAGTCTGCCGTCGGCAGACTCCATTTTTTGTTAAATGCGCATCATTCAACACAATAGACAACTATCGTCTCCTCCACACCGAAGCACTCTGCAGTGAGGCGGACACCGCCGGCAATAGTGCCGATGATGTTGAGCTCACAGCTCATGGAGTCCTCGCTGGGGGTGATCTGGAGAACAGTATCGTCGCTGACAGTCCAGTTTATCCTGACACCCTGGATGGTGAGAGGATACGGCACGGCGGTGACAGTAATGGGAGGATCGCCCACACGCATCAGGCAGTCCTCAAGGACGCGCTCATAATACTTGATCTCTATACGCTCCAGAGTAGGTGTGGGTGTAGGCGGCGGTGTGGGAGCGGCTTCGATCACGGGAACATTGTTTGTCACTGCCACGGGCGGTGTAATCTGGTTGGGCACATTGTCTGCCCCGTCCAGACTGGTAGACACCATGACTATCACAGCAAGAATAACGGCTACGACCAAAATCAGGCCGAAAATCATCTGCCATTTTGTGTTTGCCTCTGCCCTGTCGTAAGATGCAGTGCCCTTTACTGTACCGGGCGTGGGGGCAGGGCTGCGTCCGCTCTGGGTAACTCTGCGGGTACCGCAATTCGGGCAGCGGCTTCGCAGAGAGGAAAATGTTTCCCCGCAGCGGCGGCATTTAACCTCAGGAATCATGCTCACTTACAGGTTCCTCCTCATTCTATGTATGTATAGAATTACCCATAAATAATACAACTAAATGCCCGTTAAGTCAAGTCTTGTAGTACACTTTCGCGTCGATTTGACGCAAATTTACGTTGCAATTCCCCACCAGCGCTCCAATTTTATACTGTTTTTTCAGAATATTCTATTTTTGCCTTCGTCTCAGCGATAGTTTCTCCCACCCGGCAGAAAGCCGGCTTATAAAGAGCGTTCATACAACATTATCTTTTTCCCTACAAAAGCTCCAGACTTTTTGCCAGCATGCACCAGATAAAAATACTTATCGGGCAAAGCACGCTGGTAAATACCACAGTATCGCCTGCAAGCTCCGCATCCGCTCCCATCTGCTGTGCCATAGTGAAGGAAGTGACCGCCGCAGGCGCAGCAAAGCAGCCAAGCAAGGCGGCAAAGCCTACGCCACGAAATCCCATAAGCCAAGCCAGGGGCAAAAATACCGCAGGCACTATAATAAGCCTGCCCACACATACGGCCGCAAGCTCCCTGCCGAACTTCCCTATGCCGTCAAATTTAAAGAAAGCGCCAAGAAGGAAAAGAAGCAGAGGGCTGCTCATGGCAGAGATGTCGCTGACCAGCTTCTCCATAAACACCGGCAAACGCCAGCCGAAAAAGGCAAATACCATACCCAGAAAGCAGCCTATCATCAAAGGGTTTTTGACAATATCCAAAACCGTGTCCACCACACTGTGCTTTTTGTCTGAAAAAATCGACATACACACCACGCCCAAAAGATTATTGACCGTTGCCACAACGGCCACCAGAATAGCGGCTACGGAAATATCCATCCCGGGCATAAGGCTTTTTACCAAGTGCAAACCCACAAGAGCGCAGTTTGAGCGGAATATGCCCATCACCACCACGCTTTGCTTTTTGCTGCCATCTACCTTACGCACGGTAACAGCAAGAGATACAAGAAAGGTAAGTGTTATTGCAGCCGCCGCAAAAACCAGCAGCTTTATATCCAAAGCCCCGCTCAGATCCGCAGAATATACGCTGTCAAACAAAAGGCAGGGCATGAAAAAGAAAAAGCCTATGCTGTTCATTCTTATTACTTCATTGTCGCCCAGCATACCCATTCTGCGGGCAACATAGCCCAGAAGCATAATGCACAAAATGGGCAATACCGCGTTAAGACAGACAATAAGATTTTCCATTTTCGCCCTCCGAATTATTATCAATCCACTTGATTATAAGACTTGGCGCGAAAATTGCAATAAGGAGAAATAAACCGCCTGAGTCAAAAAACTCAGACGGTTTGTTGAAATAATACCTTATTATCTTCTGACAAAACGGATCTGGCACACGCCGTCACCCTTGGCGATAGTCTTGGGCAAATCCAGCTGGCAGCCGAAGCTCTCGGCAATGCCCCTGTCGCCGCACATGGCGTGGTCACAGAGTACACGTATCTCCTCGTCGGAGCAGCCCTGCTTCTGCCATGCCTTTACCAGCGGGCAGTAGTGAAAGTCTATGTCCAGATTGTCATCGGTGCATCTCAAAATCTTCATTTCAAAGACAAGCTGGGCAGCTTTGCCGAAAAGCGCCTTTTTCAGCCCTTTCAGGCTCTTGCCCATGCCACCCTTTTCCACCAGATTTGCACCCTGATAAAGTCCGCAGCGTTTGATTGCGGCGGGGGCGTAGTCCTCAGCCTTGAGACCCTTCTTTGCCGCCTCGTCACAGAGAAGGTACATCCACAGAGCCCTGTGCTCCAGCTGTTCGCGGATGGCTTTCAGCAAGGGGTTTTTGTATTTGGCTTCGTTTTTCACGCTCATGTCATTTTCTCCTTTTTTTACAACAATTTTTTCCAATTATACCACTGAAAAAAAGGCAAAGCAACACTGCGTTGGGAATTGACTTGGAAGATACGGGCAAATATAATATGGTGTAGCAAAAACTGGAGAAACGCCATGAGTTCATTTGTAATAAAAATTATAGCCGCAGTATCCATGCTCATTGACCATATGGGGCTGCTTCTCTTCCCTCAGTACGGAATCATGCGTATACTGGGGCGGCTGGCCTTCCCTCTGTACGCCTTTTGCATCGCCGAGGGCTTTTACTATACGCGGGACAGAAAGCGGTACTTTTTGCAGATATTTGTCCTTGGTCTTTTGTGCCAGATAGTATATTTCATTGCCGACGGCAGTATGTATCTGGGCGTGCTCATCGCCTTTTCCATGTCCATTCTGCTGATGTGGGCGCTGGACGAGGTCAAAAAGGCGCTCGCGGCAAAAGACGGCACGATGAAAGCCGCCGCCATATTTGTGCTTTCTCTTGCGGCGGTGGCAGCGCTTTGCCATTTTATGACCGTGGACTACGGCTTTGTCGGCATACTGCTGCCGGTGCTGGCCTTTGCAAGCGACAAAAAGTGGGTGAGGCTCGGTCTGTTCTCTCTGGGGCTTGCGGCTTTGTGCGCCGTGATACAGGTCTCCGGAGGGCTTGATGTGCAGTGGTGGGCTATGGCGGCGCTGCCGCTGCTGGCGTTGTACAACGGCAAGCCGGGCAAGTACCGGATGAAGTATTTCTTCTACATCTTCTACCCGGCGCATCTGGCAGTTTTGTATCTTATAGCCATGTTTGTATAAGAAAAAAAGAGGGGTAAGCCCCTCTCAGTCACGGCTATGCCGTGCCAGCTCCCCCATAGGGGGAGCCTTTTTTAATATTTTCTGCTGAGTATCAGATAGCAAATCCAGTAAAGGAAAAGGATAAGGCAGACGCTTAAGGACGCAAACATCATCAGGTCCTCACGGCCTATGAGCTTGAACACTATGCTGCCCGCCGCGCCGATAAAGACGCAGAGATAGCCGGTCCATGCCCATGCTTTGTTGGAGATAAAACGGTTGCGCTCGTCCTTGTTGGCTACATCGGTTTGTTCCCTGTATTCCTCATTGCTCATATATTTTACATAGCGCACCATCTGCAATACGCCGACTGCCAGAACGCCGCCGCCCATACCGCTCCAATAGCTGTCTATGCGCCCCATGATGCCAAGAACTGTAAGCGTCAGGCCCAGCGTTATCCAGGAAACGCCCCATATCAATCTTATCTTGATTTTCATTATGCTTCCTCCTCGTCAAAGATGAAAACTTCCTCAATGCTCATGCCGAAATATTTGGCTATCTTATAGGCCAGAAATATGGAGGGATTATATCGCCCCGTCTCCAATGAGCTTATTGTCTGCCGGGAGACGGACAGGCTCTTTGCAAAATCCTCCTGCCGGATGCCCCGTGCCTTGCGGATTTCCTCTATTCTGTTTTTCAAGTTATCAGCTCCTTTGCGTCTATGTAAAGCTTACTTTACGTGTTCAATATAACATATGCACAGCGTCATGTCAAGCGTGCTTTACATTATTTCGCAAAAAACTGTGCCGCCAATATCTGACGGCACAGTATATTTTCCCGGGACGATGTGGGCATTGTCCCTTGCACAGAGGAATAGAGGCCTGCTCCCAAAGAAGCTTTCTCAGCCCACGCCTGCGTCAAGAAACGCATGGTTCATATCAAAGTCGGCGCTTTTTACGATTTCATCAGTGACGACGATTTCAAGGTTTTCGGCAATGCGCTCCATAACCTCCATATCCGCCTCGCCGCCGATGACCACGGCGTAGCCCTCGGTTTCGTTGAAGAGGATAAAGTAATTATGGTGGAGAGTTTGCTCGGGGGCGTAGTCGTTGGCTTCAAGGTGCTGGGTGGCGTGGAACTTCACGGTTTTGTGGCCGTTGAGCGTGCCTTCTGTTATTTCTTCAGGGCTATAGTACAAAAGCAGCAAAGCACCGTCATTTGCAAACTTTGGCGAGTAGTAGATGTCCACCCGGTAGGGGTTGAAAAGCTCTCTGTATTCCTCCGGCCACTCCTCCTGAGGCACATCCCACACATAGATATTGTCGTACAGACCGTCCTCGCCCTCATACTCAAAGCAGCGGTGCTCTTTCATGGTGTCGCTGGGCTCAATGGGCAGCCAGCCGGGTTTGAGGTATATTTTATTGCACTCCTCCGGCCCTTCCATGGTAAATACCAGTTTTGCGTCCTTCCAGACTATCTCGCCGCTGGGGGCATCATCCCAGCTTATTACAAACTGCTCGTCCGGCTCCGCCTGACGGACGCTCATGGAGAATACACCAGCGGCATAGGCCGTGGCTATCATGAGGCTGAGGACTATTGCCGCCACAAGCACGATGCGGCCAAGCCTTCCTATTGTTTTTCTTTTCATGTTCGTTTTTACCTCCGTATATCCGAGGAGTTCACCGGACGCGATAATATAGTCATCCGCCGCTTCACCTATGGCATCGGCAAGAATGTCCCTTTTCAGCATAGTTCCTCCTCCTTCAAAAATTTTCTGAGTTTTGCGCGGGTGCGGCTGAGCGTTGTGTTCACTTTGGACAGGCTGCTGCCTGTGCGTTTGGCAATGTCTGCCGTGGGTGCAAAGTGGTAGTATCGGGCCATAAAGATATTGCGCTCGCTCTCTTTAAGCTGCGAGAGAAAGCGGTTTATGCTCTCTGCAAGCTCTCTGGCCTCCAGTTCGTCCTCCACCTTATTGCGGGCAGGTATACACTCGTCCAGCTCGCTGAGAGCAAGCTCCGCCTGACTTGCGCCCCGCTTTTTGGCAGACAGGCGGCGGATACGGCTTAAGCACAGGTTTCGGGTTATTCGGGAGAGGAATGCGCCAAGGCACAAGGGGCGCTGGGGCGGGATGGCGTGCCATGCGTGGAGCCATGTGTCGTTCACGCACTCCTCCGCGTCCATACCGCAGCCTAATATGTTGAAGGCCACGGCGTGACAGTAGCCGCCGTATTTTTTCGCAGTTTCGTCCAGTGCCGCCTCGTCTCGCTGCCAGTAAAGGGCGATTATCGTCTGATCTTCCATGGGGCTGTCCCCTCCTTTTTGAGCGCTCTCATCCATAAAGACGCAGAAACAGGAAAAATCTTACAGATTTTGCTTGATTTTTCTGACGGAGGGGAAGAAAAAAAGTTTTCGCAGAAGTAGGAAAAAATTTGCTTGACTTTATGGAGCTTGTAGCATATAATAATCGAGCTGACAAGTTAATAGCTTATTTTCTTGAGCAAACGTGGAGATGTCGCGTAGTTGGTCGAGCGCGCACGATTGGAAATCGTGTAAGGGTCAAAAGCTCTTCGAGAGTTCGAATCTCTCCATCTCCGCCAAAGAATAACCGTCATTCTGATACAACGGAATGACGGTTATTTTATGTTAAAAATCGGAGTTTTACCAACTTTTGACCGAAGAATTCACTGAAAAGCTTGTTTATATCTGTTTCAAATCGTTGAAAGATTGGTAAACGTTAATTTGTGGACACAATCGTTGTTTTATTGGTGTAATCGTTGAAATATAGCCATTAACCGTTAAAACATTGAAAATCAAACTTATTTATGATACACTATAAAAAATGATAGGAGGTAAGAATATGAAAAAGCTTGGATTGCTTCTATTGACACTAACGCTGCTTCTTAGTTTATGTGGATGCTCTTATCAAGACCCGGTGCTTGCCTCGTTGCCTGATTGTAAATCCAAGGTATTTTACACGTCTGGCGGTTTTCAGGATTTTACCGATTATGCAAAGTATACTTATGAATCTGTTACGGCTCAAGATCTAAAGGAGTCAAAATTCTTTTCGGAAACGACTACTGATGATGTAGAGGAAATACTACTACATATCGATAACTTTGAAGATTGGGTTGAAACGGTCGGTGAAGAACTAAAAGATAATTACGACTTTGACAAAAATGTTGTGTCGGAAGGAGATTTCTTCTACATCGAAACAAAAGCTGGGGAACCGATTGGGCAAGGAACATACGGTAAGTTTGATAATTATTCTGTTTACTATTTTGATATTGACACACAGACTTTATACTATTTCCATAACAATATTTAACACTGCACCCCCTTTGGCGTAAAGTGCACCCCCTAAAATGATTTTGCACCCCCTAACCTCAAAAGGGGTGCATTTGTATTAAAATTAGGGTTCGTCTTCATTAAAAATGAAAACCTCACCGTACGGTGGGGTTTTTATTTTTACATAGTGTGTGGAGAGATTCGAATCATGTCCGCACAAGCCGGGGGCTTGTGCATGAGCCAGTGCGAACACTGGCGAATACATATATCCTCTTTTCACCTGTGAAAAGAGGATGCAAGCGAATCTCTCCATCTCCGCCACGTCAGAGCTGATTGCGCTCTGCTTAAAAACAGCCGTTTCGTAAGAGCGGCTGTTTTTTCGTCTTGCTTTATGTCAAAAGCTATGATACTTTATCCTTGGCACTGCACAACGGCAGGCGGTTGGCTACACCACCCGAGAGGGGGTGAGGCTATGCCAATAACACTAACGATACATATCCTCGGATATACAGTAACGATTAGAGTTAGAAAGCAAAACCGCCACTCGGCCAAGTGACGGTTTGAGCTTATGCGATTTCTCTTAACTTGAAGAGCTAACCGCTTGTCGCAGTGCCCTTGTTATGTTCATTATATGCGCTGCCGCTCCCGGTGTCAAGTCACATCGGGGGCTTTTTTCATTGTCCTTCTCCATGGTCTCATCTATAGCACTGAGCGTTTTCTCGATGACATTGTTCATCAATGGCACGTAAAATGTGGCGCAGGCTACACTTTGCCGCAGGATTTGACGTTATAATAAGCTAAAATAAACTATTGCGTTCAAAGGAGCTGGAATATGAGCACCATTATAATCTGTGCGGGCAAATCCATTTCACCCGCTCCGGGCAAGTACGACTCTGCCGGATTCGATGCCGCTGTCAGGGAAGCAATAAACTCCATATGCCCTCCCTACGATGGAAAAAAGTACAACACAGAGGGAAAAACCGTGCTTATAGGCGAAGGCACGCCCGCTCTGGATACCGCGGAAAAGCTGCTTTTACCCTGTGACTGGACGGTTGATGCGCTGCTCAATGAAATCCCCCTTCGCTCCTTTGACGATACAGAGCGCACTTTCACTGAGAAACAGTGGCTCAAGAAAGCGGCGGCACAAAGAAAAAGCGGGAACACCCGCCAGAGTGAATCCCATGCCGCTGTGCAGGCACGGGCTGACAGGCTTATTGAGAGGATTGCAGGCAGCGACCACGTTCTGATAACTTATCCGCTGTTTCTTTCCGTGCTGCTCGATCGTCTCCGCGTCCATGACTACGTGGTACAGCGTACCGGCTTTATGAGCATCAAGCCTCTGGAGCAGTTCGTAGTCTCTTTGAAGGACAGTCACTGCGGCGGCTGCCAGCATAACTGCTTTCTCAGCAACCCCGGCTGCGGTGTGGGCCGCGACAAGGCGCTGCGAAAGGGTGTACCCTTTACAAAATAACAAGTGGGGCGAAATACGCCCTGACAAAAACAGCCGTTTGGACGAAACGGCTGTTTTTCAGCTCTGATTATTTTCAATTTACAGCACGCCTCCTTTCTGCTATGCTAATTGCAACAGAAGGGAGGCATTTTCATGTCCTTGAACATCCATATAAATCCCGACCGTGTGGTCGGTCAGCGAAGCCCCATGCTCTACGGACATTTTATCGAGCACTTCCACCGCCAGATATACGGCGGCATCTACCAGCCCGGGCATCCCCTTTCCGATGAGGACGGCTTCCGCACCGATATTCTGGAGGCCATGCGGCGCATCAAGGTGCCCATACTGCGCTGGCCCGGTGGCTGCTTTGTGTCCTCCTACCACTGGAAGGACGCAGTAGGGCCGGAGCGTCATCCCCTATTCGACAAGGCATGGCGTGTGGAAGACCCCAACAGCTTCGGCACGGACGAGTACATAAAGCTCTGCCGAAAGCTGGACTGTGAGCCTTACATCTGCACCAACGCCGGTACCGGCACGGCAGAAGAAATGAGCGACTGGCTGGAATACTGCAATCTGGAAAATGAGGGACGCTGGGCCAGATGGCGCATTGCCAACGGCCATGAGCAGCCTCACAATGTAAAATACTGGTCCATCGGCAATGAAAACTACGGTCACTGGGAAATAGGCGCAAAGTGCGCAAGTGAGTGGGGACTTCTCGTCCGGGAGGCTGCCAAGATGATGAAGCACGTTGACCCCAGGGCTGAGCTTTCCGCCGCCGCCCTGTCCGACCCTGAGTGGAACATGAATCTTTTGCAGCAGGCCGGGCCGTTTCTGGACTGGATATCCATACACGAGTACTGGGACATGATGCCGGAGGTACAAAACCCCGCCACATATGAACAGTGCATGGCCTTTACCGACCGCATCGACCACGCCGTACACGAGGTGCGGGGTATGCTGGCGGCGCTCCGGCTGGACGGCAGGATAAAAATAGCATTTGACGAGTGGAACCTGCGTTCCTGGCACCATCCCAATGTACATACCATCCGGCAGGGCGTAGGCAGAGAAAGCTATGTGACGCCCCGGGACAAAAACGACGATAACAGCCTCTACACCATGGCAGACGCGGTTTTCACCGCCTGTTTTCTCAACGCAATGAACCGCCACTGCGACATTGTGGGCATGGCAAACTTCGCCCCCATCCTCAACACCCGCGGCTGCATTTACAGCCACGACGGCGGCATCGTCCTGCGCAGCACCTACCATGTATTTGATATGTACGTAAACCATCTGGGCGACAGGGTAATCGACCTGTGGCAGCAGGGGGATATGCCCGAAATTACCGTTCCCCACAAGAACGGCGGGGAGCGCAAGGTGGACTGCCTTGACCTTGTGGCCACCACTTTTTCCGACAAACCGGGCATTGCAATCGCCGCCGTCAATAAGGACCCGGAGATGCCGCACACCGTTTCCGTTCCGTTGGAAAAGCCCGCACAGATTACACTTCTGACCCTGAACGGCGACAGCAAGGACGCATACAACGATGTGGGTCACGACGGGGTGACTGTGACAAAAACCGATCTGGGACTATGCGAGGGGCAGCTGAGCGTCACGCTGGCGGCGCACTCGGTCAATATCCTGCAAATCAAAGATATTTGAAAATCAGCTCATCATAGCCGGTTTCTTCATCAAACTCCACATCGTAAACGCAGTTTTCAAGTTCGCCAATAATCAGCTCACAGGTGGTGTTGATGATGCAGCCGGTCACTAAATGACCGCCCACTACTGATAAATCCTCTTTTGAAAAAGACACGTGCAGATGGCAGCGCGTATGGGAAACGGTACCCATCAGGGAAACTATCTCCAAAGGCTCAGCAATATCAACGATATTGACACCCCCTGCATCACGGACACGGCCCCGGCTCACACAGCCCACGGCACTGAGGACCACACCCGCCCTGATGGCATTCTTTGTACAAAGCTCCTCTATGGATTTGAGAAGGTCCGCGCCCCGCCTGAGGCGCACAGCATAGGTTTTCATAGGCTTCTCCCATCATATTTCAAAGTTTTACTGCAAACCCATGATAAAAGCTATCAGCGCCATAATCGCCAAAAAAGTCCAGCCTATGTATCTTCCTGCAATTTCCCAGTCCGACGGCTCTGCCTTATCCACGTTGCGTATCTGAAACGCCAGATTCCAACGAAACAGCTCATCCGCGTACAAAATGGAAATCACATTGAAAATGCAGACCAGAACAGCCCCGAACCAGGCAATGCCCTCTCCCCTATGCGTCAACTCAGGTCCATTCATCAGCTCATATATGGTATAGGCGCTCGGCTCCATCCTGTCGATTTCATTGCCGTTTTCGTCCCGTTCAACACCGTTGCTCACGTAGAAGATCCCAATGGTATCCAAGGTACCGTCCTCATTGTACATCCAATAGGTATCGCCAAGGTCCAAAATTCCGCCCCGGAAAAGGATCTCTTCCCCTTCACGGATTTCGACGCCGCTCATGCGTTCCCTAAGCTCCTCGTCCTCGGGAATGGCTGTGGGGTCCTGGATCATGGTGTATGGGCCGTAGCTTTTATCGCCATGCTCAAAGGATACGACCCCATCCTCAGTCACGGTAAATTGCGCCTGTTCGCCATCGATTTTGCCGGAATATACGGTGTTTCCGTTCTCCACGCTTTGTACGAGAACTTCATCACGATACTCATAGCCGATTTTTGAGACGGTTTTGTGGTAAATCGGGGCAAAAATCAGCGTCATGACCAGCATAATGAGCAAAAGAGCTTTCTGGTAGTGATTTAAATTTTTAATTTTGTCCATAGTATTGCTCCTTCTGAATGTAAAAAATCATGCGGTGGTTTTTCTCCCAAAGGGAATAAACAGCAATGGGGCAAAGCATGAGACAATGACTGACAGGCTGAGATTATCCGTCAGTTTCAGCATGAACGAGGAGAGTATTGCTGTCCAGTTTTGAATGTACGCAAGCGTGACGCTCAGGGAAAGCGGGAAGTCTCTGATGCACAGCTGTGACAAAACGATAATCAGATAAATTGCGGAGGCTATACCGGCGGAGGCCGCCACTTCCGCTTTGCTCATGGAGTGACGCATCCATAAGCCGCCGAGCAACAATACTATCAAAAATAATACTGCGTTGAATATTGCACTGCGTAGAGGGTCTGCGGAAAGGTTCACAATTCCGTCCGCATCCACTGTTTTCACAGTGAAAAAGAAGCCGCCCATGTAAGCTGTCAGATAGAAGCTTATCCAACTGGCAACAGCACAGTACACCGGCACTTTCCACAATGTCTGAATACGTATCTTCACAGGCAAACCTCCTTTTTTGAATATCATATCAT
Source organism: Oscillospiraceae bacterium (assembly GCA_017398685.1). Lineage (GTDB taxonomy): Bacteria > Bacillota > Clostridia > Oscillospirales > Oscillospiraceae > Limivicinus. The sequence goes on from JAFQFH010000051.1 coordinate 12,435, forward strand.
ACATAAGTACAAAAAGACAGAGGGCAATCCCCTCTGTCTTTTTACGCCGCCTTATCTTCCACCGCTATGCCCGCCGAGCGGAACATATCCTGTATGCTGACACCGTAGCCACGGGTTGGATCATTGACGAAAACATGGGTTACTGCCCCCACAAGCTTCCCGTCCTGAATAATGGGGCTGCCGCTCATACCCTGGACAATACCGCCGGTTTTTTCCACAAGAGCGGGGTCGGTGACGGTAAGCATCACGTGCTCTCCTTCGCTGTCGTGGTATATGCGGTTTATCTCAACGCCGTATTCCTGCGCCTGACGCCCGGACACAGTTGAGACTATGCTGGCTTTTCCGGTGTGTATGGTGCCTGTTTCCATGCTGTGTGTGCCAAGGGCTGTGAAGGCTTTGCCGTATATGCCGTGGTCGGTATTGCCCTCAATACTGCCCAGCACCTTGCCCATATCCGCTGCGCCGTTAAGCTCTCCGGGAGTCCCCACAAGGCCCCGGCTGACACTGACTATCTGCGCATCGCATATCTGTCCCTGGCCCAGGCTTATCTGAAGCCCTGTTTCCGCGTCGCTTATGCTGTGGCCCAATGCCCCGTACACGCCGCTGACAGGGTCGCAGAAGGTGACTGTTCCAATACCGGTGATGCTGTCGCGGAGCCACATACCCATCATCCACTGGCCCTCTGCCGCCTTTATGGGCTGCACAGTAAAGCGAAGCTCCTTGTCGCCCCGTCGCACGGTGATCTTTACGGGTTTGCCGTCAAGCTCGGTAACCCGGTCAATAAGCTGGGCTGCGCTTTCAAGAGGCTTGCCCTCTATCTCGCTTATCATATCGCCCTGCTCAATTCCGGCAAGCTCCGCAGGCGAAACTGTGCCTTCCTTAGTTTCCACCGGGGAAAGTCCCGCCACCAGTACGCCCTTCATACCCACATGTATCCCGACCACCTGGCCGCCCAGCAGCACCTCCTGTGCAAAAGCGCCCACGGTGAGAAGCGACATGATAAGCCCGCACCACAGCGCCTTGATAATAATCTTTCTCATATCTTCAAAGTGCCCCCATTTATTTTTTGTTCGCAAACTAAGTATGTGGACTTTATGCGAAAATAACGGAGGTTAATTCTCTCAGTATTGTAAAAATAAATTTGTGTATCAGAATAATCGGCGGCGCAGAGCACAAGATATTGAAAAAGAAATTTGAAAGGCAGTTTTATATATGAAAATGACAAATCAGGAATACCGTGACTTTGCGGAAAAGCACGCGCCACGCTCACCGGAAAAGCAAAACCTGCTGCGCTCTTTTCTAATGGGCGGCACCATCTGTCTTTTAGGACAGCTTATCATTAATTTCTATATCTCCTTCGGGCTGGATGCAGAGAGCGCAGGCACTGCCGGGAGCATAAGCCTTGTTTTTTTGGGCGCGCTTCTGACCGGACTTGGGGTATACGACGATCTTGCCCGCCTTGGCGGGGCAGGTACCCTTGTGCCTATCACGGGCTTTGCAAACTCTGTGGCCGCCCCTGCCCTTGAGTTCAAAACCGAAGGCTATATCACGGGGACGGCAGTGAAGATGTTCTCCATTGCCGGGCCTGTCATAGTGTACGGCATTGCCGCCAGTGTGGTATACGGCTTTATCTATTGGATATTCAGCTTTGTATAAAAAAACTGTCCGACCCAAAAAGTCGGACAGTTTTTGATTTGTGTATATTCTTATTTCTTTGCAAGACCCTTCTGGCGTGCATACTCAGCAGCGCCCAGAGCGCCCATCAGCTGGGGGTCGGTGTCCAGATTGACAACCTTCAGCTTGAGAACGTGCTCGATTGCGTCCTTCAGGCCGTCGTTCTTGGCGCAGCCGCCGGTGAGAGTAATGGAGTCAACAGCGCCGGCCTTCTTTGCCATAACAAAGCAGCGCTTTGCAACTGCCATCTCGATGCCTGCTGCGATCTCGTCGGTGGGCTTGCCCTCACCAACCAGAGTGATGACCTCAGACTCTGCAAAAACGGTGCACTGTGCGGTGATGGGGATCACGTTCTTTGCGCTAAGAGACAGCTTGGAGAAGTCCTCAAGGCTCATCTCAAAGCTTCTGGCCATGGCCTCAAAGAAGC
>JAFQFH010000052.1 GCA_017398685.1 Oscillospiraceae bacterium
AACAGGGCTCTGGCTCTCTACGAAAAAATAACACCCTTCCCCCATATTCTGTCCTCCGGCTGCGAAGCGCCCTGTGAGGGCAAGTGCAAGCTTTGTGAGCCGGGTGAAGGTATTGCCATCCGTGAGCTTGAGGCCGCTGCCGCAGCCTACGGTGAGCCGCCGAAAAAGCGCGGCCTGCTGAGGAAAAAGACAAAGACCTGCGCCGTGTTCGGGGCGGATCTGTTTTCCCTTTTCCTTGCCGGAGAGCTTGCAAGAAAAATGTACCCCGTAACTCTTTACTGCGCTCAGACTGATGAAGGTGAGCTTCTTTCTGCCTGCGCGCCATGGCTTTCTGAGGCTTCGCTGAACGCCGCTCTTGGGGATATTGCAAGGGCAGACATTAAATTTGAATTCAATGCGGATGTGGCAGAGAGTTTTGCCGCAAACGCCGACAGATATGACATAGTATGCGCCGCCTATGCTGCGGCGGAGGAAATTCATCCCGGTCTCACGGTGGATGAGGCTGTGATGGTCTGCCGGGAGCATCGACTGGTGACCGGCAAAGCTGAGGGTGTGCTGGACGCCGCTTTCGGCGCAAAAAAAGCGGCCATCTCCGTTGACCGTATGGTGCAAAACCTCGATCCCGCCAACACCAGAGGCGAAGAGGGCGCAGTAGAGACAAAGCTGTATACCTCTCTTGAGGGAGTGGAGGCATCCGCACGTATTCCATGCACCGACAAGGAGGCTGCCGTCGCCGAGGCAAAGCGCTGCATCCAGTGCCGCTGCGATGAGTGCATAAAGGGCTGCGCCTATTTGCAGCACTACAAGAAATTCCCCCGTATGCTTACCCGTGAGATATACAACAATGTATCTATCATTATGGGCGACCATATGATGAACAAGCCCATCAACGCCTGCTCCCTCTGCGGCCAGTGCTCTGTGCTCTGTCCCAACGGCTACGACATGGCAGAGGTCTGCCACATGGCAAGGCAGAACATGGTCTTTACCGGCAAAATGCCCCTTGCTCCCCATGAGTTTGCCCTGATGGACATGGTGTTCTCCAACGATGAGGCCTTTCTCTGCCGCAGGCAGCCGGGCTTTGAAAAGTGCAGATATGTGTTCTTCCCCGGATGTCAGGCCACGGCCATTGCCCCTGCCACAGTGAGGGCGGCCTACCTTGACCTGTGTGAGCGCCTTGAGGGCGGCGTTGCATTGATGCTGGGCTGCTGCGGCGCTATCTGCAACTGGGCAGGGCGCTATGAAATGTATGATGACACGGTGAAGTTTCTAAATGATAAGCTCATTGAGCTGGGCTCTCCCACCATAATTGCAGGCTGTCCCAGCTGCATGAAGGAGCTTAAGTGCCATGACTGCGGAGATGTGACCGGGATATGGACGGTTCTTGAAAACATAGGTCTGCCCGAAAGGGCGGCGAGGATAGATAAGCCCGTGGCAGTGCACGATTCCTGCGGCGCCAGAGGGGACGCTGAAACACAGCAGAGCATACGGCGCATTGCGGAGGCTCTGGGCTGTCAGGTGCAGGAGACGGAGTACAGCGGCGATAAATCCCCCTGCTGCGGCTACGGGGGTCTGACCCAGTATACAAACCGAGAAGTGGCAAAGGAAATGACTCAAAAGTGCCTTGAGCGCTCAGAGCTTCCCTATCTGAGCTATTGCATGGCCTGCCGTGACCGCTTTGCGAGGGAGGGCAGAGAGTCCATGCATGTTCTGGAGCTGGTCTACGGCACTGCCGCAGACTCCTGCCCGGATATCAGCGCAAAGCGTTATAACAGGCTCAGTCTGAGAAATCAGCTGCTTGAAGAAATTTGGAATGAAGAGGTCTTGAAAGTGGATTTGGGCTTCAGTCTTGAATTTACCGCGGATGCGGAAGAAATGATGGATGACAGAATGATACTCAAGGGCGATGTGCTGCGTGTCATGCAGAGCCTGAGAGAGACAGGCGAGGCTATTCTGGATGAGGAAAGCGGCTTGTATCTGACCCGCGCCCGCCTTGGCAATGTGACTTTCTGGGTCAGGTACGAGGAGACGGAGAACGGATATCTGGTGCACCGTGCATACAGCCACCGCATGAACATCGTCAACCGCTGACATAAGGAGGCTATAATGGCTGAAAAGAATTACTACACCATAGACCCGGAAGGCAAGCTCACCTGTATGAAGTGTAAGGTCAAGCTCCACAAGGGTAAGGCCAAGTTCATGTATCTGGATAACGGCTTTCCCGTAGAGCTGCCTGTCTGCCCCGGCTGCGGCTTTGTGTACGTGCCGG
>JAFQFH010000053.1 GCA_017398685.1 Oscillospiraceae bacterium
CTGCTGCAAAGAAGGAAGTTCCCGGCCGCCGCGGCTACCCCGGCTATCTCTACACCGACCTTGCCACCATGTATGAGCGTGCAGGCCGCCGTCAGGGCAAGAAGGGCTCCATCACCATGATTCCCATTCTGACCATGCCCGAAGACGACAAGACTCACCCCATCCCTGACCTTACCGGCTACATCACCGAGGGCCAGATCATCCTCAGCCGTGAGCTCCACCGCAAGGGCATAGTTCCTCCCGTGGACGTTCTGCCTTCCCTGAGCCGTCTGAAGGACAAGGGCATCGGCGAAGGCAAGACCCGCGAGGACCATGCAGGCACCATGAACCAGCTCTTTGCCGGTTACTCCCGCGGTAAGGACGCCAAGGAACTGATGACCATTCTGGGCGAGGCCGCCCTCTCCGAGGACGACAAGCTCTTTGCAAAGTTCGCCGAGGAGTTTGAAAAGGTCTATGTCAGCCAGGGCAACACCACCAACCGCTCCATCGAGGAGACCCTCACCATCGGCTGGGAGCTTTTGAGCATCCTGCCCAAGCGTGAGCTGAAGCGTATCAAGCCTGAGTACATCGAAAAGTACCTGCCCAAGAAGTAAGCCTATATCAAAATCATTTTACGGAGGTGATGCTTTTTGGCAAGCACTGCTATAACCCCGACCAGAATGGTGCTCAACCAGCTCAAGGGCCGTCTCAAGACGGCGCGGCGCGGTCATAAGCTTTTGAAGGACAAGCGCGATGAGCTGATGCGTCAGTTTATGGATGTGGTAAAGCTTAACAAGCAGCTTCGTACCCGCGTTGAAGAGGGTTTGACCGCAGCTTTCGGCTCCTTGCAGGTGGCAAGCGCCATCATGTCTCCGGAGATGCTGGAGCAGGCTCTGCTCTACCCCCGTCAGAGCGTGGAGCTGGGCATGAAGTTCAAGAACATCATGAGCGTAAACGTTCCCGTTTACTCTTTCCAGACCAAGAACAATGACCCCAGTGAGATATACCCCTACGGCTTTGCCCAGACCTCCGGTGAGCTGGACGATGCTCTGGACAAGCTGGCCAAGGTGTTTGAGGATATGCTGGAGCTGGCACAGGTGGAAAAGACCATGCAGCTTCTGGCAGAGGAGATCGAAAAGACCCGCCGCCGCGTCAACGCGCTGGAGTATGTCATGATCCCCGAGCTTGAAGGAAATATCAAGTATATCTCCATGAAGCTGTCCGAAAACGACAACGCCACCAAGGTGCGTCTCCTGAAGGTCAAGGAAATGGTGCTTCAGCAGGCCCATAACTACGAGCGTTAAGCGAATAAAGCCAATAAAGCAAAAGCTCCCGAAGTGTAATTACTTCGGGAGCTATATTATTTTGGGACATTTTCATCGGAAATGAATATTTCTTCACATTGCTGCTGCGCTTTGATAAGAATTCTGCGGCATTCAACGGCATCAAATTGCTCCAGTTGCCGGATAGCATCCGTCACCGCGTTGAAAAGAGCATAGTATAATTTTTTGTAGATGTTATTTTTTTCTGTCTTCATATTATCACACCTTCATCTTTAGAAGTATATTACCACCTTCACTGTGTAAAATCAATATATACTTCAACTTTAGAAGGTATACGAATGAAAATTTATTGGGACGGAAAGTCAAAAAATATAATAGGTGAAAAAATCCGCGCCCTGCGAACCGAAAGAGCTTGGACACAGGCCCATCTGGCTGAACTTTTGCAGTTGGAGGGCTTTGAATTTTCCGATTTGACAGTTTTGCGGATAGAGGGCGGGAAACGCTTTGTAGCTGATTACGAGCTGAAAGTTCTGGCGAAGGTGCTTGAGGTCAGTTATGAAGAATTGCTGGACGATCTTGATGAAAAAGATTATGTTTGATGGAAATAAGAATATCATATTCCTAAAACTCAGAGAAGCAAGGGAACAAGCCGGCTTGAGTCAAAGCCAACTGGCTGCAAAAATGCAGACCTTGGGTGTAAATATTGATCAGCAAATGATCAGCCGCATTGAGAAAACCAGAGGTTTGTAACCGATTATGAGTCGGCCTGTTTTTGCAGGATATTGAACCTTCAGCTTGAAGAGATGCTCAGCGCGTATTATGAGCAGTATTGAAATGCTTGTGATAAAGCAAAAGCTCCCGAAGTGCAATACTTCGGGAGCTATATTATTTTGCGGAATTAATTTGAAGCTGCAAGAGCCTGACGCATTGCGTTCTCGACAAAGCCGTTCAGGGTCATCTGTCGGGATGCGGCGCAAATTACGGCCTGCTTGTGAAGTTCGGGAGAAACACGGACATTGAAGCTGCCCTTATATGCTTTCTCCGGCTCTCTGTTCTCCGCTTCGCAGAGCGAAAGATAATCCTCAACTGCACCGTGAAAATCTTCTACGAGTTCCTTGGCATTTGTGCCCTCGTAGGAGATCAGTGCACGGATACCCATTACTTTGCCGTAAAACAGGCCGTCCTCCTCAGAAAACTCCACGCTTCCAACGTAGCCTTTGTATTCCATTGTGTTGTTCATATGAGTTCCTCCTGTTCAAGAATTTCCACCAACTGCTTGACCTGATAAGCCAAGAGCTCTTTTCTCGGGTGAGGCTTGTGCAGTAAAATCGGCGCGCGCTCCTCGCTTGTGAACATCACTCGCGAGCCACTGGTACGGCCCTTGTCAGAACGGGTGTATGACAGATATTTAAGCAGTGTTTCTGCTTCCTCAAAGGTCATGTCTTTTGGCTTGGATTTAAGTTTCTTGATTAGCTTTTCCTTTTGCCCCACTATACATACCTCCATTCTGATACTATTATACTATAGAAAACTGCACTTTGCAACTATATTTAGTCGCAAAGTGCAGCATATCAATTTCAGTATTTCACACTATAAATCCGCCGCCGATGAGTTGAGAGCCAACGTACAATACTGCGCTCTGGCCTGCGGCAGGGGCGCGGACAGCCTCGTCACAGACTATGCGTACCCTGTCACCCTCCACGTACACTGTGCAGTCCGGGTTTTCCCACTTGGTGTGCCGTACACGGACACTGGCGCGGAAGGGCTCAGCGGGTACATCTATGAGCCAGTTGAAATCACGTGCAATAACTTCCGTTTTGAAAAGCTCCTCCCAGAGGGCAAGCTCAATGTTGTTGGTGTCGGCATCAATCCGGGAGATGTAGAGCTTTCGCTCGTTATAAAGCCCCGGGCGTCTCTGGCCTACGGTGTAGCGGTGGATGCCCTCGTGCTGACCGATTACATCACCGTGGAAGATAAAATCTCCGGCGGGGGGCAGCTGAGTACGCGCCCCAAGCCAGCGGATATAGTCCTTGTCGGGGATAAAGCAAATCTCCATGCTGTCGGCCTTGTGGGCCACAGGCAGCCCAAATTCCTCCGCCATGGCGCGAACCTGCGCCTTTTCAAAACCGCCCAGAGGGAGCAACAGGTGCTTTGCCTGCTGGCGTGTCAGCCGACAGAGCATATAGCTCTGGTCATTGGAGGGCTGACCCTTGTATATGCAGCCATTTTCCGCTTTTGCATAGTGTCCGGTGGCGATATACTCTGCACCCTGCCTGTCAGCAGCCTCAAGCAGATTTTTGAACTTCACCGCAGGGTTGCAGATTATGCAGGGATTGGGGGTCTGGCCTGCCATATAGGCGTTGCAGAAAGGGCGGCAGACCTTTTCCTCAAGCTCAGTGCGAACATCTATGACCTCAAGCTCTATACCCAGATGTGCGGCGGCGCTGATCGCGTTTTCCCGCTCAGAATCAGAGCTATTATCCAGATAAACGCCATAAACCTCATAGCCCTGCTGCCGCAAAAGCACCGCGGACACGGCGGAGTCCACCCCGCCGGAAAAGCCAAGCACAACTTTAGTCATTTTCTGCTCTCCACATATATCATAAGCACCGAAATATCCGCCGGGGACACTCCGGAAATGCGCCCTGCCTGACCGAAGTTCTCAGGGCGTATTTTTTTCAGCTTCTCTCTGGCCTCAAGGCGAAGGCCGGTCACATCGTCATAGTCAATGTCTGCGGGCAGGGAACGCTCCTCAAGGCGGGTAAACTCCTCCACCTGCTTGAGCTGACGTTTGATATAGCCCTCGTACTTCAGGCTTATCTCTACCTGCGCAGATATGGCGCGGCCCAGGTCAGGGCGGGCCGGGTCAAAGGCTGCGGTATCGGCATAGCTTATCTGGGGGCGGCGAATAAGGTCGGCAAGGGAAAAGCCGGTGGAAACGGGGGTGCTGCCCTTGGCTGTGAGCATGGCGTTAAGCTCCTCCGTGGGGGCAAGATGCACGCTCTCAAGGCGCTTTATCTCCTCATCCACCTTGCGATATTTTTCTTTTACCGCCTCAAACTCAGCCTCGCTCACAAGGCCCAGTTCATAGCCCTTTTCACTCAGTCGCCTGTCCGCATTGTCCTGCCGGTGCAAAAGTCTATACTCACTGCGGGAGGTCATCATCCGGTAGGGCTCGTTTGTTCCCTTGGTCACAAGGTCGTCAATAAGCGTGCCGATATAGCCCTCACTGCGGCGGAGAATAAAGGGGGACTGGCCCTTTATCTTCCGGGCGGCGTTCACTCCCGCCACAAAGCCCTGTACAGCGGCCTCCTCATAGCCGGAAGAGCCGTTGAACTGCCCCGCCCCGTAAAGGCCGGAAACCTTCTTGCACTCCAGCGTGGGATAAAGCTCGGTGGGGTCAACGCAGTCATACTCGATGGCGTAGGCGCAGCGGGTCATCTCCGCATTCTCAAGACCGGGAATAGTGTGCATCATCTCAATCTGCACTTCCTCAGGCAGAGAGGAAGAAAAGCCCTGAATATAAAGCTCCTTTGTGTTCATGCCCATGGGCTCCACAAAAAGCTGGTGGCGGGGCTTGTCGGTAAAGGTCATTACCTTTGTTTCAATACTGGGGCAGTATCTGGGTCCCACACCCTCAATAACGCCGGAGTAGATGGGGCTGCGGTCAAGGTTGGCTTTTATTATGTCGTGGGTGTGCTCGTTGGTATAGGTGAGATAGCACACGGCCTTATTTTCCGGTGTACCCTCGTTGGAGAAGGAAAAGTACTCCGGCAGCTCGTCACCGGGCTGAAGCTCCATTTTGGAAAAGTCCACACTGCGGGCGTTCACTCTGGGTGGTGTGCCGGTTTTGAAGCGGCGCATGGAAAGACCGAGTTCCGAAAGTCTGGGAGCGAGAGTCACTGCGGAGGCCAGCCCGTCCGGCCCGGAGGAGCGCAGAAGCTCGCCCACGATGATGCGCCCGTCAAGGTATGTGCCCGTGGCGATAATGACAACCTTGCAGGCGTATGTTGCGCCGGTATCGGTGGTGACGTAGCATACCCGCCCGTCCTCAACACCGATGTCCACAACCTCTGCCTGCTTCACGCGTAAGTTTTCCTGAGATTCAAGAGTCTCTTTCATTATCTCCTGATAGCGCCGCCTGTCGGCCTGAGCACGGAGAGAGTGAACCGCAGGGCCTTTGCCTAAATTCAGCATACGGTACTGGATGCAGGCCTTGTCTGCTGCCTTGGCCATCTCACCGCCAAGGGCGTCCAGCTCGCGCACAAGGTGGCCCTTGCCGGTGCCGCCAATGGCAGGGTTGCAGGGCATATTGCCCACGCTGTCCATATTCACGGTGAAGCACACCGTGTCCATGCCAAGGCGTGCCGCCGCCAGCGCGGCCTCTATCCCAGCGTGTCCCGCGCCGATAACGGCGATATCGCATTTTCCCGCGTCGTATCTGATCACAGTTTTGTCCTCGCTCATTATAATAACCACTTAATTATATCAGATAACGCCCAAATTACAATCATGGAAAAGACCTTTGAACATCAATGCGTTCAAAGGTCTTTTTCTCATATCCCCATCAATTTGGGCAGCTCTGCAAGCATTGGTGAATTTGCGTCCTCGCTCATGCAGGTGATGGCACCGGCTTTGATGGCGGCGGCTGCGGCATCCTCAAGGGAAAGCCCCTTGATGCCCGACCAGACTATGGCTGCCGTGGCGGAGTCACCGGCCCCTGTGGTGTTGACAATGGCGGAGCTTTCGCAGGGCAGGGAGATAAGCTTATCTCTCTCCGCGGCGATGATGCCGTTTGCGCCCATGCTTATAAAGGCCCGCTTTACGCCCATGTCCACAAGGGAGCGGACGGCAAGTTCCATATCGCTCTCGCCGGTGAGAGCCTGAGCCTCGATGGCGTTGGGCTTTATGGCGGTGAGCCTGTTCAGCACACCCATAAGCCGCATGGCCTTTACGGTGGAAACCGCGTCGGCGTACAGTGGCCTTGTGCAGCGCTCTGCCAGAAATTCAATGCTCTCAGGACTGAGGTTTGCGTCCAGCACCACAGCGTCAAAACGGTTTATCCTGTCCATATTGGCGTCAAGATAAGGCACATCCACACGGGCGGTAATGTCCATATCGTTTATGCCAAGCTGCATATCACCGAACTCATCGGTCACGTAGAGATATGTGGAAGAGCGCTCCTCCGGCAGGATACGTGCCATGCTCAGGTCGATGCCAAGAGTATTGCAGCTTTCTTTTATGGCCTTGGCGTACATATCCCCGCCGATAGCGGCGATAAGGCTCACATCCAGACCCAGAAGCCTGAGATTGTGGGCGATATTGCGCCCAACGCCGCCGGGTCTTGTGCTGATGATACCCAGATTGGAGTCACGCATTATCATGCGGCTGGAAATTTTACCGCATATATCCATATTCACGCCGCCGATAACAACGGCGGCGTGATTTGAGTTTCTTATGCTTTCCATATGTTCTTGGCGTATTCCTTGATTGCTCTGTCAGCAGCAAATACGCCGGACTCTGCGGTGTTCATGATGGCAAGGCGGGCAAGCTCGCCTTCGTCACTGATGGACTTGTAGAGTCTGGTCTGGCAGTCGGCATAGGAGCGGTAGTCAGCTATGAGCATATACTGGTCGCCGCCGTAAACGAGCATGGAGACAAGGTCGGAATAGCTCTTGCCGTCTTTGAAGCCCTGAGAGAAACGGGCGAAGATACGCTGAAGCTCGGGGTCGGCGTTGACGATGTCGTTGGGGTAGTAGCCGCGCATACGGCGCTCTGCTATCTCCTCAGTGTGCAGGCCGAAGAGGAACATGTTCTCGTCGCCCAGACGCTCGTACATCTCAACGTTTGCGCCGTCCAGAGTGCCGATGGTGACAGCGCCGTTCATCATAAGCTTCATGCAGCCTGTACCGGAGGCTTCCTTACCGGCGGTGGAAATCTGCTCGGAGACCTGAGCTGCGGGGATGATGGCCTCGGCTGCAGAGACGCGGTAGTTCTCCACAAAGTAGACCTGCAGCTTATCCTTGCAGAGAGGATCGTTGTTGATATCGTCTGCCATGGAGAGGAGCAGCTCAATGATGCGCTTTGCGGTGCGGTAACCGGCAGCGGCCTTGGCACCGAATACGAAGGTGCGGGGCACAAAGTCTGCATTGGGGTTGTCGTGGATGTACATCTGCAGCTTTGCAATGCTCATGGCGCACAGAAGCTGGCGTTTGTACTCGTGCAGACGCTTGACCTGAACGTCAATGATGGACTCGGTATTGAGCTTGAAGTTGTCGTTGGTCTTTGCAAACCGGGCAAAGCGCAGCTTGTTTTCGTGCTTTATCTCAAGCACGCGGCGGCGCACGTCCTCATCGTTTGCAAACATTCTCAGATTGCCCAGCAGTTCAGGCTCGGTAAGGTAGCCGTCGCCACCCAGAAGCTCGCGGATGAGAGCGTCCAGACCGGGGTTGATCTGGCTGAGCCAGCGGCGGTGGTCGATGCCGTTGGTAACATGGGTGAAGCGCTCGGGACGGATCTCGCAGATGTCGCGGAAGAGATCCGTCTTGAGTATCTCACCGTGGAGGCGGGAAACGCCGTTGACCTTGTAGCAGGCTGCAAGGCACATGTTGGCCATATGTACCTGACCGTCGCGGATGATGAGGTTGCGGCCCACCTTCTCGCCCTGACCGAAGTGAGACACCAGATAGTCGCACCAGCGGCGGTTGATCTCGCACATGATCTCCCAGAGTCTGGGCAGAAGTCTCTGCACCAGATCCTGAGGCCAGCGCTCGAGAGCCTCGCTCATGACGGTGTGGTTGGTGTAGGCAACGCTTTCCTTGACGATGTCCCATGCCTCGTCCCAGCCCATGTGGTGCTCATCCATGAAGATGCGCATCAGTTCGGGGATGATGAGGGTGGGGTGAGTGTCGTTGATCTGGATGGAGTGGTGCTTTGCAAAGCTCTTGATGTCGCCCCACTTCTTGAGGTGCTTGCGGACAATGTGCTGTGCGGTGGCGGAGACGAAGAAATACTGCTGCTTGAGGCGCAGGGTCTTGCCTTCGATATGCTCGTCGGCAGGGTAGAGCACCTTGGTGATGACCTCGGCCATGGTGCGCTCTTCCATACTCTTGACGTACTTGCCCTCGGAGAAGAGGTACATATCAAGGGAGTTGGGGCTTTCAGCATCCCAGAGGCGAAGAGTGTTTATCTCCTTGCCGCCGTAGCCTGCAATCAGCATATCCCGGGGAACTGCGATAACGGCGTCATAGCCGGTATGCTCTGCGGTGTAATGGCCCATGTTATCCCAGTGGGGGGCTACGTGACCGCCGAAGCGAACCTCAACTGCGTCCTCATAGCGGGGGATAAGCCAGCTCTCAGCGGCGCTGCGCCAGTTGTCGGCCACCTCGGTCTGACGGCCGTTCTCAAACTGCTGCTTGAAGATACCAAGCTCGTAGCAGATGGAGTAGCCGGTGGCCTGAAGGCCGATGCTGGCCATGCTGTCCATGTAGCAGGCGGCCAGACGGCCAAGACCGCCGTTGCCCAGACCTGCGTCAGGCTCAGATTCAAAAATGTCGGACACATTGCGGCCCATGTCCTCAAGAGCGCCGCACACGGCCTCGGAAATGCCAAGGTTGTAGGCATTCTTCATAAGGCTGCGGCCCATGAGAAACTCCATGGACATGTAATGTATCTCCTTTTCCGTGTGAGTGGGACTCTCCACGGCAAGAAATCTGCTCATTAACTCGCGGATAACGATGGCAGTGGCCTGGAAGATCTGGTCATTGGTAGCTGCGGCGCCGGTGACGCTGAAGCTGGCACAGAGCTTATCCTCTATGGCACTGCGTACTTCATTGCGGGAAATTTCGCCGATCATATTGGGGTTACCTCCAAAAAGAAAAGATACAGCCGTGTGTTAAACGATGTGAAGATACAACACGGCAAAAAACAGAGGGGTGAAGAAACGCGCCTCCACCCCCTGTTTTATAGGCTGGAAAATCAGAGCTTGCTGGCCTTGGGAACCACGAAGGGGAGCTTCTCGCTGCCGGTGATCTCAACGCCGGGAGCAAAGCTTACATACTTGTCAGCAATGACCTGCTGCAGCTTTGCGCCTTCGCCAACAACGCCGCCCTGCATCACGATGCAGTTTTTAAGCTCGGCACCCTTGGCAATACGGGCTCTGGGGAAGATTATGCAGTTTTCAATACTGCCTTCGATGATGCAGTTATCTGCAACGAGGCTGTTCTTTGAGGAAGCGGTCTCGCTGTAGTAGCTGCTGACACCCTCAACGTGCTTGGAGCGGACAGGTCTGTCAACGGGGAAGACCTGAGCGCGCTTTTCCTTGCAGAGCATATCCATGCTGGCGGCATAGTAATCTTCCACGGTGCGGATGATGCGGGCGTAGCCTTCGTGGACGTATACGCTCATCTTGCCTCCGTCCCTGAGGAACATATTCACAGCGTCCCTGTGGAAACGGTGCAGATTGAGGGCACGGCACTTTTCCATCATGTCAACAAGCACCTTCTTGCTGACGATATAGCCTTCCATGGAGGGGAGGCCGTAGCCTGCGCTGCGGTTGAAGAACAAAGTCTCAACAAAGCCGTTTTCGCCGATGACGTATCTGTGGGGCTGATAGGTGGGGGAATGGTCCGCGCAGATGGCGGTCATGTCGGCGCCGGAAGCGATGTGGTGCTTCATGGCGGCGGTCAGGTCGATATTAGCGCACATGTTGCCCAGAAGGAGAACTACGTTTTCCTGGGGGATGTCTTCAATATAGGTGTGCACACCGTTGAGTGCTTCCATGGTGCCGGTGTACTGGCCTCTGTGGTACTCAGGCAGGCCGAAGGGGGGCAGCATTCTCAGACCGCCGGCTTTGCGGCTCATATCCCAGGCCTTGCCGGAACCGATATGGTCAAGCAGAGACTGGTAGTCACGCTGCATTATAACACCCACGTCAAGTACCCCTGCATTTTTCAGGGAAGAGAGGGCGAAGTCAATGAGTCTGTATCTGCCGCAGAAGGGGACGGAGGCGGCAGTACGCTCGGTTACGAGAGAGCCCAGTTCGGGAGCGGCGCTGTAAGCGAAGATTATACCGTGAAAACCTTTCATGCCTCAAACCTCCTCACCAGTGTAGATCATGGCACCGGCGGCAACAGTGGCCCCCGCCTTGATCTGGATATCCGGGCCGCAGGTGGCAACGCCCCAGCCCTCGCTGCCGTCAGGCTGGCTGCCCACATGGGCGCCCTTGCCGATAACGGTGTTCTCACCTATCATGGCGTACTCCACAACTGCGCCGTCTTCAACAACGACACCGGGCATAAGCACGCTGTAAAGGATCTTCGCGCCCTTGCCCACCTTGACGGAGGTGCTCAGCACGGAGTTTTCCACATGGCCGTCCACTTCACAGCCTTCGGTTATAATGGAGTGGATTATATTGGCATCCTCACCGGTGTAGTGGGGAGGACATACGGGAGTTCTGGAGCTGATGGGCCAGCTGGGATCGTAGAGGTTTATGAGAGTGGTGGAGAGCATATCCATATTGGCATCCCAGAGACTGGTGATGGTACCGACATCGCGCCAGTAGCCGCCGAAGCGGTAGGGCCACATCTTCTCGCCTGCGTTGAGCATATTGGGGATGATGTTCTTGCCGAAGTCCTTGCTGGACTTGGGGTCGTTCTCGTCGGCGATAAGATACTCTCTCAGTTTCTTCCAGTTGAAGATGTAGATACCCATGGAGGCCAGAGTGCTCTTGGGCTTCTTGGGCTTTTCCTCAAACTCGCTGATGTAGCCGTCGGCACCGGTGCTCATGATGCCAAGGCGGGTGGCCTCTTCAAGAGTGACCTGCTGCACGGCGATGGTGCAGGCGGCGTCATGCTCAATATGCTCTGCCAGCATCTCGGAATAGTCCATTTTGTAGATGTGGTCACCGGAGAGGATGAGCACGGTTTCGGGGTCATAGTTTTCGATGAAACCGATGTTCTGGTAGATAGCGTTTGCAGTACCGGAGAACCAGGAGCCTTTCTCACCGGCGCTCTGGTAGGGGGGCAGGATGTAGACGCCGCCGTCGGAGGAGTCCAGATCCCAAGGCTGGCCGCTGCCGATGTAGCTGTTGAGCTGGAGGGGGCGGTACTGGGTCAGCACGCCGACGGTGTCTATGCCGGAGTTAGCGCAGTTGGACAGCGGGAAGTCAATAATCCTGTACTTGCCGCCAAAGGGGACGCTGGGTTTTGCGACGTTCTGAGTCAGAGCGTAAAGTCTGGAACCCTGACCGCCTGCCAGAAGCATGGCTACGCAGCTTTTTTTCAATGTAATCCTCTTCTTTCCTTTTTATTTATTGTTGAATAAATTCATCGCTTTGTCCGGACCGTTTACGATGTAGCACTCGGCGGCCTCGGCGGCGCGCCTTGCGCAGTCTGCCATGTCCTCGGCATCCTTGTCCCGGAAAACCGAGAGCACCCAGTCCTTCACATCGTAATCGGGATGGGGCACTGCCCCGACGCCCATGCGGATACGGGGAAACTGATCCGTACCCAGGTGGGAGATAATGTTTTTCAAGCCGTTATGCCCGCCGGCAGAGCCTTTGGTGCGGATTCGCAGCCTGCCTACGGCAAGGCTCATCTCATCGGAGATGACGATAACATGCTCGGGCGCGATCTTGTAAAAACGCACCGCCTGAGCCACCGCCTCGCCGGAGAGATTCATAAAGGTCTGCGGCTTCATCAAAAGCACCCTCTCTCCGCCCATGTCACATTCGGCGGTGAGAGATTTGAAGCGGGAGCGGTTTATGCGTATGCCCTTGGCCTTTTCCATGGCCTCAGCCGCCATAAAACCGGCGTTGTGCCTTGTGCCCTGATATCTTTGCCCGGGATTGCCCAGAAAGACGATCAGCCACGTGACGGCGCCGCCCCTTTTGAAAAACATGTTTATTACCTCAGATCAATCAAAAAGATTGGAAATGGAAACTTCCTCGTAAATTCTCCTGATAGCCTCGGCGAATACGGAGGCGGTGGAGATATAGTCTATCTTGCTGCACTTGGGCTTGTCTTCGGGGTAGGGAATGGTGTCCAGAAGCAAAAGCTCCTTTATGCAGCTTTCCTCGATGCGCTCAATGGCGTTGCCGGAGAGCACGCCGTGGGTGGCGCAGGCGTAGACTTCCTTGGCCCCGCCTATTTCCTTGATGGCCTTGGCAGCGCCGCAGAGAGAACCGGCGGTGTCAACGATGTCGTCAAGGAGAATGCAGGTCTTGCCTTCCACGTTGCCTATGATGTTCATGACCTCGGACTGGTTGGCCTTTTCGCGGCGCTTGTCAACAATGGCCATGTTCAGACCCAGCTTCATGGAGAAGGCGCGGGCGCGGGCGGTGCTGCCCACGTCGGGGGAGACTACCATAACGTCCTCATTGCCCTTGCCGAACTTCTTTACAAAGTGGCGGACAAAAAGGTGGCTGCCCATGAGATTGTCCACGGGGATATCGAAAAAACCCTGAATCTGAGCTGCGTGCAGGTCCATGGTCAGCACTCGGTCGGCACCGGCGGCAGTGATAAGGTTTGCCACCAGCTTTGCGGAGATGGGGTCACGGCTCTTGGCCTTACGGTCCTGTCTTGCATAGCCGAAATAGGGGATGACAGCGGTGACACGGCCGGCAGAGGCGCGGCGCATGGCATCGATCATGATAAGCAGTTCCATCAGGTTGTCATTAACATGATTGCAGGTGGACTGAACTATAAAAACGTCCTTGCCGCGAACCGGCTCAAAGACGGAAACGGAGCATTCGCCGTCGGAAAACTGTGAGGTGTTGATGCTGCCCAGACTTTTGTACAGATGTGCTGCCACATCCTCAGCCAGAGGGCGGTTGGAGTTGCCGCTGAACACCTTTATTTCCTTGCCGTGTGAAATCATTTCTCTCTGTCCTCCGAAAAATGTATATTCTCATAAATTTCCTTGCGGCCATGCGAAAATGTGCAGGACGCGACTCACGAGCGTAGTATACCATAAAGCTTCGGGAATGGGAAGATATATAGTGCTGTTATTTTTCCTAAAAATGTATTAAAAAAAGCGGTCTGAAAGGCGGAATATTGACTGAATTGCAAGTATATGCTATACTATACGCCGATTTCAACATAAAGGAGATGTATATCCAAAAATGGATGACGGCAGTCGATTGCCTTGGTTGGTGGCCTTTGCGCTGCTTTTTGTGACCATGTATTTTGCTGCGGCGGAGACCTCTCTGTCTTCAGCTTCCCGCAGCCGTATCAGGGCTGCGGCCGAGCATGGGGAGAAAAGCGCCCAGAGGGCTCTTTATCTTTTGGATAACTTTGACCTGGTAATCAGCACACTACTTATTTGTACGAATATTGCACATATCTCCATAGCTTCTCTTGTGACCATAGCCGTAACCCGTCAGTGGGGACTTACGGCGGTCTCTGTCAGCACTATTGTTACCACCCTGGTGGTGTTTTTTGCAGGCGAAATGCTGCCCAAGAGCATAGGCAAAAAATATGCCGAGCGGCTTTTGAAGCTGTGCGCACCGCCCATGCTTGTGCTGATGAAGGTTTTTGGGCCACTGTCCAGACTGCTTACGGCCATAGGTCAGGCCGTGGCAGGACACACAAAGGGTGACGGGGATGTTTCCGTCACTGAGGAAGAGCTCTACGATATCATTGAGGACATGACCGAAGAGGGAAGTCTGGATGAGGAGCAGGGCGAGCTTATTTACTCCGCCTTGCAGTTTGGCGATGTGACAGTGGAGAGCGTGCTCACGCCCCGGGTGGATGTAGCCGCTGTGGATATAAGCAGCAGTCCCCGCCAGATTGTGGAGTATATCAAAGAGCAGACCCACAGCCGCCTGCCAGTGTATGAGGGCAGCATTGACAATATCATCGGCATTTTGCAGATAAGAAAATATATAAAGCAGTATCTCCGCTCCGGCGAGGCTCTGGATATAAGAGAGCTTCTGGATGAGACCTGTTATGTCCATCACAGCACCAAGATTGATGAGCTTTTGCCTGAGATGACCAAGCGCCGCCAGAATATGGCCGTAGTCACCGATAACTTCGGCGGCACTCTGGGCATAGTCACGGTGGAGGATATCCTGGAGGAGCTGGTGGGTGAAATCTGGGATGAGGACGACGTAGTGGATGAGCCGGTGGTGGCTCTGCCGGATGGCGGCTGCCTTGCCCATGCAGACGAGTCTGTGACCGATGTTTTTGAATTTATCGGCTTTGAAAGCAACTCTGAGGACAGCGAGGAACTTATTAACAAACTGATGGGCGAGTGGGCCTATGAGCAGTTTGCAATGATCCCCAGTGTGGGTGACAGCTTTGAGCATGAGTCACTTCGGGTCACTGTCAGTGAGATGGAGCATAACCGCATTCTCAAGCTGAAAGTGCAGCTTCTTTCTGAGACTGAGGAAGGAGGCGAGGCACAGTGAGCAGTGTATATTTTGTCCTTGCGGGCATCGTGTTGTGTCTTGGCTTCTCGGCATTCTGCTCCGCTGCGGAAATGAGCTTTTCTTCCTGCAACACCCTGCGCCTTGAAAACGCAAAGGATGACGGAAGCAAAAAAGCCTGCACAGCCGTAAAAATCACGGAGAAATACGACGATGCTCTCAGTGCCATACTCATCGGCAATAACCTTGCCAATATAGGCGGCTCTTCCCTTGCATCGGTAGCGGTCATTATGCTCACCGGCGGGGATGAATACGCATGGGTGTCCACTGTGGTGCTGACCCTTCTGGTCGTCGTCTTTGGAGAGACTATCCCAAAGATCTGCGCCAAGAAAAACGCCACCCGTATGGCGGTGAGCTTTGCCTATCCGGTGCGGGCTCTTATACTCGTGCTTATGCCGGTTGTAAAACTGGTAGTGCTTCTCATAAATATACTCACTTTCCCATTCAAGGGAGATCAGGAGAGTGAGGAAGAAGCGGTTGAAGAGCTTCAGTCCATTATTGAGACTGCCGAGGACGAGGAAGTTCTGGACGAGGAGCAGTCTGAGCTTATTCAGGCCGCCATTGACTTTTCCGAGATTTCTGTCTCCGAGGTCATGACCGCCAGAGTGGATGTTCAGGCCATTGATATAGACGATGACTGGGAGACTATCACCGCTCTCATCGAGGATGACCCGTACTCCCGCCTGCCTGTTTATGAGGGCAGTATCGACAATATAATCGGCATTCTCTATCTCAACCACTTCCTCAAGGCCGTTGTGGACAATGAGCGGGTGGATATCCGCAGCCTTCTTATGCCTCCCTGCTATGTGTACAAAACAGTCAAGCTTCCTGCCGTGCTCAGCCAGCTTAAAAAGGCAAAGCAGCATCTTGCTGTTGTCTCCGACGAGTTCGGCGGCACACTGGGTGTTGTGACTATGGAAGATGTTCTGGAGCAGATAGTGGGCGAGATATGGGACGAGAGCGACGAGGTGGAGCAGGAAGAGGTCGTGCAGCATACGGAGGACGAGTATGAGCTGGACGGCGCCATGCCGGTTTCCGACTTCGTGGAGCTTATGCACATCCCGGAGGACGAATTTGACTTTGAAAGCGAGACCGTAGGCGGCTGGACCCTGGAGATGTTCGGTGATTTTCCAAAAGAGGGAGAAACTTTTGAATATCAGGATCTTACTGTGACGGTTCTGAGCATGGAAGGCCGCCGGGTAGAGCGCGTGCTTGTAAAGCGCGGCTCAGCCGGAAAAGAAGAATAAAGCTTCAACAGAGTGCGAAATAATATCGCACTCTGTTTTTATGTACTGTTTTGAAGGCATGATTTATAAGCTGCCGGAAAATCGCGCTTTCTGCGAAAAATTCTTTTCCCGCGGGGCTTGACTTTGGCTTTGTCCTGTGCTAATATATACAAGCTAAATCAATATCGCGGGGTAGAGCAGCTGGTAGCTCGTCGGGCTCATAACCCGGAGGTCGTTGGTTCAAATCCTTCCCCCGCAACCACTAAAATAAGACTCATCCATTTGGATGGGTCTTATTTTAGCTTGTTATGGAAAAGTTTTGTGCCGATGTACATCGGGTTATGAGACCGACGAGCGTGGCTCGTTGGGAATCAGGGCTTCACGCCGCCGGTGGCGGATGAAGTGAAGCCCTGATTTCCGCAGTGGTCGGAAAACGCAAGGAAAGGCGTAAGCCCGAAGCGTTTTCCGGGCACCACAAGGCGGCGCGAAGCGATAACCCGGAGGTCGCGCGACAGGAGCGAAGTGACTTAGTCCCGATAGAGAGTATCAGAATACTTGTTCTGATACTCTCTTTGTGCTATCATTTGAAAAAACAGCAGGAACAGATTTGTTATGAAAATAAATGAAAAAACCATGCAGAAAACTTCCCTTGTGGTAGGTCTTGCCGTGCTGGCAAATATGCTGTGGGGTAGTGCGGCTCCCATTATAAAAATAGGCTACGGGATTTTTCAGATTGCCTCGGATGATATAGCATCCCAGATTTTATTTGCCGGTATACGATTTTTTCTGGCCGGCATTCTGGCTTTGATTATCGGAAGCATAATAAGCGGCAAAGTTCTTGTTCCCAGCAGAAGCTCTGTGCCTAAGATATGTATACTTGCACTTTTCCAGACTATTATTCAGTACGTCTTTTTCTACATGGGCTGTGCTCATACCACCGGCACCAAAGTTACAATAGTTTCTTCAACCGGAGCATTTATAAGCATCCTGTTTTCAAGTCTGCTTTTTAATCAGGAAAAGCTCACTGCAAAGAAAATTCTGGGATGTGTATTAGGCTTTGCGGGTGTGCTGCTTATCAACCTTGGTCCCGGAGGCGGCCTTGATTTGAACATTAGTCTGGCCGGAGAGGGGGCAATACTCCTGTCCACCTGCGCCTATTCCCTGTCCGGCGCCTTTACAAAAGCCTTTTCAAAAACCGAAAATCCGGTAATGCTTTGCGGATATCAGTTTATACTGGGCGGCGGCATTATGATCGGGGCAGCCATGCTTTTTGGCGGGCAGCTTCCTTTTGTGGGCCTTAACGGTATAGTAGTTGTGCTGTACCTTGCAAGCTTGTCTGCCATCGCCTTTAGTATTACAAGCCTTCTTTATAAATACAACCCGGTTTCCCGGGTATCGGTTTTCAGCTTTATGAATCCGATTTTCAGTGTTACCCTGTCCATTCTGATACTCAATGAAAGCGGACAGGAATTTGGACTGCGGGGAATTATCGCCTTGGCTCTGGTGTGTTTGGGCGTTTTTACGGTTAACTACAGCAAGAAAAAGCAATCCTGATTACATGCAATGGATCAAAACCTTCCATAATACTGGTGTTGAGCGGCTTGTTATTTTGATTTTTTGGTAGTATAATGCAAAAGTTGATATAAAATGGAAAATTGGAAATTATCAGGAGGCCAAACCGATGATAAACTGGAAAAACATGGATATGCTGGAAGCATACAAGCAGCTTGAGGCCCTCAAGCCTATTGACCTTGCCGCTGAGATGAGCGGAGAGCAGGGCGCACAGCGTGTGAGAAATTACAGCGTGAAAATGGCCGAAGGGCTTGACTTCAATTACGGCGCAAGACCTGTAAACGATGAAATTCTGGCCGCCCTTGCCAAGCTTGCAGATGAGGCCCAGCTTACCGAAAAGTTTGCAGCACTCTATAACGGCGAGGTCATCAACACCGGCGAGAAGCGCCGCGTTCTGCACCATCTGACCCGCTCTCAGCTGGGCGGGGCAGTCGTTGCCGACGGCGTGGATAAGCGGGTATTTTATACCGAGCAGCAGGAGAAAATAGCTCAGCTTGCAAAGAAGGTACACTCCGGTGAGATCACCAATGCCGCAGGCGAAAAATTCACCACCGTGGTGCAGATAGGCATCGGCGGCAGCGATCTTGGCCCCCGCGCCATCTACCTTGCCCTTGAAAACTGGGCAAAGTTCAACGGCACTTTGAAGATGAATGCTGAGTTTATAAGCAATGTTGACCCTGACGACGCAGCCGGTGTCCTCAGCAAGATAGACGTGGCCCACTCCCTTTTCGTGCTTGTTTCCAAGTCCGGCACCACGCTTGAGACTTTGACCAACGAGTCCTTCGTGAAGGACGCGCTGGAAAAAGCCGGTCTCGACCCTGCAAAGCATATGCTGGCAGTCACCAGCGAGAACTCTCCTCTGGCAAAGAACTCCGGTTATCTTGCAGCCTTTTTCATGGACGACTATATCGGCGGCCGCTACTCCTCCACCTCCGCTGTGGGCGGCGCAGTTTTGTCCCTTGCTTTCGGCCCTGAGGTGTTTGCTAAGTTTCTCGCAGGCGCAGCCGAGGCGGATGAACTCGCAAAGAACCCCGATGTAAAGAGCAATGCTGCAATGCTGGATGCCCTCATCGGCGTCTACGAGCGTAACATCCTCGGCTATCCCTCCACTGCCGTGCTGCCCTACTCTCAGGCAATGAGCCGCTTCCCCGCCCACCTCCAGCAGCTGGACATGGAGTCCAACGGCAAGACCGTCAACCGCTTCGGCGAGCCTGTGGACTACGTGACCGGCCCCGTCATCTTCGGTGAGCCCGGCACCAACGGTCAGCACTCCTTCTATCAGCTTCTCCATCAGGGCTCTGACATAATTCCCTTGCAGTTCATGGGCTTTAAGAACAGCCAGATGGCTACCGATGTTGTCATCGAGGGCAGCACCAGCCAGCAGAAGCTCAGCGCAAACGTTGCCGCCCAGATCGTGGCCTTTGCCTGCGGCAAGAAGGACGATAACCGCAACAAATATTTTGCAGGCGGCCGCCCCTCCAGCATCATTATCGGTGAGAAGCTCGATCCCAGAACCATGGGCGCAATCCTTGCCCACTTTGAAAACAAGGTCATGTTCCAGGGCTTTGTCTGGAACCTGAACAGCTTTGACCAGGAAGGTGTACAGCTTGGCAAGGTGCTTGCAAAGAAAGTGCTTGCCCACGATACCGACGGCGCACTGAAGGTCTACAGCGAGCTTCTGAACATCTGAATCTGAGAAAAACAAAAAATCTGCACAGTTTTCGCTGTGCAGATTTTTTTATGCCAGATTTGTTCAGGCTCTGTACTTGTCCATTGCGGCAAAGCACTCGTCCATCATCCTGTCCATGATCTCCTTCACGGGGAGCACATCGTGGATAATGCCGCTTATCTGACCGATGGTGAGAACACCGTCATCCATGTTGCCGGTGTCAAAGGCGGTCTTCAGGCGGCGGCCGGAGACGAAGGGGGCAATTTCGGAGAAGGGAGCGCCGCTCATCTCAAGCTCACGGACCTTTGCGGCAAGGCCGTTGTTGAGAACGCGGGTGGTGTTCTGGAAACGGCGCAGAACCAGAGTTGTTCCGGTCTCGTCCAGATACTTTGCCACCATTTCCTTGCCGGCAGCCAGAGCGGGGGCTTCCTCGGAGAGGAAGAAGCGGGTGCCAACGGTGGCACCTTCGCAGCCCAGCATCAAAGCCGCTGCAAGGCCGCGTCCGTCACCCACGCCACCGCAGGCGATAACGGGGATGTCCAGCTTGTCAACGGCGGCGGGCCACAGTGCGATGGAACCGATGTCGTTCTCGCCCACGTGACCGGCGGCCTCGGTGCCGTCGATAATAACCGCGTCACAGCCGATGGCCTGTGCCTTCAGTGCGTGCTTTACAACAGTGCACTTGTGGATAACGGTCATGCCTGCGCCCTTCATCTGCTCCATGTAGGGTTCGGGGGCGCGGCCGGAAGTCTCCATTATCTTCACGCCTTCCTCAATGCAGACCTTGATGTAGGAGGGATAGTCGGGGGGAGCCAGAGAGGGCATGAGGGTCAGGTTTACGGCGAAGGGCTTGTCGGTAAGCTCCTTGGTCTTTTTTATTTCGGCACGAAGTTCTTCGGCGTTGGGGAAGGTGGCAGAGGACATTACGCCAAGACCGCCTGCGTTGGATACGGCGGAGACAAGCTCAGCCTTGGTCAGCCACTGCATGGCGCCGCAGAGGATGGGGCGCTCGATGCCCAGCATTTTTGTTATTCTGGTTTCAATTTTTCTTTCCATGTCTACTCCTTAAAACATCCTGTAATCAAAGCAGAACTCTGAAATCTGCAAGATGCAGCTTCATAGCGGCTTTTGTAAGCTCTTCCCTGAAATCGGGGTGGGCAATGTCGATGAGGGCCTTTGCTCTCTCCCATGTAGTCTTTGCGCGCATGTCGGCAATGCCGTACTCGGTGATAACAATGGGGCAGTAGCTGCGGGGCACTGTGACTATGGTACCCGGGTCCAGATAGGGGCGTATGCGGGACTGAAGATTGCCGTCCTTGTCCGTATAGGTGGAGGAGAGGCAGATAAGGCCCTTGCCGCCCTTGGAACGCTCGGCAGCGATTACAAAGTCAAGCTGGCCGCCGGTGCCGGAAATCTGCCGGATACCGGAGCTTTCGGAAGCAACCTGACCGTAAAGATCCACTTCAAGGGCGTTGTTGAGGCAGACCATGTTGTCATTCTGTGCTACCAGATAGGGATCGTTGGTGTAGTCCACCGGGGCGATAAGACAATCCTTATTGCCGTCAAGAAAATCATAGAGCTTCTTTGTGCCGGTGGCAAATGTGTAAACCATCTTGCCGGGGTCAGTGGTCTTGAACTTATTTGTGATGCAGCCCGCTTCGGCCATATCAACAAAGGCATCGCAGAGCATTTCGGTGTGTACACCCAGATCCTTCAGCCCGCTTTTTGCAATAAGCTGCCCCACGGCGTTGGGCATTGCGCCGATGCCAAGCTGTATGCAGGAGCGATCCTCCACAAGGGAGACCACATATTCCGCAATCTTCTCATCGACCTCATTGGGCGGGGGAGTAGGTACCTCAATGAGCGGGTAGTTGGGACCCTGCACAAAGGTGTCCACCTGAGAGACGTGTAGACGGGAACTGTCGGTGGCACAGCAGACGGGCACACTTTCGTTTATCTCAACGATGATGTGCTTTGCGTATTTGATGTAGGTGGGAGTTATGGAGGAGGTCGGGCCCAGGTTCAGGTAGCCGTCCTCGTCCGGGGGAGAGGTCATAAGCATTGCCACATTGATATCACCCACACGGCCCTGCCTGATGGCATTGGGGCCTTCGTGATAGTTCATGGGCACATAGCGGCACAGACCATGATCAGAGAGCTTGCGGCTGGCGGGAGAGAAGTGCCAGTCGTTATACATCAGATGCTCCATTTTCGGGTCTGCCATGACCGCAGCAGGGGGGAAGGGGCAGGTGGTGGATCTTAAAAGCACATTTTCAAGCTCCGGCACACGCTGGGCAAAGACCTTGTCCAGATACCGGGAGACCATCACGAACTCGCCGTAGACCACGGTATCACCGGATTTTACCACCTTTACGGCTTCCTCTGCGGACTTGAATTTTGAAAAGTAATCAGTTTGCCAATTCATAGCTACTCCGTTTCAAAGAGCCCTCCCCGTATGGGGAGGGTGGATTTTATTATTTTCCGCTGAACTGAGGGCGGCGTCTCTCAAGAGCTGACTTAAGACCCTCGGCGCAGTCATCGGTCTGGGAGGCGAAAATCTGGGCGATGGCCTCGAAATCCTTGTTCTGCTCAAAGGTGGAGCTGACAGCGTTTCTGAGCACCCGCTTCTGAAGCATCAGTGCAACAGAGGGGCCTGCGGCGATACGCTCGGCAGTCTTTTTCACCGTGGGCAGAAGTGCGTCGTGGGGCACAACCGCGTTTACAAGGCCCAACTCCAAAAGCTCATCGGCTTTCAGGGTCTTTGCGGAGAAGAGAATTTCTGCTGCCTTGTTGTAGCCCACTCTCTGGGCGAGAAACCATGTTGCGCCACTGTCGGGGCAGAAGCCCAGACCTGTGAAGGAATAGCCGAACTGGGCGTTCTCGGAAGCGATGATGATGTCGCAGGCCATGGCGGTGGGGATGCCGGCGCCGAAGGCGGGGCCGTTTACAGCGCCGATAACCGGCTTTTTGATGCTGTAAAGGCGGTAGACCATGTCGGCGGTGGAGTCCACATCGTAGATGGCGCGGAGTCTGTCCTTGTTCATCTCGGCCAGCTCCATAAGGTTGCCGCCGGAGGTGAAGCCGCGGCCCTCGCCGGTAAGGACTATGGCTTTTACAGCGTCGTCTGCCTCAGCCTTGTCAAAGCAGTCCATCATCTCGTGGATAAGCTCAGGGGTAAAGGCGTTGAGGGTTTCGGGGCGGTTCATGGTGATCCATGCCACGCCGTTTTCAACTTTGTAGATAGGAGTTCTTTCGACCTGATCCATAGTGCACCTCGCTTCAGCAGATGGCGGCCTTGGCCTGGAGAGTTTCCTTGCAGATAGCAACAGTATCCTCGATAATATCCTTTACGCTCTTGACCTCGTGGATACGTCCGATGCTCTGGCCCAGCAGGAAAGCAGCGCCGTCTCTGTCACCGCTTTCGAGAGCTGCCAGCAGACGCTTGCCGGAGGTGGCTCTCACGATGGCGGACATATTCTCCTTGCCGCCCTTTTCAAGCTCGTTGACCTCTGCCACAACGGCGTTCTTTACGCCGCGGGCCTGAAGGATGGAGGAGCAGAAGAGCTCAGTGTCCATCTCGTTGAGCTCGCAGATCCAACTCTTTATATTGTCGTGAATCCAGCACTCGTCAGAGGCCATAAAGCGGGTGGCCATCAGGATACCGTCTGCGCCGAGGCAGAGGGCTGCGGCCATGGACTTGCCGTCCACCATGCCGCCGGTGGCGATGATGGGGATTTTGACAGTCTCTGCCACCTTGGGGAGCAGAACGCTGGTTGCCACATTGTCGTTGAGGGGGTGGCCGCCTTCTTCAACGCCTGCCACTATAACAGCGTCATAGCCCAGACGCTCTATCTTTGCAGCATGGCGCACAGCGCCCACCTTGTGGCAGATCTTCACCCCTGCTTCATGCAGCATGGGAATATACTTTGTGGCGAACATGCCGGAAACCTCGATGTTGGTGACCTTTTCCTCGGCACAGACCTTGAAGAAGTCATCGAAAACTTCCTCGGTGATGCGGAAGGAGGGCATGAGGGTGATGTTCACGCCGAAGGGCTTGTCTGTGAGAGCCTTGACCTCTTTGATGGCAGCTCTCAGACCTTCGCCGCTGGTGTGCTGGTCTGCGGTGATGCAGCCAAGGCCACCGGCCTCGGAGATGGCGGCGCAGAGCTTGGCGTCGGTGACCCACAGCATACCGCCGCAGATAATGGGATATTTAATTCCAAAAAGTTCGGTAATTCTTGTTTTCATATATTTATTCTCCCTCAATCAAGCATTTCAAATATGCCGGCAGCACCCATGCCGCCGCCTATGCACATGGAGACAAGACCGTACTTGCCGCCTCTGCGCTTGAGCTCACCCATGAGCTTCATGGTCAGGTATGCGCCGGTGCAGCCAAGGGGATGGCCGAAGGCAATGCCGCCGCCATTGACGTTGACCTTGTCCTTATCCAGACCCAGCTCCTGTATGCAGGCAAGGGACTGGGAGGCGAAAGCCTCGTTAAGCTCAATAAGGTCAATGTCATCAAGGGTCAGGCCGGCAATCTCCAGAGCCTTGGGAATGGCCTCGATGGGGCCAAGACCCATGTATGCCGGATGCACGCCGCGCACTGCAAAGCTTACAAATCTTGCCAGAGGCTTGAGACCCTGCTCCTTTGCAAATTCCTCTTCCATCATCACAACGAAGGCTGCGCCGTCGTTCATCTGGGAGGAGTTACCGGCAGTGACGCTGCCGCCCATGCGGAAGATGGGCTTGAGCTTTGCCAGAGCCTCCAGACTGCTGTCGGGTCTGGGGCACTCGTCAGTGGCGAAGGTGACTTCCTTGTAGCCGGGGCTGCCGTCCTCATTACGGCAGGGGACTTTTGCTATTACAGGGATTATCTCATCGTCAAACTTGCCCTCTGCCAGAGCGGCGGCTGCCTTCTGGTGGCTTTCAAGGGAGAACTGGTCCTGCTGCTGGCGGGTGATGCCGTACTTGGCGGCCACGTTCTCGGCGGTGTTGCCCATGGTGGTGAAATTGTCGGGATATGAGCCGAAGCTGGCGGAATCGGGGATGATTGCCACCTGATGCATCTGGATCTTGCTCATGTTCTCAAGTCCGCCTGCCACTATGCACTTGGCCTGCCCTGCCATGATGGCGTTGGCGGCGCTGGCAATGGACTGGAGGCCGGAGGAACAGAAACGGTTTACGGTCTGACCTGCGGTGGTCAGGGGGAAGCCGGAGGAGTCGGCCAGAAGTCTGCCGATGTTCAGGCCCTGCTCGGCCTCGGGGATGGCGCAGCCGCAGATAAGATCCTCAACCACTTCGGGATTGAGCTGGGGCCACTTTTTCAGAATGCCCTTGAGCACCTGAGAGCCAAAGTCAACGCAGCCGGTGTAACGGAGGCTGCCCTTTACAGCCTTGGCGATACCGGTGCGGCCGTAGGCTACTATAACAGCATTTTTAAGCTCCATGTCATTACCTCCTTAGTTTCTCACAGGCTTGCCGGTTTTGAGCATGCCCTGAATGCGTTCGATGGTCTTTTCGTTGTGTGCAAGCTCCATAAAGGCCTTGCGCTCCAGATACAGCACGTCTTCCTCGGTGATCTGCTCGCCTGCAAGGGCATCACCGCCGCTGAATATCCGGGCAAGCTTTTCAACTATGACAGCGTCATACTCTGTCATCATGCGGCCTTCAAGCATAACCTTCACGGTGGCCATCAGATGGGTGTATCCGTTCTCACCTGCGGCGGTAACGGTGTACTTTGCGGGGGGCAGCCAGCCGCAGTCTGCAAGGGCGCCGGCGTATACCTTGGCCTTGGCGGGCACGTCTGCAAACTTGGGAACAATAATGTCGCCCCGGCGCAGGTAATTGGTGCGGAAGGCATCGTCTGCGCTCATGCTGTAGGAGGCCTGAGCCACGGGGAGAACGATACCGTCAATTGCGCTTATGATCTTTGCCATCTGGCCGTACTTGAGACCCTCAGTGGCGCGGAAGAGAAGCTCTTTGCAGCCGCCGCCGGAGGGGACAAGACCCACGCCTATCTCAACAAGGCCTGCATAAAGCTCCTGGTGGGCAACCACACGGCCTGCGTGGAGCACCAGCTCCGCACTGCCGCCCAGAGCCTGACCCTGAGCTGCCACGACCACGGGCTTCTTCAGGTACTTCAGCGCCATGTTGGCGTCCTGGAAGGTCTTTACACCCTGCTCAAGAGCGTCAAACTGGCCTGCGGAAATGGCGCCCAGAACAGCCATCAGGTTTGCGCCTGCACCGAAGTTGGGGCCGGGGTTGGAAACGACCATGGCCTTGAAGCACTCGCTCTTTTCAACTTCCTTTGCGGCCTCAAGCAGAAGCTCGCCTGCGGGAATGGTGTAGGTGTTGGCCTTGGTCTTGAGGGAGAAGCAGGCAATACCGTCACCGATATCGGTCAGAACGGCATCGTCATTACTGAGGATAACGGGGGCTTTGGCCTCGCCCTTTACATAGGCGGCTGCGGCGGAACCGGCGTAGAAGCCGCCGTCGGCAGCTATCTTTTCCTCAACCCACTGAGGAACCTCAAAGCCCTTTTCCTTCATCAGTGCGCACACATCGGCAGCGCCCAGCAGATCGCACAGCTCAAAGGGACCCTTTATCCAGTTGTAGCCGCCGCGCATGGCAACGTCCACATCCTTGAAGCTGTGGCTTATCTCATCGCAGATGGTCATGGCAAGCCACAAAGGCTCCAGAACCACTCTCTGCACAAATTCCGTTTCGGGCAGCTGGGTAAAGAGCATGGCGCGCAGTCTCTCCCGCTTGTCCTTTATGCCGGCAATGGACTCAATGGTAACTCTCTCAGTGGGTACGTACTCGCACTTCACATAGTCCCACATGAGCCGCTCGGTGCCCTTGGGGCCTTTTACTTTCTTATAGAAGCCGCTGCCGGTCTTGTTGCCCAGATAGCCTCTGGAAACAATGTCGGAAAGGATGGCGGGCTTGTTGCGGTAGGGCTTTTCACACTCGGGGATGTCGGCGGTGCTCAGGTAGTCGGTGGTGTGCTCTGCAATGTCCAGACCTACCAGATCCAGAAGCTTGAATGCGCCCTGCTTGGGCCTGAATATAAGGTCGCCGGTGAGAGCATCAGCCTTGTTCACGGGATAGCCGAAGTCCTGAACTGCGTTGACGGCTGCGGTTATGGCCATAGAGCCGATGCGGTTTGCAATGAAGCCGGGGGCGTCCTTGCAGATGATGGGGCTCTTGCCGTAGCGGTCGTTCATCAGGGCATAGACCTTTTTCACATTGCTCTCTTTGGTGAGCTTGTGGGGGATAAGCTCCACCAGATCCATAAAGCGCACAGGGTTGAAGAAGTGGATGCCCATGAAGCGCTCCTGCCACTGGGCGGGGAAGTTTTCGGCAATATCCGCAATGGAGATATTGGAGGTGTTGGTGCCGACAATGGTATGCTCGGCGCAGTTGGAGAAGATAAACTCCATGGTGCTGCGCTTGATGGAGAGAGTTTCTGCAACAGCTTCGATTACAAGGTCGCAGTCACGCAGCATTGCTGCGTCCTTCTCCATGTCGGCGCCCACAAGGGAGGCCTTTATGCGGCGGGAATCGGTGCCCTTCATCTCGCCCTTTTTCAGTATGGTCTCAACGGCCTTGGCGGCGCGGACCCGTCCGGACTCCTCGCCCTTGCCTCTTACCATCAAAACCACGTCCAGACCGGCTCTTGCCCCGCAGGCGGCGATGGCGGCACCCATAGTACCCGCGCCGACAACAGCCATTTTAACGATTGTTTTTTCCATGCTTGCTCCTTTCGTGCTCAAAAAGGTTTATCTGTCAAAATTTGTTTTAACATACACAGGTGCCGGACGAAAAGCAAATCTGTTCCGACCAGCCTATAAATTCTAACACGCCTGACTTTATATTTCAAGCGGGTATTTATTAAATCATTGTTAAAATGCAGTATCAGAGCAAAAATTACACTTGATATTTTGTACACTTGGTTATATACTGTTAGTTGCTGAGATATGTCTTTGCATTATGTTTGTTTTTTGACGTTTTCAAAACTGGTCGGAACAAGGAGAGCTTATGTTTATCGGTAAAATTGCTGTTCCAACGCTGGAGGAGCTTTTTATAAACCGAATAGAGCAGCAGATTCTTTCCGGTCGCCTTCGCCCGGGGGACAAGCTCCCGTCCGAGCGTCAGCTCCAGGAGGAGACAAAAATAAGCAAGACAGTTATCCACGCCGGACTGGTTGCTCTGGAGAAAAAGGGCTTTATCGAGATCAAGCCCCGCTGCGGTGCCTTTGTCCTTGACCATAAGGTCACCGGCAGCCTTGAGGCCATCAATGCCCTCATCCGCTATAACGGCGGCAGGATGACAAGGGAGCAGATACAGTCTTTCTTTGAATTCAGAATTGCCGTTGAAGGCACTACCTTAAGAAAACTGGCCCTGAACCATACGGATGAGATGATTCAAACGCTGGACGATATTCTCAAGGAGGCGGAAATTCTCGCCCGTAAGGCCGATTGCAGCGCCGCAGAGCTTGCCGAGCTTTTATTCCTTTTCCAGCGCAGCATCTGCGTTTTCTCGGGAAATGTATTCTTTGCCCCTCTTTTCAATGAGTTCAAGCCCATCATAATCCAGTTCTGGGAGGACTCTATAAATACCTTCGGCTCTGTGCCCAATGTGCGCCTTGCTAGAAAGTACCTTAAGGACATTATCAACGGTGATGAAAAGTCCGTATACGAAAGGCTGGTCAGAAGCTCCGAAACCTATCTGAGCGCCAGCAAATGACAGTGTAAACCGGCTGCCCGTAAGCAGCTTTATATACGATACAATTATTTAAAGGAGGTCCAACATGGACAAAAGCTATCTGAAAGAGTTTGATCTGGCGGCCGTACAGAATTACGAGCTTGCCCGCAAGCAGTGGGACGCAGAGCTGCCCGAGAAGATCGAGTATGCTGACAAACCCCTCAAATGGTGGTTCAACCACTGGACTGAGAAGTATCCCACCAAGCCCTACGCCATTATAGGCGATCTGGCTCTGCCCTATGCCTACTGCAACGATGTTTCCCGCCGTCTGGCAAACGCTCTGCTGGGTCTGGGCGTGAAGAAGGGCGACCGTGTTTCTGTCATGTCTCCCAACGTGCCTCAGTATCTGCTGGCTATGCACGCCATCTGGAAGATCGGCGCCATTGAAATTCCTGCAAACCCCCTCTACACCGTTCCCGAGCTGACCGGTCAGATGAATGACTCCGGCGCTGAGACCGTTATTGTCATGGCTGCCTTTGCTCCCAAGGCTATTGCAATGATGCAGAATCCTGACTGTGCCGTAAAGCGCGTCATAGCTTTCCAGCTGCCCTCCGGTGCAGTTGAGCTGCCCCAGATGGAAGGCCTCTACGACATGAACACCCTCGTAGGCACCCACCCCAACACCGAGCCCGATGTGGAAGTCGGCATGGATGATCCCGTACGCTTCCAGTACACCGGCGGTACCACCGGCGTGCCCAAGGGCTGCGTTCTCACCAACAAGATGGTCTATACCATGGGCCTTCGTACCGCCCTGTGGACCACCAAGAACTACACCATGGTTGCCGAGGAAGATGTCCGCACTCTGGCCGCAGTTCCCTTCAACCATGTCTACGGCTTCAACGCAAACGTGGGTCTGAACCTGTGCGCCGGCGGCAGCATCGTCTGCGTACCTCAGCCCAAGCCCGATGCACTGCTGGCTGAAATAGTCAAGAATAAGCCCAACATCTGGGCCTCCGTTCCCGCAATGCTCATAGGCCTTCTGTCCACTCCTCAGGTCAAGGCCGGCGAGGCTGACATCACCTCCCTCAAGGGCGTGTTCTGCGGCTCCGCTCCCTGCCCTGTTGCTGTTATGGAGCAGTTTGAGGCTCTCACCGGCGCAAAGATCGTTGAAGGTTACGGCATGAGCGAAACCTCCAACATCCTCACCATCAACCCTGTCCATGTCCGCAAGGCCGGCTCCGTTGGTGTCTGCATACCCGACACTGATCTGGTCGTTGTTGACGCTGCCACCGGCACCAAGGTCATGCCTCTGGGCGAAACCGGCGAGCTTATCTGCCGCGGACCTCAGGTCATCAAGGAGTATTGGCAGAAGCCCGAAGACACCGCTGCCACCATCCGTGACGGCTGGCTGTACACTGCTGACATC
Organism: Oscillospiraceae bacterium; assembly: GCA_017398685.1. Classification (GTDB taxonomy): domain Bacteria; phylum Bacillota; class Clostridia; order Oscillospirales; family Oscillospiraceae; genus Limivicinus. The sequence continues at coordinate 29,291 of JAFQFH010000053.1, forward strand.
GTCGTCATGGACGAGGACGGCTTCATCTTCATCAAGGACCGCAAGAAGGACATGATAATCGTCAACGGCTTCAACGTGTTCCCCAGAGAGCTGGACGAGGCCATGTTTGCCAATCCCAAGGTGAAGGAAGCCTGCGCCATCGGCGTTCCTCACCCCACCAAGGGCGAAGCCCCCGTTCTCTACATAGTCCTCAAGGACGGCGAAACCATGGACGCTGCCGAGGCTGAGAAGTACCTGCGTACCACTCTCGCCCCCTACAAGATCCCCGTGGCATATGAGTTCATCGCCGAGCTTCCCAGAACCGCCGCCGGCAAGGCCGACCGCAAGGCACTGCAGGCCCTGTATAAGGAAAAGAACGGCTGATACCGCAGGAGGAACGGATAATGTTTGAAGGCAAATACTTCCTCTTTAATCTGGAAAAGGGCATAGGCGTGCTCACGCTCAACCGCCCTCCCCTCAATATCTTTGAGGCCGGCTTCTACAAAGAGCTGGATGAGGTGGAAAGATACATAGAGCAGCAGGAAGGCATCCGTTGCGTGGTCATCAACGCCAACGGCAAATGCTTCTCCGCCGGTATCGACCTTAACTATCTCATCAACGCAAGCTCCCAGTACGTGCTGGACCATCTGCCCTGGCTGCAGCGCATCTACGGCTTCTGGCAGGAGCAGAACTACCCTGTCATCGCCGCTGTCCACGGCCTTTGCGTAGGCTCCGGTCTTGAATTTATCCTGGGTGCTGACTTCCGCGTAGCGGCTGACAATGCCGTTTTCGCTCTGCCTGAAGTGCAGCTGGGCCTCTCTGCCGACATGGGCGGCACCGCCCGCCTTACCCGCCTTGTGGGTATCGGTCAGGCCAAGCGCCTTGCTCTCACCGGCGAGAAGATAGACGCTCAGGAAGCTTTGCGCATCGGTCTTGTTGAGGTGGTTGTTCCCATGGAGGAGCTTAACGACAGAGTCATGAAAATGGCCAAGACCATTGCACGCAGCCCCGAGGCAGCCGTGCGCTTCTGCAAGAAGGGCATCAATGCCACCGACGAGGGCGGCCTGAGAGCCGGTCTTCTCTTCGAGCAGGCTCAGTCCACCTACTGCTGCGGTACCGAGGATCTGCACAATGCAGTCAAGGCCTACGCCGCAAGCCTTTCCAAGAAATAAGTTACTCTTTTGAAAAAGCAAAGAACCGTATCCATCGCAAGGTGGATGCGGTTCTTGTTATTATTGGCTTTATTGCTGCTTTAAATTCTCAGCAGTAGTACTCCATGGGGTAGGTGAGATACTCCACAGGCTCGAGCTGGTCGCAGGTCACATAGCCTGCGGGAGCCAGCAGCAGGGAAGGAATGCGGTTTACGATGGTGGCGCAGGTATGCTCAACGGTGGCGGGCTTTTCAACGGCAAACTTCACATCGGGCTCGCCGAAGATCTGCCAGTCGCACATATCGCCGTCGTCGGGGCCGTAGACCTTGCCGATGGTCTCTTCCTCGATCTCGATGCCTTGCATGGTCTCAATGGTGACTACTGCGGACATGCCGATGCAGTTGCCGGCCTTGATTTCCTTGCCCAGGGTGGAGCTGTAGATGTCGTGGTCGATGATATAGGGAACATGCTTCTGGGTGATGTTCTTGATGGTCAGACCCAGCTTGTTGCAGATGGCCTCTGCGGCATTCCATGCGTAGGAGGGCTCGAACTCTGCGGGGTGGGCGATCTCAGCCTCGAACTCTGCTGCGGTCAGGTCGCAGCCGTGTGCCTTGGCAAGAGCTATGCCGTACTCGTCAACGTTGTAGCTGTATGCGCCCTTGATCTTGTTGATCTTGTGGCAGCCGCCGGCTACGAGGGCCACGAAGTTGATCCAGTAGATGTCCTGCATGCCGCTGCCGGTGATGGTGCAGTTATTTTCCTTTGCGATGGCGTCGA
>JAFQFH010000054.1 GCA_017398685.1 Oscillospiraceae bacterium
AAAACCTCTCTTGTCTTGGCAGACAAAAGAGGTTTCTTTGATGGTGCGGGTATGGGGACTTGAACCCCAACGCCAAAGGCACAGGAACCTAAATCCTGCATGTCTGCCAATTCCATCATACCCGCAAATATTCAAAAAACCTATTGCTTTCGCAATAGGTTTTTTGTGGAGCGGCTTACGAGGCTCGAACTCGCTACCTCCACCTTGGCAAGGTGGCGCTCTACCGGATGAGCTAAAGCCGCATCAGCAACGATATGTATTTTAACACAAATTGCTGACTTGTCAAGGGTTATTTTAATTATCTTCCGCAGACTCAATAATAAGGAGCTCCTGCTGCTGTTCATCTTCATCAATTTCCCGTTCCAGAGGCTCATCAGTCAGCATTTCCGGTGTCTGCTCCGGCGCGGCTTCCAAACTGATTTCTTCGCTTTCAGTCTGCTCCTCATCTGCCGTGATTTCAGGCTCCTCCGGCTTTGCAGAACAAGCAGGGTACGAGGACATATCCCAGCGATAGCTTTCCCAGAAAGATTCGTCAGACTTCAAAAAGCAGCTCTCTTCGTCCCGGGCATCCGTCAATCCCGCATCAATATGGCAAAAATAGTCATCAATGCCTATAATGTTCCAGCAGTGCTCCTGCCAGTCATGCTGTCCGTATACTATAAGACAGTCAAGCTCCAGCTGATGGCAGAGCTCCACAAATGCCAGCGCTATGCCCTCGCTGTTGGCTTTACCGCCTATCAGAGCATCGTAAGCCGTGTTATCTGACGATGAAGAACTGACCTTACAATTACTCACGATGTACTCATAAGCAAGCTTTGCTTTATCCCTGTCGCTCATGGTGCTTGTATCAATGTCTGAGAATGGGGCAAATTCAGAAAGCTCCGTCCTCATTTTTCTCAGCTCACGCTCTGAGTCCTCATAATAAAATATGATCTCATAAAGCCGCTGCATATTACTGCCGGAAAACATATTGACAGAGCTAAGCGGCTCCGCCGGTGTACATACCGGATTTTTCCTGTACACATCAGCAACAAGCCCGGAAATATCCTCTGCGGTATACATACTGTGGTCAACCAAAACCACCAGCTTGGACGCTCCGGACATCAGCGCATCCTTGATTATACTCTCAATTCCGGCCGAGTACGGCAAATAGACAATATCTCCGGAGTTGTTGAAATACTCTGAATAGCTTATGGTCAGTCTGGCCTCATAGTAAGTCACGATTTTGGAAAGCTCATATGAGATATTTTCCACCCAATAGGCACACAGCGCATCCTGAGTGCGTACCTGCCAGCAGGCTTTTGACATATCGTCTGTCGGATCCCCTGCATAGCTTGTGTCAAATACTATTTTGCCCTTGCTCTCCCCGTTTGAAATAATCGTTAATATGGCCTGCCTAAGTGAATCTATATCACCTACGGTAATTTTTTCCTGCTCATCGGCCGATATCACGGCTGGTGGGGCATAAGCCTCGATTGATTCATATTCACTTTCAAAATACGTACAGCTACAAAGAGTTAAAGAAATAAAGCATATTATACAAGCTGAAAAAAGGCGCCTGAACATATTTGGTACCCCCAGCAAAAGCATGGTGCCGACTGTGACTTATTCCTCGTCCATGAGGGATAGCTGCTGTTCTTCCCTGTCCTCACTTTTCAGAAGTGCGCCGGCGGCAGGCAAAGAACGAACACGGTAACGACTGATATTTTTGACAGAAGTATTGCTCAAAAGTTCTGCCCTGTCAAAATTCTTGCGTGCTTTTATTGACATTACTCCAACACCCTGAGTGGTACGGCTGGACTTGGCTTGCAAAAGCGTGGTGTTGAAAATAATAACACGTTCATCGCTTGAGTAGCAGACGATATCTGTTTCCTCATCAAGAACAATGATACTCTTAAGCGGACTCTTGTCTGAATAAGCGTTTATGAGTTTTTTTCGGTTGGTCTTGGTCTCATATGCACTCATCTCTATTCTGGCGGCCTTACCGTTTTCAAAGAACAGCAAAAGATGCTTGCTGTAATCGCCGGGGTCTATCATGGTAATGATATTCTCACCCTCGTCCATCTGGAGCTTTACAGGCAGATAGGTGCCCAGCACAGAGGCCTTCGTGTCGTCAAAGTCACTTACATGGGCCTTGTACATCTGCTGTTTGTCGGTGAGGAAGAGTATCTCACGGCGGTTGGAGGACTCAAAGCTTATTCTGAGAGAGTCCCCGTCCTTATACTTATGTTCGCCGCTCATGCGCAGTGAGAGATTTGTTATCTTCTTGAAATAGCCGTCATTGGAGAGGAACAGAGTTACAGGATAATCCTCCACCTGCTCTTCCTCTTTGTATTCTTCAAGTTCATCAGAGTAAACTATTCCGGTTTTTCTGGTCGTGGGGAATTTTTTGTTTATCTGGCGCAGCTCATCAATGATTATGCTCTTGATGCGGCGGCGGTTGTTGAGTATATTTTCAAGCTCCTCAATATCCTCTTCAAGCCTGGAGGTTTCCTCTGTGCGCCGGAGGATATATTCCCGGTTTATATTGCGAAGCTTTATCTCAGCCACATATTCGGCCTGAATCTGGTCAATGCCAAAACCCACCATAAGATTGGGTACGACTTCAGATTCAAGCTCAGTCTCGCGGATTATCTCAATAGCCTTGTCAATATCAAGAAGAATGCGGGCAAGGCCCTTGAGAAGATGCAGCTTTTCACGCTTTTTGCCCAATTCATAGTAGACGCGGCGACGAATACATTCCATCCGCCATGCAGTCCACTCCTCCAGGATTTCCCGCACACCCATTACCTTTGGATTGCCGGCCACCAAAATATTGAAGTTGCAAGGAAACGCATCCTGCAATGTGGTGAGCTTGAAAAGCTTCGCCATGAGCTTTTCAGGGTCAACACCACGCTTTAAGTCTATGGCAAGGCGCAGGCCTCCAAGATCCGTTTCGTCGCGCATATCGTTTATCTCGCGGATCTTGCCGTTTTTTATAAGCTCCGCTACCTTGTCGATAATAGCTTCCGAGGTGGTGGTGTAGGGTATCTCAAATATCTCAATTATGTTTTCCTTGGGAAGATGGCGCCATCTGGCACGAACCTTGAAGCTGCCGCGGCCCGTGCGATAAATATTCTCCATCTCTCCACGGTCATAGATTATCTCACCGCCGGTGGGAAAATCGGGAGCGGGCATGCTTGCCATCAAATCCGCTTCCGGATCGCGGAGATATGCTATGGTGGTATCACAAACTTCATTGAGATTGAAACCGCATATCATGCTGGCCATGCCTACCGCAATGCCAGAGTTTGCTGAAACGAGCACATTGGGATACGCTGTTGGCAGCAGTGTGGGCTCTTTCATGCTGCCATCATAGTTATCCACGAAGTCA
>JAFQFH010000055.1 GCA_017398685.1 Oscillospiraceae bacterium
AGTTGATTATAGAAACTATGAAAGTTCTTGTGGTCGAGCCTGAAAAGGAACCCTATGTAAAAGAAATAAGCAACGGCCTCAGTTCCTTGCAGAAGGAGGTGGGCGGTTTTATTGAGGCGGTCTATCCCTTTGAAGATCCCGTGGCCATTATCTGCAACGAGGAAGGCAAGCTTGAGGGCCTGCCCCTTAACCGCGCTCTGCGTGATGAGGACGGTCATGTGTACGACATCATTGCCGGCACTTTCCTGATTGCCGGTTTGAGCGAGGACAACTTCTGTTCTCTGGATGATGTACAGATGGAAAAGTATTCCGCACTATATAAAACGCCGGAGCTTTTTATGCGCTTGGGTAATCGCACGCTTGTTATCCCTGCGGAGGAAAAGCCCAAGCCCGACAAGGAAAAGAAAAGCATGGACATGGAAAGATAAGGACAATTTGTCCCGAAGCTGTGAAAGGAGGCGGGGGCCTTGGTCGATGAGGATATATCCCGGCGCAGCATAGCTATATCCGTTAAGACAGCGAAGCTCAGCGCCAAAGCCTTGGCCTATGTGTTTGCAAGTGTGGGGAGAAAGCTCTCAAAGCATGAGCTGCCCCACGGCAAAATGAGCGTAAAGAAGCTCATGTCTCACGGAACTGCCGCAAGCAGCATTGAGCTTTCCTGCGATACCGTGCTCTTTGACCGTGTGGCACGGAAATGGAATGTGGACTACGCCTTTTATAAGACAGAGCCGGGAAAGTATCTGCTTTTCTTCAAATCCAATCAGGCCGATGCCATGACCGCCTGCTTTGCCGAGTATTCCAAAAAGGTACTCAAAAGGGAGAAGTCTGAAAAGCTCCCCATCCGTGAGCAGATAGCAAAAGCAAGAGAAGCCATAAAGAAACAGGAAAAGCAGCGTGTGCGGGAGGTGGAGCATGAAAGATAAGCTGAGAAAATATTTGCTTCCCAATCTGCCATACTTCTTTATCCTTTGGTTCTGCTTGAAGCTGGGTACGGCCTACCGCTTGGCAGGCAAGGAGCTTATACGGCTTCCTCAGTACATAGGCACTGCCTTTGCAGAACTTGCACCGGGGCTTAATATATTTGACTGGCTTGTTGGCATCATGGGCGCGCTGCTCTTTCGTGCCTTTATCTATTTCAGAACTCAGAACGCCAAGAAGTTCAGGCGTGATGAGGAGTACGGTTCGGCAAGGTGGGGCAATGAAAAGGACATCCAGCCCTTTGTTGACCCCAAGTTTGAAAACAATGTGATCCTCACCGGGACGGAGCTTCTCACCATGAACACCCGCCCCAAAATTCCGGCCAATGCCCGAAACCTGAACTGCTGCGTTATAGGTTCATCCGGCTCCGGCAAGACCCGTTTCTGGCTGACACCGCAGTTATTACAGGCCCATTCTTCCTATGTCTGCGTTGACCCAAAAGGTGGCGTGCTCACTCAGGTGGGAAGCTTTCTTCAAAGCCGGGGCTACAGGATTAAGGTATTCAACAGCATAGATTTTTCAAAGTCCATGCACTATAACCCCTTAGCCTATATCCGCAACGAGGCGGATATTCTCAAATTCGTCAACACCCTTATTACCAACACCAAGGGTGAGGGCAAAGAGGGAGATCCGTTCTGGACGAAGGCGGAGACACTTTTATACTGTGCGCTCATTGCCTACATCATATTTGAGGGGCCGGAGCAGGACAGGAACCTGAACAGCTTGGTGGATATGCTGAGCAGTATGGAAACAAGGGAAGATGACGAGGATCACATGAGCCCGGTGGACTATATGTTCAAGGGCCTTGAAAAGCGAAAGCCGGATTGCTTTGCGGTGAAGCAGTATAAAAAATACAAGCTTGCCAGCGGTAAGACGGCAAAATCTATCCTCATTTCCTGCGGTGCCCGCCTTGCACCTTTTGACATTCCCCAGCTTCGGGAGATTATGAGCCATGACGAGATGGAACTTGACCTGATAGGCGACAGGCGCACAGCGGTATTCTTTATGATTTCAGATACCGACAGCACTTACAATTTCATCGTGGCTCTGGCCTTTTCCCAGATGTTCAATCTGCTCTGCGAAAGGGCAGATAATGTCCACGGCAGCAGGCTGCCACATCATGTGCGTGTGCTTTGGGATGAGGCAGCGAATACCGGGCAGGTGCCAAATCTTGAAAAACTTGTGGCGGTAATCCGCTCCCGTGAGTGCAGCCTGACTTTGTTTTATCAGCAGCTTGCGCAGTGCAAGGCCATCTACGATAAGAACGCCGAGACTATCCTCGGCAACATGGACAGCGTTGTATTTCTCGGTGGGCGCGAGAGCTCCACCATCAAGGAGATTTCGGAGAACTGGCTTGGTAAAGCTACCATATCCATGCAGACAGAGAGCCGTACCCGAGGCCAGTCCGAAAGCTACGGGCAGAATATGCAGCGGCTGGGCCGTGAGCTGATGACTCCAAGCGAACTTGCTACCATGCCGGGAGATAAGTGCATCTTG
>JAFQFH010000056.1 GCA_017398685.1 Oscillospiraceae bacterium
AAGCTGACTATGATGGGTCTGACTCTGGCGGAAGAGGATAATCAGTAAGCTCTCAAGAAGGAGGAAACGCAACATGCCCGGAACTAGAAAACTCGGCAAGACCACCGCACAGCGTATGGCAATGCTCCGTCAGCAGGTCACTGACCTTCTGGACAAGGGCCGCATGGAGACCACTGTCACCCGCGCTAAGGAGATCGCTCCCATGGCCGAGAAGATGATAACTCTTGGCAAGGCTAAGGATCTGGCTTCCTATCGTCAGGCTCTGGCTTTCATCACCCGTGAAGACGTGGCCAAGAAGGTCTTCGATGAGATCGCTCCCAAGTATGCAGAGCGTAACGGCGGCTACACCCGCATCACCCGCGTCGGCGTTCGCCGCGGCGATGCAGCTGAGACCGCAGTCATCGAGCTGGTATAATTTAAATTGCTTAAACCCGGAAGCGTTCAGAGCTTCCGGGTTTTTGCCTGGTAAAGACTTTCTGCAAGCCGGAAGAGAAAACTTCCGGTTTTTTAAGTTTTTTCGGAGAATATATGTACATAATGTAAACAAGTGTGTTATAATCAAAATTTAGAAAGGATGATGCACAGTGCTGGATAAAAAGGCCGAATATGAAAAGCTTTGCGAAAAAAAGAAAAGCAGCGAGGAGACCTACCACGGCCCGCTGCTGCACGTATATCACGACAGAGTGATCCTGCCCAACGGCAACGAGTCCGGCAGGGATTATATAAAGCATCTTGGCGCGGTGTGCATGATCCCCGTGCTGGATAACGGAAATGTAATAGTAGAGCGTCAGTTCAGATACCCGCTGGATATGGTCATCACTGAGATCCCCGCAGGCAAGCTGGATTCTCCCCAGGAGGACAGGCTGGAAGCTGCAAAGCGTGAGCTTCTGGAGGAAACGGGCTACACCGGCGAAAAGTGGACATATCTGGGCGATTTCTTCCCCGCTGTTGCATACAGCAGCGAGAAGATAAGCATGTACATGGTGCAAGAGCTTAAAAAGGGCCAGCGCCATCTGGACGCTGACGAGTTTCTTGACATCGTGGAAGTTCCCCTCACGGAGCTTGTGGAGCAGGTCATGGCAGGGGAGATAGTGGACATTAAGACGCAGGCAGCCATACTCAAGGCCGCAAGAGTGCTGGGAGTATAAAATGAAAATAACATTTCTGGGTACAGGAAATGCCGCTGTTACCGAATATTATAACACCTGCTTTGCAATGCGTGAGGATAAGGACGTTTTCCTTGTGGATGCCGGCGGCGGCAATACGATACTTGGCAGACTGAAAAAGGCGGGTATCGGCCTTGGAGATATAAGAGATATATTTGTTACCCACAAGCACATCGACCATATTCTCGGCATTATCTGGCTTGTAAGAATGATAGCCCAGCAGCTTGAAAGCGGCAAAATCACGGACAGTGTAAATATATACGGACACGACGAAGTGATTGAGCTGCTTTATGACATATGCGGAAAGCTTTTGCAGAAAAAGCAGACCAAGCACTTAGGTGCGGACATTTTTCTGCACACTGTAAATGACGGCGACAGTGTGGAGATTTTGGGCAGAAAAGTCACTTTCTTTGACATTCATTCCACCAAAGCCAAACAGTTTGGCTTTTCGATGGAGCTGGGAGAGGGTAAAGCACTCTGCTGCTGCGGTGATGAGCCATTGAACGAGGCAAACGAGGATTACGCCAGAGACTGCACATGGCTTCTGCACGAGGCATTCTGCCTTGAAAGCGAAAAGGACAAGTACAAGCCCTACGAAAAAGCCCACACAACAGTCATGTCCGCCTGCATGACGGCGGAGCGTATGGGCGCTGAAAATCTGGTACTGTACCACAGCGAGGATTCAAGACCTGAAACAAGAAAAGAAGTGTACACCGCAGAAGGCAAGCCTTTTTATTCCGGCAAACTCCTTGTGCCGGACGATATGGAGAGCATAGAACTGTAAATAAAAAAAGAGAAAATGAGAGGAAGAGTTCAGTGAAAATCAAAGAAAAAAGATTTTCCAAGGTGGAATGGTCATGGATATTCTATGACTGGGCAAACTCTATCTGGTCCACAAACATCGACGCGGCCATCTGGCCCATCTATTTTGCTGTTGTTGTGGACCGCCTTGCAAACGCCGGCCAGATAAACAATATCTACGGCTACGCAGTATCTGCTGCAAACTTCATTGTGGCAATCATGGCACCTTTCCTCGGCGGTATCGGCGACTTCAAGGGCATGAAGAAAAAGCTCTGGAAAATATTCATGCTCATCGGTGTTGCATTCACCCTTGTAATGGCAGTATTCAACCAGTGGCAGCTTATGCTAATAGGCTTTGTGGTCAGCCGCATAGGCTTTTCCGGTTCGATTTTGTTCTACGACAGTTTCCTTACAGACATCACCACCCCTGAGCGTATGGAAAAGGTCAGCTCCTGGGGCTACGCCATGGGCTACATCGGCGGCAGCACCATACCCTTTATAATTTCCATCGTTATAATGTTCCTTATGGATATGTCCGATCTGAGCTATAAAATAGCCATCGGCATCGTCCCTGTGTGGTGGCTTCTCTTCTCCATCCCCTTCTGGAAGAACGTGGAGCAGGTCCATTATGTGGAGACTCCGCCCACAGAGCTTCTTAAAGCAGCTGTGGGCAACACAGTGCGCACCTTCAAGGAGATACTTTCAAACAAAGTGGTGCTTTTCTTCATCCTTGCCTATTTCTTCTATATCGACGGCGTTGGCACCATCATCTCCATGGCTACAAACTACGGCTCAACCCTGGGCCTTGGCACCATCGGCATGATTCTGGCCCTGCTCGTCACCCAGATCGTGGCCATGCCCTTCTCCATCTTCTTTGGCAACTGGGGCAAAAAATACGGCGCACTCAAAATGATAACAATTGCCGTGGTGGTGTACACGGTAATCACCATTATCGGCTTTGGCATGGGCTTTATTGTGGACTTCCACGAAATGCTGGGCATGAGCTACGATGAGGCCATCGGCATAAGCAGCGTTCTGTTCTGGGTGCTGGCAACACTGGTTGGCACTGTACAGGGCGGCATTCAGGCTCTGTCCCGCTCCTACTTCGGCCAGATCATTCCCCCGGAGCGCTCCAACGAATACTACGGATTTCTGGACATTTTCGGCAAGTTCGCCGCTGTCATCGGCCCTGCCCTCTACGCATTGGTATTCGGCCTCAGCGGCAAGGCCAGCTACGGCATACTGTCTGTGATAATCCTCTTTATACTGGGCCTTGTGTTCCTGAAAATCGGCAAACCCTACTTCACAGAACACGAAATGAAAAAGGCAGAAAGTTGAAATTAAATGGATAACAGCAAACTCAAACTGGACGGCGTAACATTCAAATACGGACTGGCCGACGGCATCAGACGCGGTGGGGACAAGACCTTTGCCATCTACCGCCACGCCGACGGCAGCACAGAAAACGTAAGCTACAACGAGATAAAGGCCGAGGCCGAGGCGCTGATGGAAAAGCTCAAGGCCTCCGGACTTAAAAAGGGAGACAGACTGGGCGTTATAACCACTATGCGCCCATGGTGGTACAGCATTCTCTATGCTGCCCTTTTCGGAGAGTACGTACTTGTGACCATTGACCCGGGCATCCCTGTAAAGCAGACCGAGTCCATGCTCCGCCAGACTCAGGTGCGCACAGTCTTCACCATGCGCCCCACGGAAAAGCTGCCGGCCTCTCTGGAAGGGCACATCCCCGTGTACAGCGTGGAAAAGGGCTTCCCCCTGAAAAACGCGGTGGAAAAGGTGGACAGCCTTCTGCCTGAGGCGGAAAAACTGCCCGACGACTGCTTCTTCATTCTCTTTTCCTCCGGCACAACCGGTGAGAAAAGAAAGGCCGCCATGCTCACTCCTGAGAATGTGGTTGGCATACTGCCCTATGCCACCAGCACAAGCTGCGGCGTATTCAGAAAGCAGGCCGCCTACAACGTACATAAGCGGGATATGTCCGTGTTTCCGCCCTACCATATTGCAGGGTTACTGGTTGCCTTCTACGATATATACGGCAACACGGAAATGATAATGCTCGAGCGGCTCAATCCTGCCGCGCTGGTTGGCGCAATCAATGAGCTGAAGCCCGACTGCATAAGCGTTGTACCCTCCCTGCTGACAACTCTTATGAAGAAAATTCAGGCGGGGATAAATGACCAGCCCATGAAAAAGCTTCTGGTCAACAGTCTTCTGGGCTTTTGCGGCTTCATGCGGAAAAACTTCGGCCTCAACCTTGGCCGAAAGCTCCTGAAATTCCTTAACAAAAAAGCCTTTGGCGGAAATCTCATAGAGTTTCGCATAGGCGGTTCCCCCTGTGACGAGGCCACCATGCGCTTTTTCCTGAACATGGGCATTGATGTGAATCTGGCCTACGGCCTGACCGAACTGGGTGCGCCCCTTGCCGCCACCGGGCGTGGTTATTACCCCGGGGGCACCGGAAAGGTGCTTCGCCACAGGGACGATCTGGATATCCGGATCGTCAATCCCGATGAGAGGGGCCGGGGCGAGGTAGAGGTGCTGTCGCCTGTGCGGATGATATCCTACATGGACGAGGCGCAGATGGAAGGCTGTCTCACGGAGGATAAGTATTTTCGCACCGGCGATCTGGGCTACTTTGATGAGAAGGGCTGCCTTGTAATATGCGGCCGCTCCAAGGAAGCCATTGTGATGAAAAACGGTGAGAAGCTGCTGCCTGAGGAGATTGAAAGCCACTATCAGGGCATTACCGGCGTGGCGGAGCTGTCCGTATTCCGCGTGCCGGATACCGGCGGCTGTGACACCTTTTCCATCGCTGCAACAAAGGAAAACAAGGGCCTGCCCGATGAGGTCGTAAGACTTCAGATTGCAAACCGCGTCTCTGAGCTGCCCAATATGTACAGCCCCAAAGAAATTTACATTCTTCGTGAGCTGCCGCTGTCCTCAACAAGAAAAGTGCAGCGCTTCAGGCTTACCGAAATGGCCCTGCGCGGCGAGAATGAGCCAGTCAGTGAGGCGTCCCTCCGCCATGTGGACGAGGACGGTGTGGCCAGTGAGCTGAGGAAGATACTTATAAATGTGGGCGGCTCCCAGTGGAAGAGCATGGAGCTGACCGAGGGCCTTGCACTGGGGCTGGAGTCCCTGCAGGCAATGGACCTCTATGTGGAGGTACAGGAGCGTTTCGGTCTGGACCTTATGCAGCTTGAAAAGCTGCCGGAGACCTTCGGCGAGCTTATGGAGGCCGTAAACAATTTTGAAGAGCAGAGCAAGCGGGAAAAGGAGAGTCTGGATCTGAGCCAGTTCCCAAAGCCTGTGAAGCTGCCCGGCAAGATGCTGGCCACCACCGTTGAAAAGGCCGTGAATATTGGCTACGGCGTAAAAAGCTCCGGCATGGAAAATATACCCAAAGAGGGCAATTATCTCATCTGCTCCAATCACCGCACAGTGCTTGATCCTGTCTGGATATGCGCCAGCATGAGCCAGGCCCAGCGCAGCAACACGGCCATTGTGGGCAAGGCAGAGGTAATGTACGATAAGCTGCTGAAAAATCTTGTGCGCTTTCAGAACATAGTGCCGGTGGACAGAACGGGCAACACCATGGCCACTCTCAACCGATGCCGTGAGCTGCTGGAGGAGGGCTGGAACGTGCTTATCTTCCCGGAGGGCACAAACTTTGAAAACGCCGAAACACTTATGCCCTTCAAGGACGGCCCGGCGAGACTTGCAGCCAGCACAAAGCTGCCCATAGTCCCGGTGCATATAAAGGGCGTTGTGCATAAAAGCTCTGAGGACAAGAGCTTTTTGCCCAAGCGTGGCAAGGAGACGGAAGTTGTCTTCGGTAAACCCATATATCCCGGCGATATGAGCGTGAGCGAGATAAACGCTGCCCTTCGCGCAGCTATCGAGGCGCTTTGACCGACCAGGACAAAATATAAGGCCGCAAGGTAAAATACATACCTTGCGGCCTTGTGCTTATAAGAGTATAATTGCATGGAAATCAGAAAAACAGGAGTAAACTATGCTTTATTTTGTAAACGACTATTCCGCAGGCTGCCATGAAAAGGTCATGCAGCGCCTTGTGGAGACAAATCTTGAAAAACAGGCCGTCTACGGCGAGGATATATATTCTCTCTCAGCCAAAGAAAAAATACGCAAGGCCTGTGATTGCGAAAACGCCGAAATAGTATTTATCTCCGGCGGCACTCAGACAAACCAGCTGGCAATAGACTCCCTGCTGCTGCCCCATGAGGGTGTTGTCTGCGCCGAGAGCGGACACATCAATGTCCATGAAAGCGGTGCAATAGAGTACACCGGCCACAAGGTGCTGACTCTGCCGGAGCATGACGGGAAGATAGATGCTGGAGAGCTTCGTGACTTCATGCAGCGCTTCTACGCCGATGAAAACTACGAGCATTGTGTGTTCCCCGGCCTTGTGTATATCACCTTCCCCACGGAGTTTGGCGCACTCTACAGCCGAAAAGAGCTTGAGGCTTTGAGAAAGGTCTGTGACGAGTACAAGCTCAGCCTTTATATGGACGGCGCCAGACTGGGCTACGGCCTCGCCTGCCGGGAAAACGAACTGACACTTGCGGACATTGCCAGACTCACCGACGCATTCTATATCGGCGGCAATAAAGTGGGCGCACTTTTCGGCGAGGCTCTGGTGTTCACAAAGAACAATATGCCCCGCCACTTTATCACCCACGTAAAGCGCCACGGCGCACTGATGGCCAAGGGCCGCGTGCTGGGTGTGCAGTTTGACGCACTCTTTACGGACGATCTCTATATGGAGATAGGCCGCCACGCCATGCGCCTTGCGGATAAGCTCAGAGCCGCCTTTGAGGAAAAGGGCTATCAATTTTTCAAAAAGACCCCCACAAACCAGATTATAATCGTGGTGGACGATGAAAAGAAGGCGGAGCTTGAAAAGAAAGTGGCCTTCAGCTTCTGGGAAAAGCTGGACGATACACACACTGCCATCCGCTTTGTCACCGACTGGGCCACCAGAGAGGAAGACGTGGACGCACTTATAGAGCTTTTATAATGAAAAAACAGGCACAGCATATTTTTCTGCTGTGCCTGTTCGTGAAGTATTTGCAGAGGTAACGACGATGGAAAAACTCTCGAAAGAGGCGGAAAAGATACTCCTTGAACGCTTCGGAAAGGACAGCATTATTGCACTGGCAACAACGCTTGATGGTATCCCCTATGTTCGCAATGTGAACGCATTTTATGATAATGGTGCTTTTTACGTGCTTACATATGGCCTTTCAAACAAAATAAGGCAAATCGAGCATAATCCTACTGTCGCAATTTCGGGTGAATGGTTTACCGCGCACGGAAAAGCCGTAAATCTGGGCTATTTCGGCAAAAAGGAAAATGCACTTATCGCGGGAAAAATGAAAGTGGCGTTTTCAGAATGGATTGATAACGGTCACAATAATTTTGATGATGTAAACACCTGTATACTTCGCATTGAACTGATAGATGGTGTTTTGCTCTCCCACGGCACAAAGTATGAAATTGATTTTCGCAAACATTAAAAAGTGCGCTGTATAATTTGAATTTCTGTTCTATAGAACTCGTAGGGGCGCTTATCAAGCGCCCGCTGGCGGATAATATCCGCCCCTACGGACACAAAACGAAGATTTTTGCATAGCAAAAGGGCTTGTTGCTTAATTTTGCAACAAGCCCTTCTTTTATTTAGTCCTGTTCGAGTTCGCCGACATCCTCTTCCTTCACTGTTGGCGCTATTCCGCCGCCGTGTTTTGCGAAAACACGTTCAACGAAAAATGACCACAAAAGCATCAGCATGGCGGGAGCTGCCAGCAGCGCCAGAATATAGCGGATGCTCAGATACAAGGCCCCGACAGTCAGACCTACCATGATAATGGTAGTAGGCAGGTGGGCGAAGGTGAACTTCAAGGCGGTGAGATTGAGAGCGCCAAAGGAAAAGCTGAAGCGGGAGAGTATGGTAAAGGCCCAGCAGCTTATACCCAGAATAAGCATCAGCACAAAGAAGTAGGCATAGGCCGCAAGTCCTGCGCTGAATGACTCAACGCTCATATCCGCAAGTCTTCTCAGCATGATGACACCGACAGCGGCCAGACCGCCCCACATAAGGGTGCTCAGTGATGCTGTGACAAGCTCATTTTTAAAGGTGCGGAAAAAGCGGCGGTAGCGTTCCTCGCCTCCATAACGGATGCTGCGCACAACAGTGTCGTAAAGGGCGGTGGTGGCAGCACCGACAGTCACCACAGGCACACAGCACAAAGCCCACAGAAGACTCAGCCCCAGCACGTCGGTGATGTTATTGAGCACATGCCACAGCGTACCCTTATATCTGAATAATGAACCAAACATTTATTAAACGAGCTCCGGCACTTTCTTTGCAAGAGCCTCGGCCAGCTGACGGTGGCCCTTTGCGCTGTAGTGCATGAAGTCCACCTTATTGAACTCGGCCACGCCCTCGGCATCCATGAAGCTCCAGCCGTGCAGACGGCACTTTTCCTCATACTGAGCGGCAACACCGGTGGAGCGCTCGTGACAGTGCACACCCATGGCCCCGTCATTGAGCTCTTTTCCGATATGGGGAGGGGCAATGACGAGAATATTGGGCTTGCCATCAGTCCAGCAGGGAACAGTCTCAGCCTTCATGGCAAGCCGCTCAAGGCCGATGCCGATGCACTCAGGGCTTGCATTGAAGCGATCCTTGGTGTCATTGGTGCCAAGCATGATTATGAGAAGATCCACAGGCTCATGGGTCATAAGGGTGGAGTAGATAACATCCAGACCGCTCATGGACTCGTGCAGGGGGTCACGGAATACGGTAGTGCGGCCGGAAAGACCTTCTTCCAGCACAAGGTATTCGTCCCCCAGTGCCTTCTGAAGAAGGCAGGTCCAGCGCTCGTCCTCATTGAAGCGCGCGCCGTGGTCGGCGGTGTCCATGGGGTCGGCGCAGTAGCCGTGAGTATTGGAGTCACCAAAACAAACTATGTGTTTCTTCATAGAAAAACTCCTCTTGAAAGAGTGCTTACTTGATCTCGGGCAGGCTGGCAGCGGCAGCGGACTGGCCCACGCGGCGGAACTTCTCATCGGGCAGGGCCAGATTGATCTTGCCGGCAAGCTCAGTGTACTCGTCCTCGAGCACCTTGCGGCAGGTGTCGATTATAAGGTCGCCGCCCTTGCCGGACATGACGCGGCCCAACAGCAGCACGTGACGGAATCCGTAGTAATCGTGATAGAGAGCCAGGGAGTGGGCAAGATACACGCCGATGCTTCTGTAGACTGCGGCGGCTCTGTCGTCACCCTGCTCCATAAGGCCCTGAACCACCTTCAGCTTCTCAGCGGGGGAGAGGGCCTCGTCCAGCTCGATACCGGCAGCGGGGGAGAGCTTGATAACGCCGTCCTGAGAGAAGTACTTGACGCCGCAGCCGATGTCCAGAGACCACTCGTCCTGCATGGCGTCGGGATTTGCATCCACGGGAACGAAGGCGAGCTCGTTGAGCCAGCCGGTGATGTAGCCCTTCTCGTCCACGTAGCCTGCGGCCTCGCTGGTGCCCATGGCAATGCCGAGGATGTTGGTGTCCTCAAGGCTCATTGCGCCTGCAAGGGCGGTAACGTCACCGTCGTTGAAAACATTGTAGGGGATATCGCCGAAAGTATCGGTGATGGCGCGGATGTAGATGTCCTTGACCTTGGCATCGAAAAGATCCTGAGGAACCTTCAGGAAGAGGGATGCGTTCATGGTGCGGTTGTTGATGTAAACACCGGCGGAGGAGACGCCAACAGCGTCAACTCTGGGCATATGCTCGGCAGCGCTCTTGAGAGCGGCCACGATGCCATTGTAGTGGTAGTCGGGGTCGGAGTTGATTTTCGGGAACCAGACCACCTCTTCGGAGTACACAGTCTCGCCGTCGATAACGGCAGAAACCTTTCTGTCGCTTCCGCCTGCGTCAAAGCCGATGCGGCAGCCGTCCAGATGGCCGCCTGCGGGCTGGGGATTGTCCACAGCCTCGGGGATCTCGTCCACCATGACTATCTCAAAGGGACGCTCGTAGATCTTTGCAAAGTAGTCGTAGTCAAAGGCCTGATTGCCGGTATCGGAGAAGCACTCACAAAGATAATTGTAAAGATCCTCGTCACCGCTGACGTAGACCTTGAAGCCGCCCTTCATCCAAAGAAGGGTCTTGACCAGACGGCGGATAAAATATCTGTCAGCCTCGCGCATCTCGGGGGTGCCGTAGATAAAGGTGTGCACGCTTGCCATCTCGCCGCCGGCACGCTCAACAGCGATGCCCACGGGCTTTTTGGCGCCGGAGAGAAATGCCTTGTTGTATTTGAAAAGGGGGATAAAACCGGGGTCCAGCTCGGGGATGTTTTTAACAGTAAGCTCAACGCCAAGATGATTCATGGAAAATACCTCCCAAATATTTCTTTTGCAAAAAGATTATAGCATGGACTGTATATATTTGTCATCTAAAAATAAAATTATTTTCAGAAAAAATAATAGTTGAAAAATATTTTCCGCAATGATACTATGGAAAAAACTTAAATAAACAGGAGACTTGCCATATGAGAAGAGAACAGATGATCGAAGCCAGAGAGTGGATAAGAGCCGAGCTTCACCGCTGCACCAATTTCTGGCTGAATAACGGCATTGACCGGGTAAACGGCGGCGTGTACACCTGCCTTGACCGCAAGGGCAAGGTTTTCTCCACCGATAAGAGCGTGTGGATGCAGGGCCGCTGCGGTTGGATATTTGCCTACCTCTGCCATGTATATGGCGTGAAGGATGAGTGGCTGGAAGCCTCCAGAAGCTGCCTTGATTTCATGGAAGAGCACTGCTTCAACCATGAGGCTGAGGACAGAATGTACTTCACCGTCACCGCAGAGGGCGAGCCTCTGCGTCAGCGCCGCTACTACTTCTCCGAGTCCTTCTGCGCCATTGCCAATGCCGAGTACTACGCCCTCACCGGCGAGAAAAAGCGCATCGAGCGGGCAAGACAGGTCTATGATATGTACTGGGATCTCAGCCGCGGCATGAAGGACCCCACCGGCCTTGGCCCCAAGACCGAAGCCCAGACCCGCAGCGGCCGTGGTTTCGGCGTACCCATGATATACCTCAACGTCACCTCCGTCATGCTCCGCTGCGACCCTGAGCGCGCCGAGCTCTACCGTGAGCGCGCACAGATCTGCGTGGATGAGATATTCAAATACTTTGTCCACCCCGAACTCAACTGCGTCCTTGAGAACGTAGGCCCCAACGGGGAAGCCCGCCTTTACTACACCGAGGGCAGAGTGGTCAACCCCGGCCACGACATTGAAGGCGTGTGGTTCTTGCTGGAGCATGCCCAGCGCACCGGCGACAAGGAGCTTATCGCAAAGAGCGAGCAGATCTTCAACTGGGCAATTGAGGCCGGATGGGACAAGGAATACGGCGGACTTCTCTACTTCATCGACGCCCTTGGCAATCCCCCCGAGTCCTATGAGCACGACATGAAGCTGTGGTGGCCCCACAACGAGATTCTCATCAGTTCCCTCATGCTCTACCGTGACACCGGCAAGGAAGAGTATCTTGACTGGTTCTTCAAAACCCTTGACTACTGCAAGAAGCATTTCTCCGATCCGGAATTCGGCGAGTGGTACGGGTATCTCCGCCGTGACGGCAAGCCCACTGAGCCTGCCTGCAAGGGCTCTACCTTCAAAGGCCCCTTCCATCTGCCCAGAATGCTCATCATGACCGATGTGATGCTCACTGAACTTTTGGGAGAATGATGGATGGAGCAATACGGCAGTGTTTTTGAAAAAATCAGCGGGGAATACTATAATCTGACCGCTTCGGAAAAAAAGGTGGCGGACTATCTGCTCAGTCACCAGAGCAGATGCCAGCATCTGTCCATATCCCAGCTTGCTGAGGCAAGTCAGGTGGCGGAGGCCACCGTCTCCCGCTTTTGCCGGAGACTTGGCTACAAGGGCTACAACGTTTTCCGCCTTGCAATGGTCAAAGCCGGTGTGAACATTGAAAATGGCTCAAATCCTCTCTCCGGCGAGGTGCTGGACAGCGACAGCTTTTCCGATGTGTGCAGCAAGCTCTATACCGCAAACTCCAACGCAATGGCCCAGACAATGAGCCTTGCCCGGGAAGAAGACTACAAAATAGCGGCGGATATTCTCATGCAGTCGGACAAGGTGCTGTGCATGGGTCAGGGTGGCTCCATGATAATAGCGGAGGAGGCAGCACACCTTTTTTCCACTATCTTCGGCAAATACTTTGCCGTTTCCGATGCCCACACCCAGATGGTCTACGCCGTCAACGTGACAGAGCGGGATGCGGTGCTGTTTTTCTCCTACTCCGGGGCAACCAAGGATCTGGTGGAAACCCTTTCACAGGTGAAGGCCAGAGGCGCCAAGGTCATTCTCATCACCCACTTCCCCAAGTGCCCGGGCGCAGAGTATGCGGATGTGGTGCTTCAGTGCGGTGCGGATGAAGGCCCCTTGCAGCTTGGCTCCATAGGCGCAAGACTTGCGCAGCTTTTCCTGCTGGACATCCTCTTTTCCGAGGTCTGCCGCAGAAATCTGGACCAGTGCAGGGAGAGCCGCAGCCGCCTTGCAGAGGCCATGGTGGATAAGCACTTGTAAAAAATTTTCTCTTTTGAAAGAAAAAGAAAAAAATTTTCATTTTCTTATTGACAGAGAGTAAATATTTGGTTAATATATCTAAGGCAGCAGTCAAATGCGGCCAAATCAGGCCACAAATTTTTGCACAAATGCAGAAATGGGCCGAAAAACGGGATCTGCGGCTTTACGCCGTTGATACATATAGTCTTTAAAATTTTTATAGGAGGCACAACATGAAAAAAGTTCTTGCACTGGTTCTTGCACTTTGCATGGTTTTTGCTCTGTGCGCATGCTCCGTTTCCACCAGCGCTCCCAAGGCTGAGGAAGAAACCGCTGCTCCCACTGAGATCACCCTGTGGACCTACCCCATCGGCGGCTGGGGCACTCAGGAGACTGTTGACGCTCTGATGGCTGCTTTCGAGGCAGACACCGGCATCAAGGTCACTGTTGAGTACCTGACCTACGCTGACGGCGACGATAAGGTCAACACCGCCATCGAGGGCAACGCTGCTCCCGACCTCATTATGGAAGGTCCCGAGCGTCTGGTTGCCAACTGGGGCGCAAAGGGCAAGATGGTCAACATCGCTGACCTCTTCGACGACACCGACAAGAAGGAAATCAACCCCGCAGCTCTGGCAGCCTGCTTTGCAGACGATGCCACCGCTTACGAGTACCCCCTGGTCATGACCGCACACTGCATGGCCATCAACAAGACCGTCTTCGAGGCTGCTGACGCAATGCAGTACATCGATGAGGCCACCCACACCTGGAAGTCCGTTGAAGACTTCGAGAAGGCAATCGCAGCTGTTTATGAGCACACCGGTGCTCAGGTCGGCGCTGTTTACTGCGTCGGTCAGGGCGGTGACCAGGGCACCCGCGCTCTCGTCAACAACCTCTGCGGCGGCACCTTCACCAACCCCGAGCACACCGAGTACACCTGGGGCTCCGAGGAGAACATCGCTGCTCTCAAGAAGCTGTACGACAACCCCGCAATCGCATTTGACTCCGGTATTGCAGGCGGCGACGAAATCGCCCTGTTCTACAACGGCACTCTGAACGTTGCATTCTGCTGGAACATTGCACAGCAGCTCAACCCCAACACCGCTAACACCGGTGCTGCCAAGACCGCTTCCGGCGACGACATCATGTTCCTCGCCTTCCCCGCTGACGGCGCTGCAAAGCTGCAGGGCGGTATCTGGGGCTTCGGTATCTTCGATAACGGCGACGCTGCCCGCATCGAGGCTGCAAAGACCTTCATCAAGTACTTCTGCGACTCCGCAAAGACCGCTGACGCTGTCAAGGCTGCCAACTACTTCGCAGTCCGTGACACCGCAGAGGGTGCAGATCTCTCCACCATCTGGGCTGACAATGACATCATGGCCGAGTACAACGTCCTGATGCCTCTGCTGGGCGACTACTACCAGGTCACCACCGGTTGGGCAGAAGCCCGTACCGCATGGTGGAACATGCTGCAGGCTGTCGGCGCTTCTGACGGTTCCGTCGAGGCCATCAGCGCAGCTGTTGACCAGTACGTCAATCAGGCAAACGGCAAGTAAGACTTTATCAGTCTGAACTGATCAAATGATCAACGCCCCTTCCCTTAAAGGGGAGGGGCGTTTTTCCGACCTTTTTGTAGGGCAGGTGAGTGTGCCTGCCGCGAATAAGCATAATGGGTGCAGATAAACTGCGCGGCAGGGATAGTTTCCTGCCCTACTTATCATCATCCTGAGAGGAGCATTTTCTTGAGTACTAAAAAAATCTCCATCAGCCAGAAGTCCCGCAGACTGATGATCCGTGAGACAACCACATCCTATCTTTTCCTGCTGCCGTTTCTTATATTCTTCGTGATGTTCGTTGTGTACCCCATGTTCATGTGCGTGTACACTTCCTTCTTTGATGCCACCATGGGCCGCGAGGATATATTCATCGGCTTTGACAACTACAAGACCCTTTTCAATGACGAAGTTTTCTGGGTTGCCCTCAAAAACACCCTGATAATCGTTATTGTCTCCGTTCCTGTTACCTGCGCATTCTCCCTGTGGGTAGCCTCCGCCATCAGCAAGATGCATGTGGCTGCTACCTCCGCTTTCCGCTGCATCTTCTACCTGCCTGTGGTCACCGGCTCTGTTGCTGTCACCATGGTGTGGAAGTGGATGTACAATAACTACTACGGTATTTTCAACTATCTGGGCAACAAGACCGGCCTTCTCGAACAGAACATCAACTGGCTGGGCGATGAGAGATATGCCCTTGGCTGCATCATCCTCATCCTTCTGACCACCTCCGTGGGTCAGCCCATCGTCCTTTACGTGTCCGCTCTGGACAATGTGGACAAGTCCCTTGTTGAGGCAGCCGAAGTTGACGGCGCTACCGAGCTGCAGGCCTTCTGGAAGATCAAGTGGCCCCAGATGATGCCCACCACCCTTTACATACTGGTCATCACCACCATCAACTCCTTCCAGTGCTTCGCACTTATCCAGCTGCTGACTCTTGGCGGACCCAACAACTCCACCATGACCATAATGTATTACATCTACTACAATGCCTTCAAGCTCTACAAGTACGGCTACGGCAACGCAATGGGCGTAATACTGGCTATCATCATCGCTATCTTGTCTGCTGTGCAGTTCAAGATGGGCCAGGAAAAGTAAGGGAGGAGGAAAGCTATGAATACAAACCGTCTGGATGCCAATGCAAAGAAAAAGAAGGCATACTCCATCTTCTCTGCTGTTGTAGTCATTATTCTGGCTATACTCTTTACCTTCCCCCTGTACTGGATCATCACCGGCTCCTTCAAGACCGGCGCCGAGATCAACTCCACCGTTCCCGTGTGGTTCCCCTCCGAGTGGGACATGGGCAACTACCAGCGTCTCATGACCAAGCGTACTGCCCCCCTGTTCGACATGAACATCCCCCTCATTTCTGTTTCCGCTTTCGGATACACCCTTAATCTGGGCGGCCTGACCATCACCGGCCCCACCGTTCCCGCCGCTATCCGCTGGCTTATAAACACCGTGTTCATGTCCGTGGGCTCCATGCTTATCACCTGCCTTACCGCTGCAATGGCCGGTTACGTGCTGGCAAAGAAGCGCTTCTGGGGTAAGACCATTATATTCTCTCTGGTGGTCTGCGCCATGGCTCTGCCCAAGCAGGTCATCCTTATCCCCCTTCTGCGTGAAATGAGCGCTCTCAATCTTTACGACACCATCTGGGCCGTTATCTTCCCCATCGTGGGCTGGCCCTTCGGCGTATTCCTTCTCAAGCAGTTTGCAGAGGGTATCCCCACCGAAATGGTGGAGGCCTGCCGTATCGACGGTGCCGGCGAGTGGCGCACCTTTACCGATGTCATGTTCCCCATGATAAAGCCCGGTGTGGGTGCCTGCGCCATCTTCACCTTCATCAACTCCTGGAATGACTACTTCATGCAGTTGATCATGCTCACTTCCAACAAGAATCTGACCATATCCCTGGGTATCGCCACCATGCAGGGCGAGAGCTCCACCGACTATGGTCTTCTGATGGCAGGCGCAGCTCTGGCTTCCGTGCCTATCATCATTGTGTTCCTTATTTTCCAGAAGTACTTCACCAAGGGTATCACCATGGGCGCTGTCAAGGGCTGATACCGCCGCGCAAGGAGTAAATATGAAAGATTTCAGCAAATACAAAGGAATATTCCCCGCCTTCTACGCCTGCTATGACGAGAACGGCCAGGTTTCCCCCGAGCGTATCCGCGCATTCACCGAGTATCTCATAGAGAAAAAGGTCAACGGCGTGTACGTGGGCGGTTCCTCCGGCGAGTGCATTTACCAGAGCGTTGAAGAGCGCAAGCTCACCCTTGAGCACCTGATGGATCAGGCAAAGGGCCGCCTTGTTGTCATTGCCCATGTGGCCTGCAACAACACTGCTGACAGTATGGAACTGGCCCGCCACGCAGAGTCTTTGGGCGTGGACGCAATCGCCGCCATCCCTCCCATCTACTTCCACCTGCCTGACAGAGCTATCGCCAAGTACTGGAACGATATCTCCTCTGCCGCTCCCAACACCGACTTCATCATCTACAATATCCCCCAGCTGGCAGGCGTCAGCCTCTCCAGCGGACTTCTGCGCACCATGCTGGAAAACCCCAGAGTCATCGGTGTCAAGAACTCCTCCATGCCCGTTCAGGACATTGAGATGTGGCGCGATGAGGGCGCAATAGTCTTCAACGGTCCCGATGAGCAGCTGCTCTCCGGTCTGGTTGCAGGCGCAATCGGCGGTATCGGCGGCACCTACGCCGGTATGCCCGAGCTGTATGAGAAGATATTCAAGCTGGTGGAGCAGGGCGATATCGCTGCTGCCCGCCTCATTCAGGACGAGTGCTGCCACATGATCTACCGTATGTGCTCCGGCAAGGGCAACATGTACGCCATGATCAAGGAGATCATCAAGTTCCGCGGCGGCCCCGACATCGGCAGCGTGAGAGCTCCTCTCCTGCCTCTGGATGCAGACGATCTGCACATTGCCCGCGCCTGCGCAGCTGACATTGATGCACTGGTTGCAAAGTTTGCATAAGCGCAAAATAATACAATTTACAATAAGCAGTGTGAAAGCACTGCTTATTGCTTTTTTATATTAGTGCCTATATAATCGGATAAGAATAATAAAAGGAGGCGTATCCCCTTGAAAAATATACTCTGTGTGCTGCCTGTGGAGCAGCGCCATAAGGACAAACTGGAAAAGGCCGCAGCAGGCTGCCCCATTATCTACTCCTCCCCCGACAAAGTCACAGACGAACAGATCGCAGCAGCCAATGTGATCCTGGGCTGCGTGGATGCAAAGCGTGTAAAGGCGTCGGAAAATCTGGAGCTTTTCCAGCTCAACACTGCCGGCACTGACCCCTACATCGTCCCCGGCGTTCTCCATGAGAATACAGTGCTCTGCAACGCCACCGGCGCATACAGCAAGGCTGTTGCCGAGCATGCACTGGCAAGCCTTCTTATGCTGCAAAAAAAGCTGCACCGCTACAGAGATGCCCAGCGTGAGAATAACTGGACAGACTTCGGCACCGTCAGCTCCATTACCGACTTTACAGTGCTGGTCGTGGGCCTTGGGGACATCGGCTGCCACTTTGCAAGGCTTGTTAAGGCATTGGGTGCCTACGTTATCGGCGTAAAGCGCAGACCCTCCGCAAAGCCCGACTGTGTGGATGAGCTTTATACTCAGGAAGAACTTGAAAAGCTTCTGCCCCGGGCAGACGTGGTGTTCAACATCCTCCCCGGTACCGGCGGCACTCACCATCTCTACACCGAGGAATATTTCCGCCTGATGAAGGACAGCGCCATCTTCATAAACTGCGGCCGCGGCGGCGCGGTGGCAAGCGAGGTGCTGTATAAGGCCATCAGCGAGAAGATGATTGCCTCTGCCGCTATCGACGTGACCGAGGTTGAGCCTCTCCCTGCCGACAGTCCACTCTGGCAGCTTGACGACCTTGTCATTACCCCCCATGTCTCCGGCTATTACCACCTGCCCCATACCTTTGAGTGCATTGTTGAAATAGCTGCGGAAAACCTTGCCCATTACTTTGCCGGGGAAGAACCCCGCAACGTGGTGGATTTTACCACAGGCTATAAAAAGTAAAATATGCAAATAAAAAGGGCTTGTTGCAAAATGAAGCAACAAGCCCTTTAGTTATGCAAAAATGTACGTCCTACGGGTGTAGGGGCGGATATTATCCGCCCGCGGGCGCTTGATAAGCGCCCCTACGAATTCTATCGAACTAAAATGCAAATTATGCAACTTATTCGATAATTTTCGCTCCGATATTATCCACCTCAAGGGGCAGTATCCGCAGCCCCGGCAGGGGAAAGGCGGAGGCCTCTGTCATGCGCTCAACAAAGTCAGGTGAGTCGGAAACGCAGAGTATGGTAGGACCGGCGCCGGAGATACACAGGGCGGCAGCGCCGCATTTGTAGGCAAGGCCCCTTGCAATGTCATAGCCTCTTACCAGCGGGATGCGGTAGGGCTGATGGAGCCTGTCGTCCATTGCAAGGCGCAAAAGCTCTGTATCCCCGCTGCCGAGAGCATTCAATAAAAGCGCCGCCCGTGAGACATTGAAAACAGCATCCTCTCTTGGCACATACTGGGGCAGCACTCTCCGGGCTTCCTCCGTGGAAAGCTCAAAGGGCGGGATGAGGGCGGTGAAATAAAGCTTGTCCGACACGGGGTAGGGGACAGTCACAGGCTTGCCTGCAACCATGGCCGAGGCGCTCAAGCCCCCGCAGAAAGCCGGCACCACATTGTCCGGATGTCCCTCAAGGGTGGCAGCCATCTCCAGAAGCTCCTTTTTTGAAAGCTTCAGGCCGTGCAGCTCGTTTGCCGCTATCACCCCGGCTGCAAGAAGAGCAGAGGACGCACCAAGGCCGCGGGATATGGGTATGCGGGTGCTGGCGAAATTTATGCGCAGGCCCGCAGGCTCCACGCCGCAGCGCTCAAGCACCAGCCTGTACGCTGCGTAGGCCAGATTGTCCTCGTTTAAAAATCTGTCATCGCAGCCGGTGATGTGAAGCCCCTCTTCGCAAAGCTCAAACTCCAGCTCGTTGTATAGCTGCCACGCTATGCCAAAGCAGTCAAAGCCCGGACCCAGGTTGGCAGAGCTGGCAGGCACACGTATCTTCATCCAAGACCCCCCTGTTGGATAATGGCCCTTACATAGCCGGTCAGCTCTTCCTTGTCAATAACATCCAGATGCAGCTCCTTTGCCTCCTTAAGGCCGGAGAGATTTTTGGGTACGGGCACGGAAGAGATGGCGCAAAGCTCATCCATCTGCGAAAACTCGTCGCCCTCGCTGCTGCCGCCAATGCCGGAGAGAACAGCGGCAGGGAACTTGTAGGGGGATGCGGTGGACAGTACCACGCACTTATTCTTGCATAAGCCTTCTTTTTTCAGCTCCTCAAGCACCGAAAATGCTACGGCAGTGTGTGGGTCGCAGAGGTACTTTTCCTCATTCCAGATGCGACCTATGGTCTCAAGGGAGCTTTTTTCATCGGTATAGCCTGCGGAAAAAACTGCCTGAATATTTTCAAGGGTGGCTTTATCCACCTTGTATACGCCGTCCTTTTTAAGCTCAGCCATCCAGCCCTTTACCTTTTCGTCATCCCCGCCGCAGGCAAGGAACAAAAGCCGCTCCAGATTGGAGGAAACGAGAATATCCATGGAGGGGGAGCTGGTGCGGATAAAGGGACGCCTTGCGTCGTATACGCCGGTATTTATAAAGTCATAGAGCACATTGTTGGCGTTGGAGGCGCAGACCAGCCGACCCACGGGCAGACCCATAAGCTTTGCGTAGTAGCCTGCCAGAATGTCCCCAAAATTGCCGGTGGGAACAACAAAGTCCACCTTATCCCCAAGCTCTATATCGCCTCTTTCAAGAAGCTGGGAATATGCGGTGAAGTAATATATCACCTGCGGGGCGAGACGGCCTATATTTATGGAGTTTGCAGAGCTCAGGTGCACTTTCTCACTCTCGCCGGAGAGTGCGGCAAAGGCCTCCTTTACGCCTCTCTGGCAATCGTCAAAGTTGCCCCTTACGGCGCAGACCTTTACGTTTGCGCCCTGCTGGCACACCATCTGCGCCCGCTGCACCGGGGACACGCCCCCCTCCGGGTAAAATACCACTATCCCCGTGCCGGGCACATCGTGAAAGCCCTCAAGTGCGGCCTTACCTGTGTCGCCGGAGGTGGCAGTGAGAATGAGCACCTGCTGCTCCATGCCCAGATTATTCCTTGCACTGGTAATAAGCTGGGGCAGCATGGACAGAGCCACATCCTTGAAAGCTGAGGTGGGGCCGTGGAAAAGCTCCAGCACGTAATCCTCCCCGCAGGGAACGAGAGGGGCGATGCATTCATTGTCAAACTTGCCGCTGTAGGCTTTCTCAACCAAGCCCTCCATGTCCTCAAAGTCGGGCAGCAGGGTGGACAGCACCATCACAGCGCACTCACGCTCCGAAAGGGATACACAGCGCTCCCAGTCAAATTCCATGCTCATAACGGCAGGGTCAATATAAAGCCCGCCGTCGGCGGCAAGGCCCTTCAAAACAGCTTCGGCAGAGCTGCAATTTAGATCGCTTCTTGTACTTTTGTAAAGCATAATTTCGTCTTCTTTCCTTGTTTATTATTCTATGGCAAGGAGCTTCACCTGCTCCACACCGGGGATTTTTTCCATTATCTGCAAAAGATTGCTGAAATCCGAGGCAAGCTCTGTCACGTCCAGAGATATGGTCACGCTGGCCCTGCCGTGGATGGGCAGGCTCTGGGTAATGGTCAGCACGCTGGCACCGGACTGGGATATGCAGCTTAAAAGGGCGCTGAGCACCCCCGGCTCATGGGTCAGCATCATGGACAGCACAGCCTTGCGCCCTCCGGAAAGGGCCATGGGCTCGAGAATATAGTCTTTGTACTTATAGTAGGTGCTGCGGGAAATGCCTACCTCCCGCACGCACTGGCTCACATCCTTCTTCTTGCCCGACTCCATCATCCGGCGCACCTGCAGCACCTTTTCGTAATATTCGGGCAAAATACTTTTGTGAATAATGAGGTAATTTTCCAGCATAAGCTCAAATCTCCTTGTGAAAAAACACATCAAAAAAACGCTTGTAAATGGCACGCCCTTATGATACACTGTCTCTGTCAAAAAAACAAGTGTTTTTATTTAACGGACACAAGAAAATTTGGAGGTGCGCATATGAAGGTTGCAGTATTGGGATTCGGTGTTGTCGGGCAGGGTGTTTACGAGATGCTGCGAACTTGCCCGCTTTTCGAGGCAGGCCCCGTACTGGTGCGCCCCGGCAAGGCGGATGCGCCCTTCAAAGTGGACGATATCGAAAAAATAGTAAATGACGAGAGCGTGGATGCAGTGGCGGAAGTCATGGGCGGCGTGGATGTGGCCTATGCCTACGGCGTAAAGGCATTGAAAGCCGGAAAGCACTTTGTTACTTCCAACAAGGCCTTAGTTTCTGCCAAGGGTGTGGAGCTGGATGCCCTTGCAAGGGAGAAGGGCGTGGGCTTTCTTTTCTCCGCCGCCTGCGGCGGTGCTGTGCCTTTCCTTCATAATCTGGAGCTGGCCCGCCAGTCGGACGATATAGAGGCTCTGGGCGGAATACTCAACGGCACTACAAACTATATGCTCGACCGTATGCAGAGCGAGGGTCTTGGCTATGAGGAAGCTCTATCGGAGGCCCAGGCTCTGGGCTACGCGGAGGCTGACCCCACAGCAGACGTGACCGGCCTTGACGCGCTGAGAAAGATAATGCTGGGCTGCGCCGTGGCCTATGACAGGCTGCCGGTGGAGGGACTTTACAACGAGGGTATAGACTCTCTCACCGCTGCCGACGTCGCCCATTTTCAGGGAAAAGGGCTCACTTGCAGACTGCTGGCCAAGGGCGGCCTTGCAGAGGGCAAGCTCTACGCCTATGTACAGCCTGCGCTGCTTCCCGCTGACGCTCCCGAGTGTGCTGTCAAAAAGAATTTCAACATGGCAAAATATCTGGGTAAAAACTCCGGCCAGATAGTGCTGATGGGTCAGGGCGCGGGCAGATATCCCACCGCCTCCGCCGTCATCCGGGATCTGGAGTGCATCCGCTTTGGTCAGCGTGAAATGCTCCATGAGCTTTGTGAATACTCCAAGGCCGAAAATGACGGCTGCCTTTGCACATACTATGTGCGTATGCCCAAGGCTTGCGTGGCTGAGTTTGAGCTTGCGGAAAGCGAAGCTCAGGGCGGTGCGGTCTATGCCATTACAAAGCCCATAAGCGTGAAGGCCATGCACGAAAAGGTGAGGGCCCTGAGAAAGGGCGGCATGCCTATATTCTTTGCAGAAATATAAAATAAGGCGAAAACAGAGAGGAAACAGGGAAAAAGATGTTGAAAACCGTAAAGTTCGGCGGCTCATCCGTGGCAGGCGCCGAGCAGTTCAAAAAAGTAAAGGCCATAATTGAGGCAGACCCCTCAAGAAAGATAGTCATATCCTCGGCAGCAGGCAAGAGAAGCTCTGACGACCATAAGCTGACAGACCTTCTCTATCTCTGCCATGCCCATATAACCTACGGTGTCTCCTGTGACGATATAATGGACACCATACAAAAGCGCTTTGCGGACATGCGAAACGAGCTTGGCCTCAGGTACGATGTGGAGGCTGACTTTGCAGCACTGAGGGCAAAACTCGACCGGGACACCAGTGTGGACGAGCTTGTAAGCCGGGGCGAGTATTTCACCTCAAAGCTTCTGGCGGAGTATCTGGGCTATGAGTTTGTGGACGCCGCTAACTGCATATTCTTCTCCCTTGACGGGCAGATAGATAAGGAAAAGACCTATGCCGCCATTGCCGAGGCTGTCGGAAAGTACGAGCGGGTAGTCATCCCCGGCTTTTACGGCAGATCCCCCACAGGCCGCATTAAGGTCATGAGCCGCGGCGGCAGCGATATCTCCGGCGCACTGGCGGCAGCGGCCTGCAATGCGGATGTGTACGAAAACTGGACGGACGTGTCCGGCATACTGATGGCAGACCCCAGAATAGTGAAAGACCCCAAGCCAATCCCCCGCATCACCTATGCCGAGCTTCGTGAGCTGGCTTTCATGGGCGCAAGCGTACTGCATGAAGAGTCTGTGCTGCCGGTAAAGGAAAAGGGCATTGCCCTTAATATAAGAAACACCAACCGCCCTGAGGACGCGGGCACCATGATAGTGGAGAAGGTGGAAAATGAGGACACCCACGAGCGCTTCATAACCGGCATTGCGGGCCGCCGCAACTTCGCCATCATAACCGTACTCAAGCACAACATGAATACCAGCGAAACCCTCCGCCGCGCTCTGGAAATTCTGGACCGCTACAAGGCCAGCGTGGAGCATATAACTCTGGGCCTTGACTCTTTTGCGCTGGTCACATCCTCGGCGGCTCTGGGCGACGGGGTATATGATGTGCTCAACGATATCCAGAAAAGCTGCCACCCGGACGAGGTGCAGGTGAAGGACGGCATCGCCCTTGTGGCGGCGGTGGGCCGTAAGATGACCTTCCGTCCCGGTATATCCGGCCGTCTTTTCAAGGCTCTGGGTGAAAACGGCGTAAATATCCGCACCATTGCACAGGGCGCGGATGAGCTGAGTATAATAATCGGTGTGGAAAACAAACATTTTGAAACCGCCATACAGGTCATGTATGAGGGCTTTGCAGGTTAAAATTGCAGTTTAGGGAGGAAATAAAAATGAAAAAGTATAATATAGCTCTTTTGGGCGCAACCGGCGCCGTAGGTCAGGAAATGCTGAAGGTTCTGGAAGAGTACGATATCCCCGTAAATAAGCTTCTGCCTCTGGCCAGCGCCAGAAGCGCAGGCGGCTATGTGAAGTTCAAGGGCGAGGACATACTTATCGAAGAGGCCACTTTTGACAGCTTTGCCGGTATGGACTTTGTGCTGGGCGCAGTTGAAAACGATATGTCCAAGAAATTTGCCCCCGCTATAGTAAAGTCCGGCGCGGTGTTTATCGACAACAGCTCCGCTTTCCGCCTTGATCCTGACGTGCCTCTGGTAGTACCTGAGATAAACGGCGAGGATGCTTTCAAAAATAAGGGCATCATCTCAAACCCCAACTGCTCCTCCATCATCACCATGATGGCCCTTGGCGGCATTGCAAAGCTCAGCCCCATCAAATCCCTTGTGGCCTGCACCTATCAGGCAGTGTCCGGCG
Source organism: Oscillospiraceae bacterium (assembly GCA_017398685.1). Taxonomy (GTDB): domain Bacteria; phylum Bacillota; class Clostridia; order Oscillospirales; family Oscillospiraceae; genus Limivicinus. The sequence goes on from JAFQFH010000056.1 coordinate 24,320, forward strand.
CAGGGCAGAACGGCCTTATGGAGCTTGAAAACCAGATGAGCCAAATTGCAAAGGGCGAAGAGCCTGAGGTCAAGGTTTTCCCCACCCAGATAGCCCTGAACGTCATCCCCTTTATCGGAAGTGAGCTTGACAATCTCTACACCGATGAGGAAATGAAGATGCAGAATGAGGGTCGCCGCATACTCCACGCACCTGACTTGACCGTAAGCTGCTCCTGCGTGCGCGTGCCTGTTATGCGCTCCCACTCCATCGCCGTAACTGTGCGTACCGAGCGCAAGATCAGCGTTGCCGAGGCCAATGAGGCCATCCGCAATTTCCCCGGCTGCCGTCTCGTGGAGGACTACAAGGGCAGAAATTACCCCACCCCGCTGGACACCTCTGATCAGGATCTGGTGTGGGTAGGCCGCGTGAGAGACGACCTTACCAGCGACAATGGCCTTACCCTCTGGTGCTGCGGCGACCAGATAAGAAAGGGCGCGGCCTCCAACGCAGTACAGATTTTGAAAAAGCTTATAAGCGAATAAAAAAGCAAGAGCAGCCCCATTTTGGGGCTGCTCTTGCTTTGCTGTCAAGCCAGTGCGGAGAAGGGAGTGAGCGGGAAGCTTATGTACAGTGCCTCGTACTGGGCGATTATCCCCTGCGCCTGTTCCTGAGTGGCGGGAATGTCATTTGTAATGTCCATATCCCCGTCCTGACTTACAAACCAGGGGGCGTTGGGGCTGGCGTTTCCGTCGTGGATGACGCTGCCGAAGGGGGTGAGAGCTGAACCGTCAAACTTGTAGTAGGTGTAGTAAGTAACAGCTGCGCCGCCGGAGCCACGGGTGACCACTGTACCGTCGGAGCATATGAAAGCCAGATTTCGTTCCCAACCCTCGAAAACTGTTGTGAGCGTTCCGCTTGTGCAGCTTAGAATGTTGAAAACCTCATTTGGCAGGGAGATTTTGCCGATGATGAGCTCGTCAATATCATCTCCGTTCACATCGTAAAGGCAGTAGCCCAACTCATCAAGAGCGGAAATAGGAGAATAAGCCTCTCGGGAGAGAAAATCCTGAAAGATAGTGGCGTTGAGACCCTGCTCCATCATATAGTCAAATTCCCATCTCTCATTGAGAGCATGATAACAGTCAGAAAGATAGTCAGAATACAGCTCGTTTATGGCGGGCTGGGCTTCCGTATATTCCAAAGGCAGCTGATATGTGGCGCGCAGACCTGCCGCGTTCATGAAGCACTCGGCAGCGCGCAGGGGCTTGTCGCTCCATGGGTAGTTGGACTCAGCGCAGCCGGCGGTGGCCAGAAGCTCCTCCTGCCCGGGGGTAAGCAAAAGCTGATAGGTATAATCCAGAAGCTCAAGCTGCATCATATACTCAGCCAGCGCTGCCTCATCGAGCTGAGAAAGAAAGAAGTCCACCGCGGCAAAAATCTCCTCCTCACTCATGTAGGTGCCAATGGCCCAGTCCATAAAGCGCACCGCCTGCCCCACGGCCTTGAGGCTTGAGCCTGCGGAACCTGCCTGAATCTTCGTGGCAAAATCTGCCATCAGAGTCTCCAGAGGCACCTCGTCCAGAGGCAGGTCGGGTGTGGGCATAGGTACATTTTCCACGAACACTGTGGGCACGGGGGTGGGAGATGTGCTTATCTGGTTGTCGGGCAAATTGTCCTGCACTGAGGATGCACAGGCGCAAAGACTCAAAGCAAGTACAAGGATGAGAACAGGGAGTATAGCTTTTTTCATTTTGTTCACCTTTTTCAAGAGAGGATACTGCGTATAATATGATGGCGGGCACGGAAAAAAAGTTCCGCCTCCGCAAGAAAAATTATCTACCATGAAAAGGCCGCTTGTCAATGATAATTTCATCAAAAAATAAAAGCGCCGACCCTAGGATGCCTGCGGATAAAGAAGTTTTCTGAAATTATATAGAAATAGCATGACACTTGTGTGTCATGCTATTGCTTTTTTCTTTGGATATAGAAACTTTTTTCACGGTGAAAACCATTTCGCGTGGGTATTAGGTCCCCCTAACAAAGTCGTTTGTGCTACCAAATGACATACTTGCTAAGGCGTTAAATCGGGCTTAGTCCAACGGGAGTCAGAACGTGGGGGTAGGGAGAAACGGCTTGTGTTTTTGTGCCCTGTACGTTACAATTAAGGCTGTTGGTACATAAAGGCCAAAAGGAGAAAAAAGCCATGAAAATAAGACATATTATTTCATTTATCCTGTGTGCTGCCATGCTATTTTCCCTCTGCGCCTGCGGAGATACGCAGACTGCTGAGAGCAGCACCCAGAGCGTCGAAGTCAATACCCAAAGCATATCAAAGGAAGCGGATTATCTCCGTGCTTTTGAAATGGCCTATGTGGATGAAAAGTATAAGAGCAGGGATATAGACGAACAGCTTTCTTCTCTGGAATACAGAAGCATGCTCATTGATATGATGACTGTCTTTGAATGTGAGGATATCCCATGGTTTGAGTCCAAGGTGACTGAGGCGGATATGCCACTTTCCCGGGGTGCGGCCATAATCATGTCTTACTATGCAGCAGTCTGTATGGGCGCAGATAACTACAACAACAGCTTTGACCATGAGCGGGCCGAAGCTGACGGCAAGTTCTGGGATGTGGGGGCTTTTGACCCTAACACGCTTTTCCCTGACTGCTTGGAAAATATCTCCGTGGAGATGAACGGTCAGACCTGGGACAATGAGTATACCGCGGCTTTCCTCTGGAATGTATGGCATAGCTCCCCTTATTCCGGTGAGCAGACCGTGGCCTTTGATGAGGCTGCCGGCGGTATGCGCAACACAGACCCCTTTAGCGTGGAGCAGGCAGTTTGCGCCATAGCCCGCCTGTCAGACAGCTTTGGCAAGGAAGAACTTGTAGCTGTTGACAGTGAGGCTGCAAGAAAGATGGATGCCGATATCTGGACTGAGGAACTGGCAGCCAAGGCTGCGGCCTCTGGGATTGAGAAAATTGAAGACCTTCCCAAACTCACTGGTTTTTCCCTTTACGGAAAGTACAGCGGTTACAGCAGCGACAGCGTTGATAAAAGCGAGACTGATATCCGCAATGTTGCCGATTGGGGCTTTAGCAGCGCAAGAATGCAGCTGCGCTATGAAGTGCTCTTTTCCGATGACTGCAGCAGTGTGAACCTGACCCAGATGGAAAAGCTGGATAAAATTGTGGCTGCCGCGGTTGAGAACGATATCCACCTCAACCTGTGCCTGTGTACTCTTCCTGGCAGAACCATATGGCTGAACAATGTGGATTTCCGTTCCGGCGGTGAATTTGACCTTTTCGTCAACGAAGCCCAGCAGGAAAAAGCGGCCTTGGTCTGGGAAACTCTGGCAGAGCGCTATAAGGAAGTCCCCGGTGAGTATCTGTCCTTTACTCCATTCTGGGAGCCTTTCAATTACAGCATTTCCACTGGTGCGGAGGCACCCGAATACGGCCCTGAGGAAATAAGTCGGACATTGGATAAGCTGACGGCTGTTATCCGCAATGCAGACCCGGAGCGTTTTATGATTTACGAAATAGCTCCGGACGCTCCCCCGGAAATCGCCATAGAAAAGAGCCTGTCTGCATATACTATGATGCAGCAAAAATACGACAACACCATGATAAGCTATAATTTCTGTCAGCGGGCCTATGTTTTTGCAGAATTGACCGCCGCAGAGGATGAAAACAAAGACAAGAATAATCATGGCCTTTTCAAACCGGATTACCCGGTGAAGATATATGCCGCCAAAGCCATAATCGAAAGCGGCGAGGAAATACTGATTGATGGCTGTCTGCCCAGGGGTACAAGTATAGAAATGTATCTCAGTTCCAGCTATGGCAACGGTACTTTCACCATAGAGAGCGACAAGGCAGTTTTGCACAGCGAAGCTTTGCAAGAGGCTGAGTATGAAACAAACTATAAGATTTCCTACTACTATCCTTTTGCCGAGAGTGAGAAAAAGATTGCTCTTACTCTTGAGGAGAATGCTGAATATTTGCGCCTGAGCTGCGTCAACGGCGGTCTGGATTGGAGCGGCATAAATGTCATACTTCCTGAGGAATATGCACAGGAGCGCTGGTACATGAATTCCTCCTACGATGCTTTTCTCCGCGGTGAAGATGAAAGCCAGATGAAAGCTTTTGAGCTTAAATCCACATCCACGGTTATGATATGCCCTAACAGCAATGAAGACGGCACACACATCACCATCCACGATGACCTTTCCTATAGCTCTGATACCCTTTGGCAGCAGGCAAATACTGAAAGCATTGAGGAATGGGCCTCAGGTATCGCAGAGTTTTCTCCCCTTTGTCATGCCAGAGTTGAGGATGCCGCCTTCTCGCAGGGTACCACCCAGGATTCCATGATAAGATACTATGATGATGTGTACAGCATCTTTGAAAAGTACAGTATCAACTGGTACAGCAATGACTATGACATTATTCTGGGCGATTCCGTTCACCGTATTGCAGATGCAAGAGTTGAGCCCTATGGCATGTATGTGGAGTTTAACAAAGAGCTTCTTGAATGCCTCCAGAGACACCAGTAAAACACAAGAAGCCTGCATCCTTTTGGATGCAGGCTTCTTCAATAAACATTCTTTATCATGCCCCACCATATTGAAAGCGCATTGGGCCGGCGGCTCAACCATAAACAATATCAGTCGCGTGAGAAGTCGTAGCTTCCGTTTATCATGGAGTATATTTCGTCCATGTCGATCTCTATGCTGCCCGTGTTCGTACCGGGACGGCGGCGCATATGGTCAAAATTCACATCGGGATCGACCTTGGGAGCTTCAGGGGCTTTTTCCTCCTTGGCCTTGGGGGCTTCCTCTTTCTTCTCCTCTGCCTTGGGAGCGTCCGCGGGAGCCTCGGACTTTTTGGCTTCAGCCTGCTTTTTCTCCTTAGCGGGCTTATAAACCTTTACTTCCTCCTCGTCCTGGGGAGCGGATTCGGCGGGAGTATCGGAGGGCTGAGCGAAGAGGGGGGAGGTATTGCTCAGCGCATCGTCAGCAGCCTTTTCACCGTCTGCGGCGGGCTTTTCGGCAGGAGCTGCGCTTTTGCCGAAAATGTTTTCAAATTCCATCTGAGCGCTGCCCTCTTGTGCGGGAACTGTTTTTACCTGTGCCTGATCGCGGCGGGCAAGATACTGCTCCCAGCGTTCATTCCAGTCAGAACCGCCTTTTGACTTCTTCTTGCCGCTGTCCTTTGCGGCAAAGTCAAAGTCCAGCTCGGAGGTGTGGATGGAGATAACGCTGCTGTCGCTGCCTACCCTGTTTTTGGCGGCCTTCTGGGCAGAAGCCAGACTGCTTCTGGACTTCTTTGCGAGCTCTCCGGCCTTTGCCATGGCGCTGCCGAGGAAGGCGGGAGCGGCAGACTTTTCGCGCTTTGCAGCTTTTTTGCTGACAGCGGGAGACTTGCTTTCCTCAGGCTCGGCCTTTGCTTCGCTTCTGAGCTCGTCAATATCCAGCTCTATGCTTCCGGTATCGGAGAGAAGCTCGTCTGCCATATCCACGGTAAAGCTGAAATCGTCATCCTTTTCAGCCTGAGCAGGGGCGGAATGTCTGCCTGAGTGGCGGCCTGCGTCCTTGACTGAATGCTTTCCGCTGTCCCTGACGCTGTGTCTGCCTGTGTCTCTGGCAGGAGCGGAGTGGGTGGAGGCACGTTTCTTTTCGCTTTTTGCAGCCTTGCTGTCACGGCTGGGTACCCGGTTTATTTTGTTGATAAGGCCGGACATATCGGGCAGAGGCACTCTGAAGTACAGTATCGTATTGAAGAAAGGCAGATCATCATTGTCTTCACAGTACTCAAAGATGAAGCTTGCAATAAGGTAGGCCACAAATGCGGAGAAAAGGCCTACTATGCTGGCGGCCAGCACATCGGAGGGATAGTGGGCCATCAGGTAGTTGCGGGAAAAGCACATGAGGAAAACATAGAGAGCCGAGGGCAGAATAAACTTCTTGCCCTTGACGAACATCATGGCTGCCATACCGGCGGCAGCGGCGGTCACGTGTCCGGAGGGGAAGGAGAAGCCGTCCTCAGCGGGAGAGCCCACGTTGTTCCAGTACTTCATGAACGGTGCCATGGCCTCAAAAGGTCTGGGTCTGGCGATAAGGTCCTTGAGGATGATGTTTGTGATAAGTGCGCCGCAGCACACGGCACCAAACATGCATACGCCCAGCTTTCTGGTCTTGGGAAAGAGCATGAAAGCAAAGGCTAGAATGAACATGACAAGGCCCTTCTCACCTATAAGGGTTATAAATTTTGCAAGAGGTGTCAGCACTCCACCGGCAGAAGTCTCCAGTGTGTGCATAAACTCCAGTATTCCATTATCAAAGCCGGCAAAGAAAGTGTTCAGCCAGCTTGCAGCTGCGGTAAATTCCATAACGAGAAATACCCCTTCTAACTTAGTACACAGCCATTATACACGACCAATTACAAAATAGCAAGAGAAAAATTTCAAAATTCTTTCAAAAATTACAAAAAGATTACAAAGAATACAGAGGACGAGAAATACGGACAGGCTCCGACAAGAATAATTATTGGCAGTTTTATTATTTTTGTTGACTATATCTATTTAAAAATGTAAAATATATTGATAGTCTTGCTTGGAGGCGCTGCATGGCTTTACAACAGCTGGCGGATAAACACCGCCTGTCCCACGCATATATTATTTCTTCGCCTGCGCAGGAAAAACAGGCGGAAATGGCACAGGAGCTTGCCGCTGCAGTGCTGTGCTCCGCGCCGGGCAACAAAGCCTGTGGTAACTGCCGTGACTGCCGCAAGCTCAGGGGAGGCACCCACCCGGATCTTATCCTTGTCCGCCCCCTAGTGGATGACAAGGGCAGGGAAAAGGCGGAAATAAGTGTGGCTCAGGTCAGGCAGCTGGTGGCAGAGGCCAATGTTCTGCCCAACGAGGCGGAGCGGAAGATATTTATAATAGAGCAGGCCGAAAAGCTCAATCATGAGGCTCAGAATGCGGCTTTGAAGCTGCTGGAGGAGCCTCCTGCCAGACTGGTTCTGGCCCTTTGTACCTCAAACGCCCGTTCACTTTTACCCACGGTACGCTCCCGCTGTGTGGAGCTCAGCTCCGTTTCTGAAGCGGAGATGGCGGATGAGCAGAGCCTGAGACTGGCGCAGACCTATATTAAGCGCATAGCGGATAAAAATCCATGGGAAACCTGCGTTTTCTGCATGGAGCATGAGGAGATGGATATAGCCTCCGTACGGCTTTTCGTGCAGGAGCTTCGCAGCTGCGCTGTGAATATGCTGGCAAAGCGGGCCGAGCCGATGGGGCTTTCCGGTGACACGCTCATGAAAATTTGCCGTCTTGCAGAAAAATGTGAGGACTATCTCAAAGTAAACACCGGAGTAAAACATATTTTTGGCCTGCTGGCAGCCTTTGATGCCGACAAGTCATAAGGAAGGAAATACAATTGGTAGAAGTAGTCAGTATTAAATTCAAGAACAGGGGAAAAAGCTATTTCTTTTCCCCCGGCTCCCTTAATATAAACAGTGGAGACAAGGTCATCGTAGAGACCTCCAAGGGCATAGAACTGGCCGACTGCTGCACAGGCAATCATTTTGTGCCTGCCACCTCAGTGGTGCAGCCTTTGCGCCCCGTGCTCAGGGTAGCCACCGCAGATGATCTGCGCGTGGCGGAGAATAACCGGAAAAGGGAAAAGGAAGCCTTTGATATCTGCCAGCAAAAGATAGCCGAGCACGGCCTTGATATGAAGCTTGTGGATGTGGAGTGCAACTTTGAGGGAAACAAGACCCTTTTCTTCTTCACCTCCGACGGCAGAGTGGACTTCAGGGAGCTTGTAAAGGATCTGGCGGGAATATTCCGCAACCGTATAGAACTCCGTCAGATAGGCGTGAGAGACGAAGCCAAGATGATCGGCGGTATCGGTATCTGCGGCAGACCTTATTGCTGCAGCCAGTTTCTCGATGAGTTCCAGCCTGTCTCCACCAAGATGGCCAAGGTCCAGTCCCTCTCCCTCAACCCCACCAAGATCTCCGGCAGCTGCGGCAGGCTCATGTGCTGCCTGAGATATGAGCAGGAGGCCTATGAGGAGCTTATAAAGAAGGTGCCCAAGCAGGGGGCCTTTGTGGAGACCAAGGACGGCTACGGTACGGCGGTGCAGGTAAACCTTCTCAGACAGACCGTGAAGGTAAAGCTGGACGATGACAGCGACGATACCCTGCGCCTTTTCAAGGCCAATGAGCTTTGTGCAGTCCCCGGCGGCAGACCCAAGGACGGGGAAGCCCCTCCCTCTGTACTGGTGTATGTGCCGGAGGAGGAAGAGGAAGTGGAAGAGGTCGTGGATCAGTGGGTCATCCCCTTTGTGGAAGAGCCGCCTGCAGCAGAAGAGCCGGTTCAGGAGGCTGCACCCAAATCAAGGCGCAGCCGTTCCCGCCGTTCCCGCAGCGGCAAGGGTGCAGAGCAGGCCAGAACCGGGCATGAGGGCAGCAAAGCCCCCGAGAAGGCTGGGGATAAGAAGGCTGAAAAGAGCGAAAAGGGCGGCGAACAGACCAGAAAAGAAAAGTCCGAGCGCCGTAGCAGCAATAAAAAGCAAAACTCCGGCGCGAAAAAGACTTCCGTAAAAACCGTCAAAGTGGAAGCCAAGGTCCAGCACCAGCAGGCAGACAAGCAGGACAAGCCCCGCAGCGAAGCCCACGCCGGTGAAGTCGCAGCCAAGGAACCAGGCAAAAACAAGAATAACCGCCGCCGCAGATATTACCACGGCAAGCCCAAGGCCAAGACCGGCGGCAGCGGCGCGGGAGCACAGTAAAACATCATATATAGCCAAAAAGCAGATACCTTTGCGGTATCTGCTTTTTTTACAGCTCAAGTATCCGGCAGTATACGCCGCCGTTGTCAAATACCTCCAGCTCTGCCCATGTGGGTTTTCTGCCTTTTCCGGCGGAGCCGGGATTTATCAGCTGCACACCGCCGATCTGCTCGTTGCAGGGTATGTGGGTGTGTCCGAAAAGGGCGATGGAGGCGGAGTTTTCAAGTGCTGCATAGTAAAGGGAATGGAGCTGCTGCTTTACGTTATGCATATGCCCGTGGCAGATATAGACCTTTACCGGGCCTATCTGCACCGTGTCCCAGAGAGGGGAACGCTGGGCGATGTCACAGTTGCCGCAGACATTGTAAAAGGGGATATGGGGAAACTCCTGCCTGAGAGCAAAAGCGTCCCTCTCATAGTCGCCCAGATGAATGATAAGGTCTGGGCGTGTACGGCGCAGGGCCTCTGTCATAAGGCAGAGCTCCCCGTGGCTGTCAGAAAAAACGGCGGCTTTCATACTGACTCCTTTCATATGAGATTATCAAAGCTGATAAGGCTGAATATAATGTTAAGGGAGCGTGATCAGATGCAGAATTTTGAAAAATTGGGACAGGAACTGGAGCGTATGGGAAAAACAGAGGATATAAAACGCCTGGCCCAGTCGGACGCGGCGCAGCGGATAAGCCGCATGGTTGATACTTCCGCCGTGGAAAAGGCGGCAAAATCCGGGGACAGCGAGGCTTTGAAGCGTATGCTGTCTCAGGTTCTGAGCACGGATGAGGGCAGGAAACTTGCCGAGAGCGTAACAAAACTCATGCAGGGGAAATAAAGGGGAGGGAACGGCGTGGGCGAGCTGGAAGACAGGATAAACAGTGTGCTCAATGACCCTGAGCAGCTAAGTGAGATAACAAGGCTTGCCCAGACACTGATGGGCGGCGGACAGGAAGGCCACAGCAGCTCCTCGCCGGCTCAGCCTGCCATGTCCGGCCTTTTTGACCAGCTGGGGCTGGATGCGGATACAATCGGCAAAATAGGCTCCGTGCTGGGTGGAGCAGGTTCCGGCAGCAGTAACTCACAGGCGCTGCTTGAGGCCATGAAGCCATATCTCTCTGACAAGCGCAAGAAGAAAATGGACAAAGCGATGAAGCTGGCGCGCCTTGCAAAGCTTGCAGGCTTTGCCATGGGAGAAATGGGAGGAAATGGCAGTGATTAACCGATACCAGGGCAACAGCGGCAGGTATACGAGAGTGGAGGACGGACACAAAAAAGCGGCGCCTGCAAAGGATGTGCCGCCTTCGCGCAGCGGAGAGAATAAAAAAGCTCAGCCTGCCAATACCGTGCTGCAGCGGGGCGGGATATTTGAAAAACTCTCCGGACTCCTGTCCGGCGGCACGGCACCGCTCAGCAGCTTATCTCAGCTTGAGACCGAGGACATCATACTCCTGCTCATACTCTACCTTATGTACAGGGAGAGCGGGGACAGCGAGCTTCTTATGATAATGGGTGCAATGTTTCTCATATAAGAACACCAGCCTGACGGCTTAGCCGGCAAGCTGGTGTTATTTTTTGAAAACTTATTCGGGTTTATCTTCCTTGTCCGGCTGGGAAGCGCTAGCTTTATCATCTGGCTTTGCCGGAGTATGACCGTGGCGCAGATGAGGGTATTTCCTCAAAATGACCACCCACATCAAAACCACAACGATCAGAATAGCCACAAGGCAGAATATACGGATAGCGGGGTCCCTGTCCTTACCGGCGATAATGACGCTCACAAGACCCATCACGGCAGAAAAACCGTAGAGCACGGCAACTGCCTGCTTCTGGCTCAGTCCCATGGCAAGGAGCCTGTGGTGGAAGTGGCCCCTGTCGGCGTGGAAGGGGCTCTGACCGTGGAGTATACGGCGGGCAAAGGCAAAGACAGTGTCAGCCAGAGGCAGCATCATAGCCATAACGGGAATAAGCACTGTGATAACGGCGGTGAGCTTGAAAATGCCCATGATGGACACGCATGCCAGCACAAAGCCCAGAAACTGGGAGCCCACATCGCCCATGAATATCTTGGCGGGGTTCATGTTGTAGGGCATAAAGCCGATACAGGCACCGCAGAGAGCCGCCAGCAAAAAGCTGGTGTTGGGGCCGGAAACCAGCAGGGAAACTATAAGCAGGGTGAAGGAGCTTATAGCGGAAACGCCTACGGCAAGTCCGTCCAGACCGTCAATGAGATTGAAGGCGTTGGTGCAGCCCACTATCCACAAAACCGTCAGCGGCAGAGACAAAAGCCCCATGTTTATGGTGTAGTTATAGCTCATGAGGTTGGGGTTTGTGATAACGTTGAAGTAGATGCCGCAGCGGATGGCCACCAGAGCGGCCAGAACCTGTACGGCCAGCTTTATCAGGGGCTTGAGCCCCACTATGTCATCCACCGCGCCCATGGCGGCTATTATCAGCGCGCCCAGCAGCAGGCCCAGTACCTGAGTGTCAAAGGTAATAAATACAATGACGGATATGATAAAGCCCATAAAGATGGCCAGACCGCCCATTCTGGGAATGGGATGGTCGTGTATTCTGCGGGCGTCTCTGGGAATGTCGATTGCACCGACTTTCTCGGCAAAGCTCTTTACATACGGCGTCATAACATAGGACACCACAAATGCCAGAACCAGAGAACAAATCAGCCGCGGCCACAAAGGCAGATTTTGAAACATGATCATAATCTCCGATCAAAGGAATGGTGAATACTTCAGCCGAAAACTCAGAAAGGCTTCTCCACCAGACCGACTTTCTTATATACTTTACGAAGAGTTTTGCGGGCCACATAGGCGGCCTTCTGAGCGCCCTGAGTGTAAAGCTGCTGGAGATATGCCTTGTCAGCCAGCATGCGCTCAGCCTCCTCGCGGATGGGACGGAGAGTCTCAATGACAGCGTCGCCTACTGCGGGCTTGAATGCGCCATAGCCCTTGCCGTCAAACTCGCGCTCTATCTCCTCAAAGCTCTTTCCGGTGACGGAAGAGTAGATGCTCATAAGGTTTGCAACGCCGGGCTTGTTTTCAATGTCATAGCGGACGCAGCGCTCAGTGTCAGAGTCGGTAACGGCGCGCTTGAACTTGCGGGCGATGTCCTCAGGCTTGTCCATAAGGAATACGCAGCCCTGAGGGTCGGACTTGGACATTTTGGATGTGGGGTTGCCAAGGCTCATTATCCTTGCGCCCACCTTGGGGATATAGGGCTCGGGCACCTTGAAGGTGTCCCCATAGATGTTGTTGAAGCGCATGGCCACATCCCGGGTAAGCTCACAGTGCTGCTTCTGGTCCTGTCCCACGGGCACGAAATCCGCCTGATAGAGAAGAATATCGGCAGCCATGAGAGCGGGATAGGTGAAAAGACCGCCGTTTATATTGTCTGCATTCTTTGCGCTCTTGTCCTTGAACTGGGTCATACGGCTCAGCTCACCGAACATGGTGTAGCAGTTTATAATCCAGCCCAGCTCTGCATGCTCGTGTACGTTGCTCTGGATAAAGAGCGTGTTTTCCTCGGGGTCAAGGCCGCAGGCCACATACTGAGCCAGCTGCGCCACAGAGCGGCGGCGAAGCTCCTTGGGATCCTGACGCACGGTAAGGCTGTGCAGGTCAGCCATGAAATAGTAACAGTCAAACTCCTGTGCCAGCCCTGCCCAGTTTTTCACCGCACCCAGATAATTGCCCAGATGCAGATCGCCGGAAGGCTGAATACCGGAGACCATAACTTTTTTAGCTGCTGTATTGTTATCCATATGGACATACCTCTTTGTAATTTTTGCGTTCCACATATTTTAACAGAATAAGTTCATCTTGACAACTGAAAAAATGTAAAATAATATAGTGTTTCGGAAAATGCTTTTTTGGAGGCTGTAATATGAAAGAAATGAAGTGGTTTGAGGAGATGGAGGCACGCATCCCCAAAAACGAGGTGCGTACCCGTTTTGCTCCCTCCCCCACAGGATATATGCACGTGGGCAATCTGCGCACGGCTCTTTACACCTACCTTATCGCCCGCAACGCAGGCGGCAAGTTCATTTTGCGCATTGAGGACACCGACCAGGGCAGACTTGTGGAGGACGCGGTTGAGGTTATCTACAAGACCATGCGCCAGTGCCGTCTGGAGCATGACGAAGGCCCCGATGTGGGCGGCCCCGTAGGCCCCTATGTGCAGACAGAACGCCGCTATCTCTACGGAGAGTACGCCCAGCTTCTTGTGGAGCGGGGCCATGCCTACCGCTGCTTCTGCGAAAAGGCAGAAAGCGAGGAGGACTCCGGCGAGTTTGACAGAGGCGACGATCCCTGCCGCTCCCTCTCCCGGGAGGAGTCCGACGCCCTTGCCGCTGCCGGCAAGCCTTTTGTCATCCGCCAGCGCATCCCCCACGAGGGCAGCACCACCTTCCACGACGAGATCTTCGGCGATATAACCGTTGAAAATGCCACCTTGGACGATCAGGTGCTCATGAAGCGGGACGGTCTTCCCACCTACAACTTTGCAAACGTGGTGGACGACCATCTTATGGGCATTACCCATGTCGTCCGCGGCAGCGAGTATCTGTCCTCCGCACCCAAGTACGACCTTCTCTACAAGGGCTTTGGCTGGGATATCCCCAAGTATGTCCACTGCTCTCCCGTTATGCGCGACGCCCACAAGAAGATGTCCAAGCGCCACGGTGACCCCTCCTATGAGGATCTTATAGCTCAGGGCTACCTGACCGAGGCCGTGATAAACTATGTGGCCCTTCTGGGCTGGAGCCCCGGCGGCGAGCAGGAGATATACTCTCTCGACGAGCTCAAGGGCGTTTTCGACCTGCACGGCATTTCCAAGTCCCCCGCCATATTCGACATTGAAAAGCTCAAATACTTCAACAGCGAGTATATAAGAGCCATGAGCCCGGAGGCCTTTGCAGCCGTGGCCGAGCCTTATATCCGTCAGGCGGTGAAGGACGAGCGCTTTGACGCTGCCGCCATTGCAGCCCTTTTGCAGCAGCGCACCGAGCTTCTCACCGACATCCCCGAAAAGCTGGACTTCTTTGATACTCTCCCTGAGTATACCACCGAGCTTTTTGTCCACAAAAAGTCCAAGTCCGATGAGGCTTCCTCCAGAGAAATGCTTGAGAAGATGATCCCCATTTTTGAGGCTATCGACAACTGGAACGATGAAAATATCATGGCTGCCATGGTGAACTTTGCAGAGGCCAACGGCCTTAAAAACGCCAAGGTCATGTGGCCTGTGCGTATCGCCGCAGCCGGCAAGGCCGTCACTCCCGGCGGCGCGGTGGAGATCTGCCGTATCCTCGGCAAGGAAGAGACTCTCCGCAGACTTAATATCGGCCTTGAAAAGCTGTCATAAACAAAATATTGCGCATAAAAAACTCTTTTGGGTACAAAATATCCCAAAAGAGTTTTTTTTATTTGAGAGGTGCGGCATGTCCAAAAAAGTATTCACAGTCATTACAGCCTATGCTCTGGCTATAATTGCCGTGCTGGGCATCTATTCCTATATCAGCTATAAAAATCTCGCCGCGTACAGGCAAAGCTCCCGGTACGCTTCCATGCTGGCCTTTGAGGAAACGGTCAGCGCTGTGGACAGGATGAGCGCTACACTTGCAAAGAGTATGTACGCAACTGACGGGGCCATGTGCTCAAAGATATGCAGTCAGGTCTATGCCGACGCCATGGCGGCGGAGGCGGCGCTGTCCACGCTGCCCTTTGCCACCCACGAGCTGGAGGAGATATGCGGATATCTCAATCAGGTAGGCGACTATGCCTATACTCTTTGCTCAACTGCGGCCCAGAACGGCTTTGAGAAGGAAGATGTGGAAAATCTCACCGAGCTTTCCGGTGTGGCGTCGGGACTTGCCCAGTCTCTGCGGGAGCTTCAGGGCAGCGTCCATGAGGGCAGCATTCTCATGGACAGGAGGGAGCGGGAGCTTATAAACGTGGGCAGAAATAAGGACAGCGGAAATGTGAGCGATGAGTTTCTGCGCTTTGAGTCTGAGTTTCCTCACCGCTCCAGCCTGCGTTACGATGGCCGCTACAGCCGTCAGGATGAGGACGAGGCCGTGCAGAGCAAGCTCTCTGACGCGGAGGTGCTGGCTCAGGCTGCCCGCTTTGCAGGGCTCAGCCCCACGGAGCTGAAGCTCAGTTATGAGTACGAGGGCGGGGATGGTAGAAAGTGCTATACTGCGGGGGAAATGCGCATCTGTGTGGACAAGACCGGGGTTGAGAGTATGTCCCAGTCCCGCATCGTGGAGGACAGCCGCATCAGCCTTGAAAAGGCAGAGGAGATAGCATCCGCTTTTCTTGAAAAGCAGGGCTACAGCTCTTTAAGGCTAAGTGAAAAAGAAGAGCAAGGAGCTCTGGCGCGCTTTAAATTTACAGCCATGCAAAACGATGTGGAGCTCAGCGACAGATATGTGAGCCTCGCCGTGGCACTGGACGACGGCAGCATCTACTTTTTCAGCCGGGAAAACTATGACAGCAGCAAGGTGGATGCCTACTGGGGAATAACCCAGCAGCAGGCCGAGGACACTCTGCCTGAAAGCCTCACACTTACAGACAGCGCCAAGGTGGTAATCGAAAGCGAAGGCGGCACCGACACTGCCTGTTACCGGCTCAGGTGCACCAATGGTGAAAATGAGCCCGTCACAATCTATGTGGATGCATCCAGCGGCAGACAAAGCCGTATTGAACTGTAAAAATTGCAGGACAAAAAATCACTTTATCTGTAAAAATTTGCGAAATTAACAGTTTTTTAACGGCGCAGAGTGTGTATCTGCGCCGTTTTTTTCGTGGTGCGCAGTGCATCGCTTTTTTGAGCATTATTTATAATTTTAATGTAAAATGACGAAGAAAGGGCATGAAGACCGGTGCATTTTCGGCATACAATTGTGCATATTATACTTGAAATAGAGACTTTATTGGAGTAAAATACTATTGTTTGAAACTTGTCAATTTTGTTTCATTTTTATCATGCAGAAAAGGGGGTGAGCCGGTGTCATTTGAAGCACTTGCAAACATCACTCAGGCTGAAGCGGATGCAAAAGCCGCTGTAGTGCAGGCGGAGGCCAAAGCCAGACAGATGGTGGCCGATGCTGTCGCTGCCGGTAAGGCAGCAGTGGAAGCTGCTTTGGCAAAGGCGGATGGCGAACTTGAACAGCTTCGCCGTCAGGCGGACGAAAAGGCAATGGTCGCAGCTGGCGGACTTTCGGGAGAACTTGAAAGTCAGAAAGCCGCTCTTTGTGCCTTGGCAGACGAAAAGCTTGACCAAGCAGCAACTCTTGTAGTGGAAAGGATAGTGAACAGCTAAATGGCCATTGTAAAAATGAAAAAACTGCGGCTCATGGCTGTCCGCTCCAAAAAGGATGCGCTTTTGAGAGAACTTATTCAGCACGGCTGCGTTGAGTTTGCCGAGCTGGAGGGCGAGGTGAGGGAGGCTCAGTACAGCGAGCTTCTCAGCCGGGAGGACACAAAGCTGATGAGCTACAAGTCACAGCATGCCTCTCTCAGTCATGCCATCGCGATTCTGGACAAATACGTTCCCGCCAAAAGCAAGCTTCTCTCGGCAAAGCCCGAGGTGGCAGGAAGCGTACTTCTGGACGAAAGCGGGCTTAACGGCGCATTGAAGGTGGCATCTGCCATCGAAGGCAATGACGAGGCCGTCAAGCGCATCAGCGCGGAGGAGAGCCGCCAGCGGGGTGTTGTGGAGTCGCTCCAGCCCTGGATGGGTCTGGATATGCCCCTGAACAAGGAAGGCACCGGGCGCACCGCAATACTTCTTGGTACGCTTTCCGCAAAGCTTTCCGCAGAGGATGTGAAAAATGCCCTGCGTGAAGCCAGCGAGGAGGCGGAGCTTTTCCAGGTGTCTCAGGATAAGAGCTGCTACTATGTGGTGCTGGTGTGCATCCGTGAGGATCTGCCCGCCGTGCAGGATTGTCTGCGTGGCTTCGGCTTTACAGCGGCTGCTGTGTCCGGCATGAACGGTACGCCCAGAGAATGCCTTGGCAAAGCCGAGCTTGCACTTCGTGAGCTTGCCGATGAGAAGGCCGCCTGCATTGCCCAGATCGAGGGCGAGTCTGTCCGTCGTGACGAGCTGAAGCTGGCCTGCGACAGAATGAGCACCAAGATCGCCCTTGCTGAGGCGGAGGGCATGCTCTATGGCACCGGGTCCGTTGTGCTCATGGAGGGCTGGATGCCCGCCGAGCGCGAGGAGCAGATGGCGCGTGTATTTGAAAAGTACGACTGCGCCTGGGACAGCTGCGATCCGGAGGAGGGAGAATATCCCAATGTTCCGGTACAACTGAAAAACAACAAATTTACAAACGCATTGAACATGGTCACCAATATGTACAGCCTTCCGGCTTACGGCAGTGTTGACCCCAACCCCTTGATGGCGCCCTTCTTCATTCTGTTCTACGGACTGATGATGGCGGATATCGGCTACGGCCTTATCATGATTGCCGCGGCTCTGGTCGCCATGAAGAAGATAAAGCCCAAGGCGGGCACTCTGGCCTTCTGCCAGTTGCTGCTCTACGGCGGCATCTCCACTTTGGTCTTCGGCGCACTCACCGGCGGTCTTTTCGGTGACGCTCCCTACAGACTGGTGCATATGTTCAATCCCGAAAGCACATGGGAGGGCCTGCCCTATCTCTTCAGCCCCGTCAGAGACAGTAACATGGTGCTCTACGGCGCAATGGTTCTGGGCTTTATCCACCTCAACGCCGGTATGATCGTCAGCTTTGTACAGAAGAAAAAGCGCGGCAATCTGATGGACGGTATCTTTGAGGAAGGCCCCATGTGGGTGATTTTCCTTGGCGGCGGCATGGCTGTGCTGAAGCTTCTGGGGCTTGACTTCATGCTTATGCCCGGTCTTGTGGTGCTGGGTATCGGCGTGGTGATGCTCCTTTACGGTGCAGGCCGTCACTCCAAGGGCTTCGGCAAGGTGACAGCGGCCTTCGGGCTTATCTACAACACCCTCACCGGCTGGTTCGGCGACATACTCAGCTACTCGCGTATAATGGCGCTGATGCTGGCAGGCGGCGTTGTAGGTCAGGTGTTCAACACCATCGCGGCAATGCCCGCAGAAGGCTCCGGGGCAAATTTCGTCACCGTTACCGTATTCTTCCTTATCTTTATTGTGGGCCATGTCCTCAACTTCGGTCTGAACCTTCTGGGCTGCTTTGTCCATGACCTTCGTCTTCAGTGCCTGGAGTTCTTCGGCAAGTTCTACGAGGACGGCGGAAAGCCCTTCCAGCCCCTCAAGGTCAGAAGTAAGTACGTCAGCGCAAAAGAAAACTGACTTAATTATTTATAATCTTTCAAACAAGACAAATTACAGGAGGAAATTAAAATGGAATTTCTGAACACTATAGGCGGATACGCTCTTGGTATCATTGGCGCAGGCCTTGCAGCATTTCTGGCAGGTATCGGCTCTGCAAAGGGTACCGGCATCGCCGGTGAAGCAGGCGCAGGCCTGGTAGCAGAGGACCCCTCCAAGTTCGGTAAGGCAATGATCCTTCAGGTCATCCCCGGTACTCAGGGTCTGTACGGCTTTGTTATCTGGTTCCTCGCTTTCGGTAAGCTCGCTCCCGATATGACCGTGGCTCAGGGCCTTCAGGTCATGGGCGCATGCCTGCCCATCGCAATCGCAGGTCTCCTCTCCGGTATCGCACAGGGCAAGGTGGCAGCCGCTTCCATCAACATTCTTGCAAAGAAGCCCGATGACTGGTCCAAGGGCATGATCCTCTGCATCACTGTTGAGTTCTACGCAATTCTTGGCCTGCTGGCATCCTTCATGATGCTCAACGGCATTGTCATCTGATTTTGACCCCGGCACCCAATACTTACATAGACAGGAGAAACTATGAAAGGCACTGAAAAAATAATCGCGCATATCCTGGCCGATGCCAAGGAGCAGGCCGACGCGATACTCGCTCAGGCAGAGCAGCAGTGCGCGGATATCAGGGCAGAGTACGATGCAAAGGCCAAGGAAGCCTACACCGAAAGGATCCGCAGGGGCGTAGCCGACTGTCAGGACAGAGTTGACAGCATGGACCGTATCGCCCGCATGGAAGCCAGAAAGGGTATTCTGGCTCTCAAGCAGCAGAAGGTGTCTGACTCCTTTGATCTGGCCTGCGAGAAGATCGTAAATCTCCCTGCCGAGCAGTATACAGCCTTTTTGGCAAAGCTTGCGGCAAAGGCCTCCGTCACCGGCGATGAGGAGATAGTCCTCAACGCAAAGGACGCTTCCGCTGTAGGCAGCGCCGTGGTGGATGGGGCAAACGCCCTTCTGGGCAATGGAAAGCTCAGCCTTTCCAAAAAGACCGGTTCCTTTGCCGGCGGCCTTATCCTCCGTCGCGGCAGCATCGAGGCAAACTGCACGGCTGAGCTTCTTGTGGAGCTTTGCCGCAGCGAGATGTCCGCCCAGATCGCCAAGCTCCTTTTCGCATAATGGCGCGGCCATATAATCCCGAAAGAGGGAGGGAAAGTTTTGTCTAAGAAAAAAGAAGCGTATCTGTGCTTATCCGCAATGCTCCGCGCAAGAGAGCCCAAGCTTCTCAATGCCGACCGTGCCGCACGCATGGTGGAGGCTGCATCCTACGAGGATGCTGCCAAGCAGCTGGGTGACTGCGGCTATGGGGATATGTCCCAGATGAACGCCAAAGAGGTGGAGGCGTATCTGGCCGAAAGGCGAAGCGAGATCTTTGCCGAGCTGGACCGCCTTGCCCCTGATAAACTGATAGTTGACGTATTTCGCATGAAGTACGACTATCATAACGCCAAGACCATCATCAAGGCCGAGGCCATGGGTCAGGACGCAATGCGCCTTATGAGCGGCTGCGGCCGCATAAGCCCCAAGGCCATGCTGGAGCTTTACAATGAGGAGAAATACTCTCAGCTGCCCAAAATTCTGGGCGAAGCTCTGGAAGAGGCCAAGACCACTCTGGCCCGCACCGCAAACCCCCAGCTGGCAGACTTCATTCTTGACAAGGCCTACTTTGCCGAGATAAAAGAGGCTGCCAGGGCTATTGACTGCCCCTATCTTGACGGTTATGCCGCCATTCTCACCGACAGCACCAATCTCAAGAGCGCCGTGCGTACTCTGCGCATGGGCAAGGACATGGACTTTATGGACTTTGCCCTTATCCCCGGCGGCTCTGTGGACACTGACAGGATCGTCAATGCCGGTGACAAGGAGGGTATCAGCGCCCTTTATGCCCACGGTCTTCTGGAAAAGGCTGCGGCGCTGGGCGCCGAGGCTGCCGAGGGCGGCAGCATGACAGCCTTTGAGCTGGCCTGTGACAACGCCGTAAACGCCTATCTTCAGAAGGCAAAACTGGTAAGCTACGGCCCCGAGGCGCTTATTGCCTACCTTGCCGCAGTAGAGGGCGAGGTCACGGCGGTGCGAATGATCCTTACGGGCAGACTTGCAGGCATCGAGCCTCAGGTCATCCGGGAAAGGCTGCGTGATCTTTATGCTTAAAATTGCAGTTATCGGCGGCAGAGAGACCGTCATGGGCTTCAAGGCTCTGGGTCTTGAGACCTATCCTGTGCTGGATGCATCCGAAGCCTCCCAGACCCTGCGCAAGCTCACCCGTGAAAGTGCGGACTATGCCATCATCTACATTGAGGAAAATCTGGCTGTCCAGCTTTCAGGAGAGATAAACAAGTTCAAGGACAGCCCCACCCCCGCGATCATCCTCATCCCCGGCAGAGAGGGCTCCATGGGCCTTGGCCTGTCCGCTCTCCACGAGGCTGTTGAGCGCGCGGTCGGCACCAATATTCTGGGCGACTAAAATTATTCTAACTCCTCATACAGTAGGAAGTGCTTGTACGGCACAGCCAAAGCGCTTCTGACGAAAGGAAGGTATTAAATGAGCGGAACTATTACAAAAGTTTCCGGACCGCTTGTTGTGGCAGAGGGTCTTGCGGACGCCAACGTCTCCGACGTTGTCCGTGTCGGCTCTCAGCGCCTGATAGGCGAGATCCTTAATATGACCGGCGACAAGGCTTCCATTCAGGTCTACGAGGAGACCTCCGGCCTTGGCCCCGGCGCCGTGGTTGAGACCACCGGTTTCCCCATGTCCGTGGAACTGGGCCCCGGTATGCTGGACAATATCTATGACGGTATCCAGCGTCCTCTGCCCGCCATGCGTGAAGTCTCCGGCGACTCTATCTCCCGCGGCATTGACGTTCCCGCACTGGACAGAGAGAAGAAGTGGGACTTTGTCCCCGTTGCCAAAGTGGGCGATAAGCTTGCAGGCGGCGATGTTCTCGGTACCGTGCAGGAAACCAGCGCCATCCTCCACAAGATCATGGTGCCCCCCGGAATTTCCGGCGAACTTATAAGCATTGAGTCCGGCGAGCACGTCGTTACCGACATTATCGCCGTTATCAAGGACGCAAAGGGCGTGGAGCACAAGCTTGCAATGCTGCAGCGCTGGCCCGTCCGTATTGCCAGACCCTACTCCAAAAAGTACGTGCCCAGCCGCCCCATGAACTCCGGCCAGCGTATCATCGACACCCTCTTCCCCATCACCAAGGGTGGTACTGCCGCAGTTCCCGGCCCCTTCGGCTCCGGTAAGACCGTTGTTCAGCACCAGCTGGCAAAGTGGTCCGACGTGGACATCGTTATCTACATAGGCTGCGGCGAGCGCGGCAATGAGATGACCGACGTTCTTATGGAGTTCCCCGAACTGAAAGACCCCAGAAACGGCGAGCCTCTCATGAAGCGCACCGTTCTTATCGCCAACACCTCCGACATGCCCGTTGCCGCCCGTGAAGCCTCCATCTACACCGGCATCACCATCGCAGAGTACTTCCGCGACATGGGCTACGACGTGGCTGTTCTGGCTGACTCTACCTCCCGCTGGGCCGAGGCTCTGCGTGAGATGTCCGGTCGTCTGGAAGAGATGCCCGGTGAGGAAGGCTACCCTGCATATCTGGCCTCCCGTCTGTCCCAGTTCTATGAAAGAGCCGGCGTTGTTGAGTGCCTTGGCTCCGAGGACCGTCAGGGCTCCGTTACCGCTATCGGCGCTGTGTCTCCTCCGGGCGGTGACCTTTCCGAGCCTGTTGCTCAGGCCACCATGCGTATAGTCAAGGTCTTCTGGGCACTGGACTCCAGCCTTGCCTATGCCCGTCACTTCCCCGCCATCAACTGGCTGACCTCCTACTCCCTGTATCTGGACAATCTGGGTGCATGGTACACCGAGCAGTTCGGCGAGGCTTATATGGCCAACCGCGAGAAGGCCATGCATATCCTCCAGGAAGAAAGCGAACTGCAGGAGATCGTCCGTCTCGTCGGTCAGGACGCTCTGTCCCCCGCTGACAGACTCACCATGGAGACTGCCAAGATGATCCGTGAGGACTTTTTGCAGCAGAACGCATTTGTGGACGAGGATGCTTATTCCTCCTACGCAAAGCAGTTCAGACTGCTGGATATGGTTCTCCAGTATGACGCGCTCTGCCGCGACGCTCTTGCCAAGAACGCCGACATGAACGGCCTTTTCGCCATTGAGGCCCGCGAGAAGATAGGCCGTGCCAAGATGGCAGATGCCGCTACCTTTGAAGCTGATTACGACGCCATCGCAGCCCAGATGAAGGCTGAGATCGAGGCTGTCATTGCCGGAGGTGAGGAAGTATGATCAAAGAGTATAAGACTATAAGAGAGATAGCAAGCCCTCTGATGATAGTTGACAACGTTGAGGGCGTCACCTACGACGAGCTTGGCGAAATCGAGCTTCCCAACGGCGAAGTACGCCGCTGCAAGGTGCTTGAAGTTGAAGGCAGCAAGGCAGTTGTTCAGCTGTTCGAGTCTGCACAGGGCATCAACCTTGCCCAGTCCAAGGTCCGTTTCCTTGGTCATCCCCAGCAGCTGGCAGTGTCTGAGGACATGCTGGGCCGTGTTTTCAACGGCATGGGCATGCCCATCGACGGCGGCCCCGAAATTCTGGCAGACGCACATATGGACATCAACGGTCTGCCCATGAACCCCGCCGCCCGCGCCTACCCCGCAGAGTTTATCCAGACCGGCGTTTCCACCATCGACGGCCTGAACACCCTCGTCCGCGGCCAGAAGCTGCCCATATTCTCCGGCTCCGGTCTGCCCCACGCAGCACTGGCTGCCCAGATCGCCCGTCAGGCAAGAGTTCTGGGTGACAATGAGACCTTCGCCGTCGTCTTCGCCGCCATCGGTATCACCTTTGAGGAGTCCGAGTACTTCATCAACGACTTCCGCCGTACCGGCGCTATCGACCGTACTGTGGTCTTCTCCAACCTTGCAAACGACCCCGCCGTTGAGCGTATCGCCACTCCCCGTATGGCCCTGACCGCTGCTGAGTATCTGGCATTTGAGAAGGACATGCAGGTTCTGGTTATCCTCACCGACATCACCAACTACGCCGAAGCTCTCCGTGAAGTTTCCGCTGCAAAGAAGGAAGTTCCCGGCCGCCGCGGCTACCCCGGCTACCTGTACACCGACCTTGCAACTCTCTATGAGCGCGCAGGCCGCCGTCAGGGCAAGAAGGGCTCCATCACCATGATCCCCATCCTCACCATGCCCGAAGACGACAAGACCCACCCCATCCCCGACCTGACCGGCTACATCACCGAGGGCCAGATAATCCTCAGCCGTGAGCTGCACCGCAAGGGTATAGTTCCTCCCGTGGACGTTCTGCCTTCTCTGAGCCGTCTGAAGGACAAGGGTATCGGCACCGGCAAGACCCGCGAGGACCATGCCGGCACCATGAACCAGCTCTTCGCCGGTTACTCCCGCGGCAAGGACGCCAAGGAACTGATGACCATTCTGGGCGAGGCAGCCCTCTCCGAGGACGATAAGCTCTACGCCAAGTTCGCCGAGGAGTTTGAGAAGGTCTACGTCAGCCAGGGCAACACCACCAACCGCTCCATTGAGGACACCCTCAATATCGGCTGGGAGCTGCTGAGCATCCTGCCCAAGCGCGAGCTCAAGCGTATCAAGCCCGAGTACATCGAAAAGTACCTGCCCAAGAAGTAAAACCCAAACTATCATTTTACGGAGGTGATGCTTTTTGGCAAGCACTGCTATAACCCCGACCAGAATGGTGCTCAACCAGCTCAAGGGCCGTCTCAAGACCGCCCGGCGCGGCCACAAGCTCCTTAAGGACAAGCGCGACGAGCTGATGCGGCAGTTTATGGACGTGGTAAAGCTCAATAAGCAGCTTCGTACCCGCGTTGAGGAGGGGCTTACCGCAGCCTTCGGCTCTCTGCAGGTGGCCAGTGCCATCATGTCCCCGGAGATGCTGGAGCAGGCGCTGCTCTATCCCCGCCAGAGCGTGGAGCTGGGCTTGAAGTACAAGAACATCATGAGCGTAAACGTCCCCGTTTACTCTTTTGAGACCAAGAATAACGATCCCAGTGAGATCTACCCCTACGGCTTTGCCCAGACCTCCGGTGAACTGGATGACGCTCTGGACAAGCTGGCAAAGGTCTTTGAGGATATGCTGGAGCTGGCACAGGTGGAAAAGACCATGCAGCTTCTGGCGGAGGAGATAGAAAAGACCCGCCGCCGCGTCAATGCTCTGGAGTATGTCATGATTCCTGAGCTTGAGGGCAACATCAAGTATATCTCCATGAAGCTGTCTGAAAAC
>JAFQFH010000057.1 GCA_017398685.1 Oscillospiraceae bacterium
AGAACGGGCTGGAGATGCTCGTGAGCCTCAACGATGCCGTTGAACATAACGTCATCGGGAACCTGATCCGCCTCAGACTCGATCATGACGATCTTCTTGTGGGTGGCGGCGATGGTGGTGGTCATGCGGTTGGTCTTGCGCTGCTCGGCGGTGGGGTTGAAGAGGAACTTCTCACCGTCCCAGCCCAGCACGATACCGGCGATGGGGCCGTTGAAGGGAACATCGGAGATGGAGACTGCAGCGGAGGCACCGATCATTGCGGTGATCTCGGGGGAGCAGTCACGGTCAACGGACAGAACTTCGCAGGCGATGACAACGTCATTGCGAAGGTCGGAGGGGAAGAGGGGGCGCATGGGGCGGTCGATCAGGCGGGAGGCCAGCACTGCGGGCAGGCTGGGCTTGCCTTCACGGCGCATGAAGCTGCCGGGGATGCGGCCCACGGCGTAGAGCTTCTCGTTGAAGTCAACGGAGAGGGGGAAGTAATCAATGCCGTCTTTGGGGCGGGCGGAGGCGGTGCAGGTGACGAGCACGGTGGTTTCGCCGTACTTCACCAGAACTGCTGCGTTGCACAGCTCTGCCATCTTGCCCACTTCCATGGAGAGGGGGCGGCCTTCGTACATGATCTCAAACTTTCTGTAGTTGGGGAACTGCTTATTGGTGATTATCATGGGTTTTCTCCTTATATTTACGCGCCTTGCTTATATCAGCACTTGAAGCAATGCAGGCGCAAGCCCCTGCGCTCCTTCAAATGCTGTCGGCATGGCGGTTAGTGTACTTGGTCAAAAAATATGGAGAGACAATATTAAATTGTCTCTCCATAAAAAACCTTCATAGTCCTCAGAAAAACTGAAAAACGTAAATTACTTACGGATGTTCAGCTTTGCAATGATAGCGCGGTAACGCTCAATGTCCTTCTTGGCAAGGTAGTCCAGCAGGCGGCGGCGCTTACCGACCATCTTGTACATGCCCAGACGGCTGTGGTCGTCATTGGGGTGATTCTTCAGGTGAGCGGTCAGCTCACGGATGCGCTGGGTGAGAATGGCGATCTGGACTTCGGGAGAACCGGTGTCCTTCTCGTGGGTTGCGTTGTCGTTGATGACCTGAGTCTTGACTTCTTTGGTGATCATAGTAATGATACCCCTTTCTTATTTACTCTATACCCTGCGTCCAAGCCATGGGCGGAAAGGCAACCGCAGCGGCGGCATGACCCCATCGCTGAGAACGCGGGCGAACAGGCTTATGATAGCATTTCAAAGGTATGCTGTCAAGAAAGAAATGCGAATAAACTATAAACTTTCAGGTATTTATTGCCGGATTTATCTCTCCAAAGGTCCCATGTGTGCTCTCACGGCCAGATACAGCCGGGGTGAGATGGCATAAAGCAGGGCCTTGGCAATATTCACAGGGCTTTTTGCGGTTTTAAGGGCAAAGCTGCGGCTTTCATCCGTACGTTTTCCCACATAGACTGCGCTGAGAAAAGAGGTGCAGAGATTGTCCATAAGATATTTGCGGCTGCAGCTATCCTCGGCCTGGAAAAGAGGATAGAGTTCACGGCAGGTTTCCAGCATGTCCAGACTGTTTTTTGTCTGATCCTTCGTCTGGGTAATGGAGTTGTCGCGGCACAGGTGGTAGTAGAATGGCAGGTCAAGGCAGGCAAGGCGCTGTGCCTTCAAAAGAGCCTGAGGCGTCCACAGCTCGTCCTCGTGGAATATCCCCACCTTGAAATGCAGCCGGGCCTGCTCAATAAAGCTTCGCCTGTAAAGGGAAAACTGAACACAAGGGGAAATGCCGCCCAGTCTCAGGGAAGTCACGTAAAATTCCCTGCCGCTCACAACCTTCTTCTCAGGCAGCTTACGGCGTTCGCCGGGTACTTCCTTGCCGTTTATCACCTTTATCTCGTTTGCGGCAACTATGTCACAGTCAAGTTCCTTTGCAGCTTCATACAGCTTTTCACAGGCATCAGAGCATATATAATCGTCACTGTCGAGAAAGAGAATATACTCACCACTGCTGTTGGCAAGGCCGGTATTTCTGGCGGCGGAGAGTCCTGCATTTTCCTGATGGATAAGCTTTATGCGTGTGTCATTATTGGCATATTTTTCGCATATCTGAGGGGAACTATCCTTTGAACCGTCATTTACAAGCACTATTTCGATGTCCTTCAGACTCTGCGAGAGCGCAGAATCCAGACACTTTTCCAGATATTTCTCTACATTGTATACTGGTATAATAATACTGACAGCAGACATCGTTACACCCTCTATTTCAATTATTTATAGACCGCCCTGAAATGATATCATCATGAGGCGTACCATGTTCTTTACTTGTTGTCCTTGAGCTTGGATGCGGCGCGAAGGCGCATGGCGTGGTCAAGGATGCTCTTTCTCAGGCGGAGGTTTTTGGGCGTGACCTCAAGAAGCTCATCGTCGGCCAGAAATTCAAGGCACTGCTCAAGGCTGAGGATGCGGGGCGGCACAAGGCGCAAGGCCTCGTCAGAGCCGGAGGCGCGGGTGTTGGTCAGGTGCTTTGTGCGGCATACGTTGACGGACACGTCTTCGTTCTTGGGGCAGACGCCCACAACCATGCCGGCGTAGACCTTGGTGCCGGGGGTGATGAACATGGCGCCGCGCTCCTGTGCGTTCCAGATACCGTAGGCCACGGCCTCGCCGGTTTCGTGGGCGATGAGGGAGCCGGAAGAACGGCGGCTTATCTCGCCCTTGAAGGGCTCATAGCGCTCAAAGACGCTGGCAAGGATGCCCTCGCCCTTGGTGTCGGTCAAAAATTCGTTGCGGTAGCCGAAAAGACCACGGGAAGGCACCAGAAACTCAAGCTTCATGCGGCTGCCCACGGGGGTCATCTCAAGAAATTCGCCCTTGCGTGCGCCCAGCTTCTCCATGACAGAGCCCATGTACTCCTGAGGCACGTCCACAACCACGCGCTCTATAGGCTCGCAGCGCTTGCCGTCGATCTCTTTGTACAGCACGCGGGCGGGGGAGACCTGAAACTCGTAGCCTTCACGGCGCATGGTCTCAATGAGGATGGAAAGGCTCATCTCGCCGCGACCGGCAACATTGTAGCTGTCAGTGCTGTCTTCCACGTCGGAAACACGCAGGGAAACGTCCTTGAGAGTTTCGCGGAAGAGGCGATCCCTTATCTGGCGGGAGGTGACAAACTTGCCCTCCTTGCCTGCAAAGGGGCTGTCGTTGACGGAGAAGGTCATCTCCACGGTGGGAGCGCCTATCTTCACGAAGGGCAGAGGCTCGGCAAAGCCGCGGGCGCATATGGTGTCGCCTATGCTGATCTCGCCGATACCGCTCATAGCGATAATGTTGCCTGCGGTAGCCTCGGTGACGGGGACACGGTTGAGTCCGTCAAACTGGTAGAGAGAGACGGCCTTGGCCTTGTGTCCGCTCTCACCATTGTCATGGTAATTGCAGACTTCGATCTCTTCGTTCTGCTTTATGATGCCACGTTCGATGCGGCCGATGGCGATGCGGCCCACGTACTCGTTGTAGTCAATGCTGCTCACCAGCATCTGGAAGGGGGCCTCGGTATCGGTGGAGGGGGCGGGGATATAGTCGATAATGGTTTTGAAAAGAGGCTCAAGGTCGGTGCCAACCGCATCGGGGGAGTAGCTGGCGGTACCCTGTCTGCCGGAGCAGAAGAGCATGGGGGAGTCCAGCTGTTCGTCGGTGGCGTTCAGGTCCATGAGAAGCTCCAGCACCTCGTCAATGACCTCGTGGATGCGCTGGTCGGGGCGGTCTATCTTGTTGACCACCACGATGACCCTGTGACCCAGCTCAAGGGCGTGGCTGAGGACGAAGCGGGTCTGGGGCATGGGGCCTTCGGCTGCGTCAACCAGCAGTATAACGCCGTTGACCATCTTGAGGATACGCTCCACCTCGCCGCCAAAGTCGGCGTGGCCCGGAGTGTCCACTATGTTTATCTTGGTGTCGCCGTACCACACGGCGGTGTTTTTTGCCATGATGGTGATGCCGCGCTCGCGCTCCAGGTCATTGGAGTCCATCACGCGGTCAACCACTTCCTGATTTTCACGGTATACGCCCGACTGCTTCAAAAGCTCGTCCACCAGCGTGGTCTTGCCGTGGTCAACGTGGGCAATTATTGCAACGTTTCTCAGTTTATCCATTGTTTGCAGCTCCTTGCATGCACAGACTTAACATTTTGATATTTCAGCACAAAACGGAATTTTATCACCAGAATACTGAAATTGCAATACTTTTGCACAGTTTTTCCTGCGGCATTGAAATGTGTGGAAAAGCGTGCTAAAATGCAGGGGAAAAATATCACAGGAGATCATCATGTCCGAAAACTTTTTTGCCTATATCTCCCGTATGCGCTACATTGGCCGATGGAGCCTTATGAGAAACGCGCTGCCGGAAAATATACAGGAGCACAGCCATATGACCGCCGTCATAGCCCACGCGCTGGGTGTTATCCGCCGGGACATCTTCGGCACTGACTGCGACCCCAACGAGTGCGCCGCCGTGGCCCTTTTCCACGACTGCTCCGAGATACTCACAGGGGATCTGCCCACGCCCATAAAGTACCACAGCCGCAGCATACAGCAGGCCTACAGGGAAGTGGAGAGACTGGCCTGTGAAAAGCTGATGGACACCCTGCCGAAAGAGCTTCGGGGAGCCTATGAGCCTATCATGACCGGGGAGACGGAAAAGCGGCTGCACGACATAGTGAAGGCCGCCGACAAGCTCTCCGCCTATATAAAGTGCATTGAAGAGCGCAGGGCCGGAAATGACGAGTTTATCTCCGCCGAGAAGCAGACAAGAAAGCTTCTGGAAGAAAGCCCCATGCCGGAAGTGGCCTATTTTCTTGAACATTTCATCCCCGCCTTCGAGCTTACGCTGGACGAGCTGGGTACTATTGAATCATAAAATTTGAGGTAAAAATATGGAAAACACAAAACTTCAAAGAATAAATGAGCTTGCGAAGCTGGCCAAAGAGCGGGAGCTTACTGCCGAGGAAATTCAGGAGCGGGACGCACTTCGCAAGGAGTATATAAGCGAGTGGCGCAAGGGCTTTATCGAGGTGCTGGAAAATACCTATGTCCAGACCCCCGACGGGAAAAAGACAAAGCTCACGGACAAAAAAGCAAAGCAGTGAAATCAATGTGGCTGTTGCAGGTTTTGCAGCAGCCACATTTTTGCCGATAGAAAATCACGGACTATGTCTGCGGCTCTATAAAAAGGCTATACCTATGAGTAGGCCCGGGCAGCGGTTCAAAGCCTTCCCCTTGAGGGGATGGCCCAGGCCAGCTTCTCTTGCCCTTTCAGGGCAATTCACCTCCAGGTGCCGAGCTTGCGAGGCGGATGAGGTGTTTAGAAAAAATTTTTAACACCTCATCAGTCAGCCTGCGGCAGCCAGCTTCCCCTCAAGGGGAAGCCTTTAAAAATCCCACCGCCAACAGGAGTTGGCAGTGGGTGTGTATGCGGAAAAACCATTTTACGCAAAATTCAATCTGTTGTCAAAAAGTACTCTGAAACAAGGCCATCACGGAAATCAATCACAAGCCACTCACTGTCAATGCTGATGAGTCCCCGCTCCGGCCCGAGATAATAAACGAGCCGATTTTCCAGATTAAAATATCCTGCACCGTTGTCGCTTTTCCCCAGAAGTTCGATGACTTCCTTTTTTGACATTCCAACGAGTTCATAATCGTTTAAAAAATCGGCAATGATTTTAGTCCTGTTTTCCGGGTATGATGACCACTTGTGAACGGTGAAACTGTGCGCCCGGATATAAGAAAAAACGACTGTAAGCAGAATGACCGCTATTATCAATGGAATAAGGTGTTTTTTCTTCATATAAAGTTCACCGTCACGCAGCAGACCTGAAATTCGTCCAGATGGGAAAGAGAGAAGTTGAAGCTGCCGCGGGAAAGGCCGTCCCAGCGGGACATGATGTCGTTTATATTGTGGATAAAGGCCTGATACTCCGCTGCCGACTCAAACTGCACGTACACGGGCTCCGGCTCTGCCATGGCGTCCAGCTGGGCAAAGAGCACATTCTCAGCACTCTGACCCCGGGGGACAAAAGAGCCGTTCAGAACATGGTAGCTCATGTCCATGCTCTCGCTGCCGGGGAGTATGATAAAGCCAGCGAAGGACATCTTGTCCGGGTACTTGTCCCGTATCCAGTGGCGGGACACGTTCAAAGCCCCGTAATAGCGCATACTGCGCTCGGTGGAGTTTACGTCGTTTGTAACGTCAAGGTCGTAGTAGGTGCCGTCTATGCACACCACGTTCCAGGCGTGGCCCACCTCCTGCTCAGGGTGCTTTCCGGCGATGACCATGCATGAAATACCCATCTCCTCGCAGAGCCATTTCATGCCAAGGCTTATGCCGTCGCACTTGGCGTGGCCTTCCACCAGCGCACCGTAGGCCGAGGCCGACCACTGTGCGTCGAAATCATAAAAGCAGTTATTTGCCAGATACTCGTAGGCAAAAAGCTCCTTTTCGTACTCCGTCATGCCCGCAGACTGCATGGCAAGCTCTCTTGCCACCCGGGCGCACTGCTGATACTGACGGCTGCGTTCCTCCGGGGTCAGGCACAAATCCAGTACCACGGACAGTACGGTGCCGTCCTCATCCACCAGATAGCTCATCTCCGTGGCGGAGGAAAACTGCAAAAGCTCCGGGCACTCATAGCTTAAAAGCAGCATGAGATTTGCAAGCTCGTCCCTGTTGAGACTCTGGGGGAAATGACACTCGTTTTCAAAATTATCAACAGCGGTGTAAAGGGCGCAGAAATTCTCCAAAAGCCTGTCGTTTAGCTCCATGAGAAAGTAGCGCAGCTCAAAATTGGGGATAAGGGTGGCGGCCTGCTGCTGCATGGGCCGCAGAGGAGGTACATAGGGCGTGGGTTCGGGAGTAGGGGCAGGCGCGAGGGCCGCTGTGGGAACAGGCGTAGGCTCCGGCGCGGGCGCAGGCTTTGCGAAAATATCCGCAACAGCGCTCAGCGCCGGGGGAAGCTCAGCCTCAAAAAGCAGCAAAGCCCCGCATGCAAGGGCGGCTATAAGAAATAAAGCAGCAAAAAAAGGCAGTATTTTTGGCTTTTTGACGCGGATATTCAGCAAAAGCCTTCCCTTTACTGCATCACCCTCGCCGGTGAGAAAGCTGACATTTTCAAGAAAAAGCTCTGCCCCGTCATAGAGCTTTTCAGGCATATGTACCCGGATGGGCCGTGGTGCGCCGGGATAGCGCAGCGAGCGCACGCAGCCACGCCTTGCCTCCTTGCGGGAGAGCGTGACAGTGACACTTTGGGTTTTTATAATTTGCAGAGTGTTGCGGCAGCGGGGACAGCGGGACTCGCCCGGACTGTAAGATGCGCCGCAGTAAGGGCAGATATTCATATATACCGTGCCTTTCCTGTTTTAAATCTTTTACTGAAAGAAGGATTATGCTATAATCAAATTGATAAGTTTCACGAGAGGGGCATGAAATATGTGTGATACACTGGGTTTTGTCAACGGCGGCCGGGCATTTTTTGCCAAAAACAGCGACCGCAGCCCAAACGAGGTGCAGGTGCTGGAGTACAGGGACTCCCTTTTGCACTTCATGACGGACATGCACCTTACATTTGAAAGCAAAAGACCCACGCCCCATGAGACGAAGGCTATGGAGAAGCTCACATATATCAGCGTGGACAAGGTGCCCCAGACCCACGCGGTGCTTCTCAGCCGCCCCAGATGGATGTGGGGTGCGGAGATGGGCGTGAACGACTGCGGCGTGTGCATCGGCAATGAGGCTGTGTTCACAAAGGGCAGCTACGGCAAAGAAGCGCTGACAGGCATGGACCTTGTGCGCCTTGCACTGGAGCGGACCGCTTCTGCAAAGGAAGCGCTTGAGCTTATCATCAGCCTTCTTGAAAGCTACGGTCAGGGCGGCAACTGCGGCTATGACCACGATTTTTATTACGATAACGCCTTTCTCATAATGGACAGGGGCGAAGTATATATCCTTGAGACGGCGGGGAAAAACTGGGCATGGAAAAAGTCTGAGCGAGCCAGCATTTCAAACAGACTCTCCCTTGGAAGCGATGCTGACGCCTACAGCGGCAAGCCCTGCGACTTTGCAAAAAAGTACACGGAAATCGTGTATTCCACCTTTTCCGCCGCCAAACGCCGCCGTCAGCAGACCCAGGAATGCCTCGGCGCCGCTGAAACCGTCGGGGACATGATCTCAGCTCTTCGCCGCCACGACGACGGAGTGGACGCGCCCTTTGCCCAAGGCAGCGTATCCAGCCCCTGTATGCACTATGGCGGACTCGTGGGCGATCACAGCACCTCCAGTATGGTGGCGGAGCTTTCGGAAAAAAGAACTCTCCTCTGGCTCACAGGCTCCTCCGCACCCTGCGTGTCCCTCTATAAGCCCTGGATTTTCGGCAGCAAACGTGTGCCGCCGGTATATGCGCCGGGGGAGGACAAGGCGGAGCTTTACTGGCGCGCTCAGGAGCGTTTCCGCCGCAGCCTTCTGGGGAAGAAGCTGCCGGATGAGTTTTATCAAAGGCGCGATGAGCTTGAAAGAAGCTGGCTTGAGCTGGCGGCACATTGTGCCGATGAGGATTTCCCGGAGCTTTCTCTCCGCTGCCTCCGGGAAGAGGAGGCTTTTTACGCCGCCTTCCGGGGCTATAGCTTTGAAAAAGTGCGCACGCCCATAGGCTTCATGTCCCGCTGGGAGAAGAAAAACAGAGTATTTGAAGAAGAGAGTCTTAAATTAAATGAGCAGTGATTTTAAGATAAGAAAGATAGAGAATAAGGATAAAGAAGCCTTCCTCAGCATGAGCCGGGAATTTTACGCATCGTCTGCGGTGCTGCACGATATCCCGGAAAAGTACCATGAAAGCTGCTTTGCCGAGCTTATGCGCTCTGAGGACTATGCCCGGGCGTATATTCTGGAATGTGCCGGTAAAACCGCAGGCTATGCCCTTTTGAGCCTCAGCTACAGCAGAGAGGCCGGGGGACTTTGCACGTGGATAGAGGAGCTTTATGTGTTGCCTCAGTTTCAGGGCAAAGGGGCGGCGCACATCTTCTTCAAGTGGCTTGAGGAAAACATCCCCGCCGCCAGATACCGCCTTGAAACGGAGCACGACAACTCAAGGGCCAAAAAACTCTATAAATCTCTTGGATATTCTCCCTTGGAATACGAACAGTTTATCAAGGGAAACTGAAATAAGGCTTTGTAACAGCGTCGAAAGACGCTGTTATTTTTTCCCCTTCTCAGCAGTCGCAGCAGATAAAAAGGGGCTTTGTGCTGCGGCGGGGCAGCTGCAAAGCCACCGCCACGGCGGCAGGCACATTACCAGCCACAGAGAAGGTATCAAAACCAAAGGCGGAGAATTTGGCGCAGATATTATCGGCCCCGGAGAGAATGTGCGCTGAGGGGCGGCAGAGTATCACCGTCAGATCCTCCAGCATATTCTCACTGGCTCTTATGGCGTTTTCCCAGAGTGCGCCGCTGAGACAGTCTTTTTGGTCTATGAGCACAAAAGTCCTGTAAATTTTGATGTTGCTGCGGGACTCAAGGGCGCAGTCCACCGCCATACGGAGGTTTTCACCGGGGACGGAGGCAGAGCCGTCCACACCGGACAGAGACTCCGGATTCTCAGCGAAAAGCTCAGAGAGCCGCTTACCGGGGAAAAATCCCTCTACAGCCAGTGCTGCCGCGTGGCAGGCGAGGGCGGAAGAGCAGCTAACAAGCCGGTCACGTTCTGCCCAGTCAGGCTCACCGGCGCGTACATTCAGCACCGCGTGATAGAGCGCCGCCAGCGTTTCGGCAAAAATAAGCTGTTCTTCAGCGCAGGACAGGCCGGTGTTTTTTGTCAGCTCAAAGGCGAGCTTTCGTATTTCAAGGCTTTTTTCGTCAAGTGTCATGATGTGTTCCTCACTGTATCAGCGCGGCCAGCTCGCCCTCTTTGAAAAGCTTTCTGGCCCGGTCAAAGGTCTCCACATAGTTGTCCTCTGTGAGTCGGTGCTCACCCTTTGCCATGTACTCAAATATCATGTCAAGCACATCGGCGTTGTAGTGGCACTCGTCCATGTACAGCTCCAGATTGCCTATGATCTCGGGACAGTCGTAGAATGAGAAAAGGTGGACGTTTTCAAGGTCAACAAGAAGCTCGGCGGCCTTCTGCTCCACGTCCAGATGCTCGTCCACGGTACCGGCGGCGCGAAGTCTGTTCCAGTACACCAGACTGTAGGGCGAGATAACATAGTAAAATTCTATCTGAGGATTATCCAGCGCGGTCTGGCGCACGTTCTGGAGGATATTGCCGGCGGTTTTTTCCAGCTGTTCAGGGGAGGCACCGCGATTGTCCGGATTGATTGGCGCAAAGTCTTCCGGTGCTTTGATGCCGAACTGCTCTGCGGGCATGAGGCTGTAATCGTCAAAATCGGTCATGGCCTCGCCCCGGATGCTGCGGGAGATAACCGGCAAGGTATTTTCCAGAAGGACGGTTTTGTTGAAAACGTAGCTTACATCGTTGAAGGGGTTTTCGTCATAGAGATAATAGGGATAGAGCTCCTCGGGATAGAGCTGCTCATCCTTTTCAAGGATGATTATGAAATAGTCAATGGAACGGAAGACCATTTTCAAATCCGGATTTGCAGCGATTGCCCGGCGCAGGTTCTGATCTGTCTCCTTCATGCTGGAACCCTCATAGGGCACCTTCACAGCCGTCACGTCAAAAAGCTCCTCAAAGGTGGAGACGCGGGAATTTTCCATCATGGAGGTGCCGGTGAGCATGGCATCATATTCAAAATGCTTGCTGATACCGTCGTTTATGTAGCGCTGCCTTGTGTCGGAAAGCTCATAGGCCAGCCCCTTTATGGGTGCGTGGTAGTGAAAATAGGGGTCTATTGTTATTGTGAGTGCGCCCATGAGCGCAAGGGCTGCCAGAAGCAGGGCAAGGGTGGAAATAAGCCATTTTTTTGCATTCATTGCCATGCCTCCTAAAAATTAAAGTACAAGAAGGTGCTTACACCCGCAAAGGAGAAAATGCACCATACAAGAAGCGCTGCGCTCACAAGACTCTCTTTTACACCAAAAGAAAAGCCCGCCAGTCGCTCGGCAGAATTTTTTGTAAATACTGCGATAAAAAGACACATTCCCAGAAACAGCAAAAGCAGCACCAGCCCCGGCTGAGCAATGCCAAGGCCGCCGAGGGCCGAGGAGATAAGCCCCAGCTCCGGCTGGGAGAAGCTGGCAATTATGTCCTTATGTACCGTGCCGGCAGAGATGCGCAGCATTCTTGAGATTATAAACCAGCCCTGACGCAGCTTGTCGGCCCGGAAGAAAACGTAGGCAATAAC
Organism: Oscillospiraceae bacterium; assembly: GCA_017398685.1. Taxonomy (GTDB): domain Bacteria; phylum Bacillota; class Clostridia; order Oscillospirales; family Oscillospiraceae; genus Limivicinus. The sequence goes on from JAFQFH010000057.1 coordinate 11,348, forward strand.
CACATATACAAAAGTGAAAAGCCAGGCAAAAACTTTGGGCAGCTTGTTCCAGAAGTTTTTGAACATACGGGTAAGGCAGTTGCCCACGCCGTGCATCAAGCCCCAGACCACAAAGGTCCAGTTGGCCCCGTGCCATAGCCCACTGAGAAAGAACACCAGCATGATGTTCACATAGGTGCGCAGCCTTCCCTTGCGGTTACCACCAAGGGGGATGTAGACATATTTTGTGAAAAAGCGGGTCAGTGTCAGATGCCAGCGCTTCCAGAAGTCCACAATGGAGAGGGCCTTGTAGGGTGAATTGAAGTTGCCGGGAATATCCACGTTGAACATTTTCCCTATGCCGATGGCCATGTCACTGTAGCCGGAGAAGTCGAAATAAAGCTGCAAGGTGAAGGCTACAGCGGCAATCCACGCACCGGCAGAGTTTATCTGCTCATAATCAAAACCGGAAACGGCGGCAAAGCAATAATCCACAAGCGTGCCCAAAGTGTCCGCCAGCAGCACCTTTTTCGCCATGCCGATGGCAAAAATGTAAAGGCCGGGGGCGAAGTTTGCATAGTTGAAGCGCTTGTTTTTCTCATCCATCAGCTGCGGCACCAGCTCGTCATGGGTGACGATGGGGCCGGCGATAAGCTGGGGGAAGAAGCTGACAAAGCAGGCATAGCTGAGAAAATCATACTCGGGTACCTCGCCTTTGAAAGCGTCGATGACGAAGGAGAGCTGCTGAAAGGTGAAAAAACTGATGCCGAGAGGGAGCAGTATGTTCCTGAGCACGAAATCTGTGGAAAAGACAGCGTTGAGATTTGCAAGGAAGAAATCAAAGTATTTGAAATAAAAGAGAATGCCAAGGTTTGTGAGTACGGCCAGCCATTTCAGGTACTTTTTTGCCTTTTCCCCCGCAACTCGCCTTGAAAGCAGATAAAAAAGATAGTTTACCACGATGCTGACGCAGATTATGGCAAGGTAGCTTGTATTGAAGTAGCCGTAAAACCAGAGAGACATGCCGAAAAGGAAGGCAAGAGCCAGCTTTTTAAGGCCAAATCTGTTCAGCAGGAAGTAACCCGCCAGACAAAGAGGCAAGAATATGAACATAAAAATATACGAATTGAAAAGCATCTCTTTCTTTCCCTTTCAAAGCAGTAAATATTATTATACTATATTGCCCTAAGAGCTTCAAGTTTTTTGAGGCGACAAGGGACAAAGCGAAATAACAAAAAAACAGTTCCCCTATGGGGAACTGTTTTTCATTGCTTTTTGTGAGATTACATCTCGATTGCCTTCTTGGGGCAAACGGTGGCGCAGACGCCGCAGGCAACGCAGGCTTCGTAGTCGCAGGACCAGGTCTTTTCTGCACGGTCAACCTCGATGGCACCCTGGGGGCACTTCTTGGCGCAGAGGGTGCAGTAGACGCACTTGGTCTTGTCGCACACGGGCTTGCCGTCATCTCTGGGAGCGATGGAGCAGCCGGGGGCGTCGGGCTCGGTGCCGGGCTTTGCGGCGGCATCGGCCTTGGGGGCTGCTGCGGGAGCCTTCTTCACAGGGGGCTTCTTGATGAAGGTACCGCTGACCAGAAGGTCCTCTTCCTTGGTGGCTACCATGTGGTAGTCGCCGGTGAGCTCGATAGCGTCCTTGGAGCAGAAGTCTGCACAGGTGGCGCAGAAGGTGCAGGAGCCAAGGTTGAAGGTAAGGGTGATCTTGTCGCCCTCTTCCACCTTTTCCACGGTGCGGGTGATGGCGTTGCCGGAGCAGACGCGCTCACACATGCCGCAGGCTATGCATCTGTCGGGATGGTAGACTATCCTGCCGCGGTAGCCGGGAGCGGCTTCGCTGGGGACGGCGGGATACATTGCGCAGCTGGTCTTGCTGAAAAGCTGGCTTATGGCCTCTTTAACAAACGGCAGATCCATTATTTCTTTGCCCTCTTTTCCTTGAGAATTTGGGTAGCAAGAGCGAGACCGTCAATAACGGCTTCGGGCTTGGGTGCACAGCCTGCCACGTCAACGTCAACGTGAACATACTTGCTCAGGGGGCCTGCTACAGAGTAGCTGCCGCGGAACACGTTGCCGGACTGGGGGCAGGAACCCATGGTCACTATGCACCTGGGTTCGGGAACCTGGGAAATGGCTCTGAGGACTCTGGGCAGGGACTGGCTGGTGACAGGGCCGGTGACGACCACGATGTCAGCGTGACGGGGAGTGCCGGTGAGCTTGAAGCCCAGACGCTCAGCGTCGTAGCGGGGGGTGAGAACGCTGACCAGCTCTATGTCGCAGCCGTTGCAGGAGCCGGCGTTGATGTGGAACAGCCACGGAGATTTA
>JAFQFH010000058.1 GCA_017398685.1 Oscillospiraceae bacterium
ATGGTGCCTTCTGCTGCGGTTGCAGGTGCGGGAACCTCATCAAGGGACATGAAGGTGACGTCATCCTTGATGCCGACGGTGAACTGGCGCTTCATCTCAGCCTTGGTCAGCTCGTTGTAGACAGCGAAGATGGAGGCGGGAGGAGTATCCTTGGAGCCGAGACCGTAACGGCCGCCGATGACGGCAACGTCGTTCTTGCCTGCGTTGGCCAGAGCGGTGACAACGTCGAGGTAGAGAGGCTCGCCCTGTGCGCCGGGCTCCTTGGTGCGGTCGAGGACTGCGATCTTCTTTGCGGTTGCGGGGATGGCTGCGATGAGCTTCTCGGGGCAGAAGGGACGGAACAGGCGGACCTTTACAAGGCCGACCTTCTCACCCTGTGCTACCAGGTAGTCAATGACTTCCTCTGCAACGTCGCAGATGGAGCCCATGGCTACGATGACGCGCTCTGCATCGGGTGCGCCGTAGTAGTTGAACAGCTGGTAGTCGGTACCGAGCTTGGCGTTGACCTTGCCCATGTACTCTTCGACTATTGCGGGAACTGCCTCGTAGTACTTGTTGGAAGCTTCGCGGTTCTGGAAGAAGATGTCGCCGTTCTCGTGGGAGCCGCGCATGGTGGGATGATGGGGATTGAGGGCGCGTGCGCGGAATGCGGCAACAGCGTCCATATCGACCATGTCTGCCAGGTCTTCATAATCCCAGACTTCGATCTTCTGCAGCTCGTGAGAGGTGCGGAAACCGTCGAAGAAGTTGAGGAAGGGAACGCGGCCCTTGATGGCTGCAAGGTGAGCAACAGGGCTCAGGTCCATGACTTCCTGAACGTTGGTCTCAGCCAGCATGGCAAAGCCGGTCTGGCGGCAGGCCATAACGTCGCTGTGGTCGCCGAAGATGCTCAGGGTGTGGCTGGCCAGTGCACGGGCGGTGACATGGAAGACACCGGGCAGAAGCTCGCCTGCGATCTTGTACATGTTGGGGACCATCAGAAGAAGACCCTGGGAAGCGGTGTAGGTGGTGGTGAGAGCACCGGCGTTGAGAGAGCCGTGAACGGAACCGGCAGCACCGGCCTCAGACTGCATCTCCTGAACCTTTACGGTAGAACCGAAAACGTTCTTTCTTCCGGCAGCGGACCACTGGTCAACATAGTCGGCCATGGGGCTGGAGGGAGTGATGGGGTAGATAGCTGCGACTTCGGTAAACGCGTAGGATACATGGGCGGCTGCGTTGTTACCGTCCATAGTTTTGAAGTGTCTCATGTCTATTTTCATCTCCATTAAAAAAATTGCATATTTCATCCGCGCCCTGATACACGGACAAAGACAGTCTAACATTTTTCTGACAAAATGTAAACAGTTTCAGACAGGAAAAATTAGTTTTTTTCATGGGGATATTAAATTTTCGCACGACAGATTTTGCGAAAGCGCATCCGAAAACCTCAAAGCAAAAAAATACTTGAGAATTTTTAAATGTTGTATTATACTTATACAGTCTGCTTTGCGCCCATTTTTCGGGACAGGGCGGAAAATCTGAAAGGAGCTCGTATACTATGGTGACACTCAGAAACAACTCAGGAACTATCAGCATCACCAGCGAGGTCTTTGCCAATCTTGCAGGAGATGCAGCTACCAGCTGCTTTGGCGTAAAAGGCATGGTCACATGCAGCAGGGATGGCGGCCCCTGGCAGCTTCTCAGAAGGGAATCCATGTCCAAGGGCGTTGTGGCCCACATGAACGATGATGAGACTGTTTCCCTGGAGCTGCACATCGGCGTGGATCAGGGCGTGAACATCAGCGCCGTCTGCCGCAGTATTATAAAGGAAGTCAAGTACAAACTGGACAAAGCCACCGGCGTCCCTGTAAAGAGCGTGGATGTCTATATAGATACAATCATCGGCTGAGAGGTATTTTACTTTGAGAGAGTTTATTGATGCCGCAGCGTTCAGGGACATGGTCCTTTGCGCAGAGGCGGCGCTTCATGCAAATATTCAGCTTGTAAACGAGCTGAACGTGTTCCCCGTCCCCGACGGCGACACCGGCACCAACATGGGCCTTACCCTCAACAACGCAGGTACTGAGCTCAGAAAAAAAAGCTTTGACCGGCTGGACAAGACTGCCGACTGTGTGGCCTCCGCCCTTCTTCGCGGAGCCAGAGGCAACTCCGGCGTTATTCTGTCCCTTCTTTTCAGGGGCATCGCCAAAAAGCTCAAGGGTCTTGAGGTTGCCGATGCAAACCAGTTTGCCGCAGCCATGGCCGAAGGCGTCGAGGCCGCTTACAAGGCCGTTATGAAGCCTGCCGAGGGCACCATTCTTACAGTTTCCCGTCTGGCCTGCGCCTCTGCCGTTGAGGCCGCCGGAGCGGGTGCAAACCTTGAAAACACTTTTCTCTGCGCCATTGAAGCCGGCAACGAGGCGCTGGAAAACACCATAAATCTCAACCCTGTGCTGAAAAAGGCCGGCGTTGTGGACGCAGGCGGCAAGGGCTATATGCTCATCATCGAGGCCATGCTGGCCTCTCTTCGCGGTGAGGCCATAGCCCCCACCGAGGAACTGAAGATAGAGGAGAGCGCAGAGGCTGACTTTGCGGCCTTTTCCGAGGATGAGATCACCTACGCCTTTGACACCGTCTATATCATCCGCAAGAGCAAGCCCGACGTGAATCTTGAACCCTACAGGGCCTACCTCAATTCCATCGGTGACAGCCTTGTCATCGGCGAGGACGATGAGAGCTTCAAGGTGCACGTACACACCAACATCCCCGGTGACGCTCTCACCGAGGGTCAGAAGTACGGCACACTGGAGCTGGCAAAGATAGAGAATATGCGTACCCAGTACGAGGATCTCATGGCAGGCAGAAAGCCCCAGAGCGGCGACGATCTGGAGAAGATCGAGAAGGAGCTGGAGGCTCAGGCCGACGGGGACTTCGTGGCAGAGCCCGAGAAGGACTACGGTATTGTGACCGTGTGTGCCGGTGACGGCATGGCCTCCCTTTTCCGGGAGCTGGGCGCTGACGGTATAGTGACCGGCGGTCAGACCATGAACCCCTCCACCGACGATCTTCTGCGCGAGATAAACCGTACCCCCGCATCCACCGTATTTGTCTTCCCCAACAACAAAAACATAATCATGGCCGCCGAGCAGTGCATTCCCCTGACGGAAAAGCGCGTTGTGGTCATGCCCACAAAGACCGTACCTCAGGGCATCTCCGCCCTTTTGAACTTCAACCCCGGCGAAAGCGAGGAGCAGCTTGTGGAGGATATGAAGGCGGCCATGTCTCAGGTACACACCGCAATGGTCACCTACGCCGCCCGCGATTCCGACTTTGACGGACACAGCATCCACGCAGGCGAGTATCTGGCCTTGCTGGACGGCGCTCTCCTTGGCAGCTACAGCAACATAAAGACCCTCTTCAAGGAGCTCAGCTGGGCCTTTGATGAGTTTTCTCCCGAGTACATCACTGTCTATTACGGTGAAGAAGTAACTCAGGAGGCAGCAAACAGCGCAGCCGAAACTATTGTGGGCTGTTTCCCCGACACAGAAGTGAGCGTGGTAAACGGCGGACAGCCTGTGTACTACTACATGATAAGCGTTGAATAAAGCATAAAGGACTTGGGATTTTTCCCAAGTCCTTTTACATGTTTCTCAGGCTCACTTCGCCCATTTTTATAGCTTCATGCTCTCCGTTTTCATGGCGGACCATGAGCGCGTAATTATCGTCTATGCCTTCGGCATAGGCCTTTATTTTTTCCTCCCCACGGATGAGGAGCACCGGTCGCTTGAGATTTATGCAGCTGCGTTTGTATTCCTCAAGGCAGCAGCGATGGTCATTCTGCCAGTCTGCGTACATCCGGTCAAGTTCCTCTATCAACGCTTCGGCGGCTTTCTGACTGGAGATTTTTTTGCCCGTGACAGAGAAAAGAGAGCCTGCAATGGCTGAAAGCTCCCCTGTGAAGGCCTCCGGCGGGGTGTTCACGTTCAGCCCCACACCGACGATAAGTTTCTGCTGTCCCTGATAAAATACGGATTCGCAGAGTATGCCGCAGACCTTTTTGCTCTCTACGAGCAGGTCGTTGGGCCATTTTATATCCGCCTGCACATCTGAGAGCCTTGCTATGGCTCTTTGCACCGCCACGGCAGCACAGGGTGTCAGGGAGAGACTTGCTTCAGGGGAGCAGCGGGGGCTGAGCAGCATGGAGAGATAAATCCCTCCCGGCGGAGAGAGAAAGCTTCGCCCCATGCGGCCTCTGCCGCCGGTCTGCCGGAGGGCTATGAGCACGCTGCCCTCAGCCGCGCCCTCTATGGCCAGTTCCTTGAGAACGCTGTTTGTGGAAGTGACTTGCTCTTTTACTATAACGGGGGCAGCCCTGCCGGGCAATCCAAGCTCCATCAGCCGACTTCCTTTCCGATAAGTTCCATAAAGTCCTCAAGGGCCTGTCTGCCACCGGCCACTATGGACGACTTTTCCAACGACACAGGCACAGCTCCGCCATCCAGGGTGCACACCTTGCTGCCCGCCTCCTCAGCAATGAGTATACCGGCCGCATAATCCCACAGATTGAGTCTTATTTCAAAGAAAAGCCCCACTCTGCCTGCCGCCACATAACACAGATCCAGCGCCGCCGATGCAGTGCGGCGAAGATCCAGAGAGGCACCGAAGGCGATGCGGGCCAGTCTGAAAGTCTCATCTGTAAGCTCCGGGTAATATGGAGAGGTGCCAAAGCAGAAAAAAGTCTCCCTCAAGGGCGCCGTATCCGCATGGATAGGACGGCCGTTCAAAAATGCACCCTGACCTTTAATGGCAGAGAACATTTCGTCGAGATAGGGATTGTACACGCAGCCAGCCAGCAGCTCTCCGCGGCTTGCATAGGCCACGGATATGGCGCTGTGGTGGAAATGGTGGACAAAGTTCATGGTGCCGTCTATCGGGTCGATGATGAAAACATGCTCACCGTTGAGCGCATCGTGGGCATCACTCTCTTCCTTGACAAAGCCGGCATCGGGCAGAAACTCCCGCAGTCGCTGCACGACAAGCTCCTGTACCCTTCTGTCGTACTCTGTGACCACATCCCGGTTTCCGGTCTTGCTCTCGGCCAGGATACCGCCTGCGTGGAGGATAAGCTGGGCAGCCTCTCTCTCAGCCGCTTCCATCACTTTTTCAAGAGCATTTAAAAATTCAGTATCCATTTTGCTGTTCCTCTCACATTCAGAGATTACCGACACATTATAGCACCGTCTCTTCCCTCTGTCGATAAAAAACCGCTTGTAGCTGCGAAGATCAGGCTGTCAAAGAACCGCTGTTTTCAATATGCGAAAACGGCGGTTCTTTGACAGTCTGATTTACACCCGGGAGCGCCCTGCTCCCGGGTGTAAAAATTCATATTCACTCAGTATCTGTAGCGGTTGAAAAGCTCGTCTATATCAGCAGGGTCCGTGCGTCTTTCCTCCGCATCCAGACGGGTATAGCGCTGGGGAAGCTCATAGTCGTAGTCATACTCCTCTTCCTCTTCGTAGCGGCGCTGTTCCATACGTTTTTGATACTCCCGTGCGGCCCGCTGGCGGCGGCGCATTTCCTCTGCCCGGCGCCGCTCCTGAAGATGACGGCGGCGCAGCGCTCTGTAGCGGGAGACAAGGATAAGGTATACAACAAGCAGCACCGCCACAATGACGATAAGCGTGATTACCCAGCCCTTGCTGAAGAATTCGCCAAGCTTCAGCTTTATAAACTCAAGCTTGGAAAGCTCAACGGCGGAGTTGTTGACAAGATTGATACTGCCCTGCTCCTCTCCGTCAATACTGACCACCACTTTGCCCAGAACCGTGCCTGCGTCAATGGGCGCGGTGAGCATTTCGTCGTATATGGTGACGGAGGTGCTGATACTGTCATCGGACACTTCGTTAGGGATAAGCACGGTCACATCCCGCTCGGGACGGAGGATAACGCTGCCGTCGCCTGCGGCCAGCGCCACCTGTACCTTTTCAAAGAACTCTGCCGAGGAGAGAATAGTGCGGTGTGAGAAGTTGCCAAAGAGCCAGTCATAAAGCTGGATGGAGGCTACAAAGTTGCCAAACTCCTCTTCGCCGGTGTTAAGCTGCCCGCCGCAGCCCAGTACCACTGCCACTGCGTTTATGCCGTTTCTCTCCGCCGTGGAGATAAGGCAGTAGCCTGCGGCGCGGGTATAGCCGGTCTTGACACCTGCCGCACCCTCGTAAACATAGTGGCTGCCGTAGATGGAGCCGGGGCTTATGAGGGCGTTGGAGTTATACATCTGGCGCATTGCGGACATGTTGGTGGCCGGAACCTCATGGTAGACGGTGTTGCAGATGCTCATGAAATCCGGGTGGCTTATGGCCTCGCGGGTTATGAGATAGAGGTCGTAGGCGGTGGTGATATTCTCGCTGGAAAGGCCGTTGGGGTCCACAAAGCGGGTGTTGATACAGCCCAGCTCCGCTGCCCTCTGGTTCATTTTCTCAACAAAAGCGCCGATGCTGCCGGAAAGATATGTAGCCAGAATATTGCAGGACTCATTTGCCGACTGGATGAGTGCACAGTGGAGAAGGTCCCTGAAGCTCATCTGTTCACCGGGCATGATGCCGGAGGTGCTGCTGTCCTCGCTCATGCCGGTAAGGCAGTCAGCCCCGGCGGTGATCATATCCTCCATGCTGCACTGCTCATTTTCCAGCGCCTCCAGCGCCAGAAGCACGGTCATTATCTTTGTAAGGCTGGCCGGTGAGCGCTGCTGCTCCATATTTTTGGAATAGACAATTTCTCCCGTGTCAAGGTCTGCCAGCACGATGGCCTGAGCCTGGGTCTGGGGATCCTCCAGAGCCAGTGCCGCAGGGGAAGCACAGGCAAAAATCAGGGAGAGCATCAGAAGGAGGGGAAAAAATTTAAATTTTTTCATTTTCTGCTCCCGAAATATTTATGAGTGTGATATATTATAATAGATATGTTATGCAGAGTACAGCCCATTATAATGTTTGTGGCTGAAAAATGCAACAAAAATAAATTGGATATAGGTTCATGTGGGGGAGCTGTGGTGAAATTTCCCGTTAAATTGGCAATTTTCAGCATTGTTTTGCTGCTTTTTCTGCCCTCGGTGGCGGCTGTATACAGAATTAAGGACGCGAGCCGGACCGTGCTGTGCAGGGACATCCCGGCCCCGGACATCATGCGGGGTGAGGATGAGCCGGGAAAACTGAGGATCTTCCTTATCCCCGGAGACACTGTGGATATAAACCGCGCATCTGAAAGGGAACTGGCGCTGCTGCCCCATGTGGGAGAGCTCATTGCCGGCAGGATAGTAAGCTACCGGCAGGAAAACGGCGGCTTTACCGATGTACGTCAGCTTTTGGAAATAGACGGCATAGGCGAAGCCGGCTTTGAGGACATGCTTGCTTATATTTACGCAGGAGAGCTGAAATGAAAATTCTGGTTGTAGACGACGAAAAGCTCCTTGTAAAGGGGATAAAATTCAACCTTGAGAACGAGGGCTACAGCGTGGACGCCTGTTATGACGGGGAAGAGGCGCTGAATATGGCCCGCAGCGAAAATTACGACCTTATCATTCTGGACCTGATGATGCCCAGAAAGGACGGGCTTGAGGTCTGTCAGGAGATACGGGGTTTTTCCACTGTGCCCATCATCATGCTCACAGCCCGCAGCGAGGACGCGGACCTTCTTATGGGCTTTGAGTCGGGCGCCGATGACTATATGACAAAACCTTTCAATATCCTTGAGCTGAAGGCAAGGGTGCGTGCGCTTTTAAGGCGCGCCTCCATATCCGCTCCGCCTGTCCGGCCCAGCAGCGCCGTATTGAGCCGGGGCCACATCACCGTGGACGAGGAGCGAAGAAAAGTGACCAAAAGCGGTGAGGTCATAGAGCTGACCATGAAGGAGTTTGACCTTATCCTCTTCCTGATGAAAAATCCCGGCAGGGTCTACAGCCGGGAGAACCTTCTGGATCTGGTGTGGGGCTATGACTATCAGGGCGACACAAGGACCGTTGATGTACACATAAGAAGGCTCCGTGAAAAGCTGGAGCTGGACAGCGCCAAGCCCAGATATATTGTGACCAAGTGGGGCGTGGGCTACTATTTTGCCGAGTAAGTGAGAGGGTTTTATGCGCAGTATAAGATTTAAGCTTATAGCCTTCATGACCGCGCTCTTGCTGCTTTTGCTGCTTATACTCAACACCTACCCCATCTCCACCTCAAGAGACCGCGTGTTTGAGGAAAAGAAAAACGCCCTCACCAGCCAGACCGTGGTAGTGGCATCCTCCCTGTCCTCACTGGAGACCCCCACGGCGGACAGCATCCATGATGTACTGTTGCTGCTGGACATAAGCGGCTATATGCGCACTGTTGTTGTGAATTCGGACGCTGTAGTGCTCTATGACGACAAGGGAAGCCCCGGCAGCCTCACAGACATTGACTCCCTTCACACGGCACTGAACGGCAACACGGTTTTCCGCTCCAGCTTTGAAGGCGGCGCGTTCACAAGCAGCTGCGCCGTACCCATGTACAGTCAGGGCAAGACCGTGGGCGCGGTATATCTGAGTGAATACGATTCAAAGCAGGCGGAAATGATACTCAACATCCAAAGCAGGATACGGGCCTTGTCCCTTATCATCTCCATCGCCGCTGTTTTGAGCACCGCAATTTTTTCCGACGTGCTTTTGCGCAGGATAGAGGAGCTTGTCCAGTCCATGCGGATAGTTGCCTCCGGCAACTACGGCCACAGGCTGTCCATCCGCGGACAGGACGAGATATCGGAGCTGGGCCATGAGTTCAATATCCTCACCGAGCGCCTTGAGGACACGGAAAAGCAGAGGCGGCGCTTTGTGTCCGACGCCTCCCACGAGCTGAAAACACCCCTCGCCTCCATAAGGCTGCTGTCCGACTCCATAGTGCAAAGCGAGAACATGGACAGCGACACCATCCGCGAGTTTGTAACGGACATAGGTCAGGAGGCCGAGCGCCTGCAGCGCACAACGGAAAAGCTTCTGACCCTCGCCCGCTTTGACGATGACGTGCAGGTGGTGCCTGTGCCGGTGGATGTAAAGCAGGTGGCGCTGGATGCGCTGGTGTTCCTGCGGCCTCTGGCCAGTGAGCGGCAGGTCAGGATGAAAACGGAGCTGCCCGACGGCTGCGTGGTCATGGCCACGGTGGACGATATGTTCCAGATAATTTTCAACCTGATGGAAAACGCCATCAAGTACAATGTGGAGGGCGGCAGCGTGCTTTTCCGCATGGAGGCGGACGAGTCCCATATCCGTTTCAGAGTGGAGGATACGGGCATAGGCATCCCGGAAGAGGACAGGCTCAACATCTTCGCCCGATTTTACAGGGTTGACAAGGCCCGCTCAAGGGAAGCGGGCGGCAGCGGTCTGGGCCTGAGCATCGTGCATGACGCGGTTCAAAAGCACGGCGGCAGCATAGCCGTGGGTGAAAACAAGCCCCAGGGCTCAGTATTTATAGTAAGCTTTCCAAGACCTACACCGGAGGAGACAGGAATATGAACAATGTAAAAAAGATACAGGATGCACTGAAAGAGCGCAGGCTGGACGGCGTTCTTATAACGGACGAGAAGGATCAGCGCTATGCTCTGGGCTTCCCCTTTACCGACGGGGCGGTGCTTTTAAGCCGGGACGAAGCCTGGCTGATAACCGATTCCAGATACGTGGAGGCTGCGGCAGCAGCCGTTGGCGGCTGGGCTGAGGTAGTGCTCTTTGACGCAAAGCGGGGGCTTTTTGAAACTGTCCGCAGCCTTGTGCAAAAGGCAGGGATCCAGAAGCTTGGCGTGGAGGAGGAAAAGCTCAGCCATGCCGAGTTTATCCGCTGGCAGCAGTGCCTTGCAAGGGAGCTTGTCAGCGCGCAGAGCCTTTTTCAGGCCCTTCGCGCCGTAAAGAGCGAGGAGGAAGTGGAGTGCATGCGCCTCGCCCAGCAGATAAGCGAGCGTGCGCTGATGGAGACCATGCACCTTATAAAGCCCGGCATCAGTGAGCGGGAGCTGGCGGCGGAGCTTGTATACCGGATGCTGAAATTCGGCGGCGAGGGTTGCTCTTTCGACCCCATCGTTGTGGCCGGCGCCAAAACCAGCATGCCCCACGGCGTACCCGGAGACGAACTTCTTGAGGAAGGCGGCTTTGTGACCATCGACTTTGGCTGTCTCAAGGAGGGCTACTGCTCTGACATGACCCGCACCTTCGCCCTTGGCAAGCCCACGGAGGAGATGGTCAATGTATACGAGACAGTTTTGAAAGCCCAGACCACTGCTATAAAGGCAGCAAAAGCCGGTATCACCGGACAGGAGCTGGACAAGGCAGCCCGTGATGTTATCGCCGCAGCCGGCCACGGCGCCCATTTCGGCCACGGCTTCGGCCACTCTCTGGGTCTGGACATTCACGAAAGCCCCAACGCCAATCCCAGAAATGATAAGCCTCTGCCCGCAGGCGCCGTTGTCAGCGCAGAGCCGGGAATATACCTGCCCGGGCGCTTCGGTGTACGCATTGAGGACGTTATCGTGCTCAGGGATGGCGGTTGCGAGAACATCACCACCTTCCCCAAGGAGCTTATTGTATTGTAAAATTAGCAGTATAAATAAAACTCTTGCAAAAAGCTGATATATACTGTAAAATATCTTAGCTATATATGTATATTTTTATGGGAGGACCCTTTTATGATTACAGCAGGCGATTTCAGAAACGGCGTTACCTTTGAGATGGACGGCCAGGTCATGCAGGTCGTTGAGTTCCAGCATGTCAAGCCCGGCAAGGGCGCAGCCTTTGTGCGCACCAAGATGAAGAATGTCATCACCGGCGCCGTCACCGAAACTTCCTTCAACCCCACCGCAAAGTTCGAGAACGCCACCGTTGACCGCGTCACCATGGAGTACAGCTATGCAGACGATAACCTGTACTACTTCATGAACCCCGAGACCTACGAGCTGGAGCCTGTTGACGGTTCCGTGCTGGGCGACAACTTCAAGTTCGTCAAGGAAAACATGGAGTGCACCATCTACTCTTACAAGGGCAAGGTCTTCAACGTTGAGCCTCCCTTCTTCGTGGAGCTTGAGGTCACTGAGACTGACCCCGGCTTTGCCGGCAACACCGCCACCAACGCAACCAAGCCCGCCACTCTCGAGACCGGCGCTGAGATCAAGGTTCCCCTGTTCATTGAGCGCGGCGAGATGATCAGAGTTGACACCCGTACCGGCGAGTACCTGAGCCGCGCATAAGGCACAGGCAGTAATTATTTCATCATTGAAAATCAGGGGGAGCTGTACAGGCTCCCCCAAAATAAACACCGCGCCCCGTAAAGGGCGCGGAGAATACAAAGGAGGTTTTTCTATGACTATTGTTGAAAAGGCGGCATACCTGAAGGGATTGGCAGAGGGTCTTGATATTGAAAATGCGTCCAAGGAAGGAAAGCTGTGGGGCGTTCTTTGCGAACTGATCTCCGACATGGCCCACGAAATAGAGGACCTTCAGGAGAGCAATCTGGACCATGCAGGCGCTCTGGATGATATCAGCGAGGAGCTGAGCTATCTGGAAGAACTGGTATGCGATCTGGACATGCCCGAGGATTTCTGCGATGACTGCGACTATGACGGAGACTG